>JAAYIT010000008.1 GCA_012523295.1 Porphyromonadaceae bacterium | reverse complement strand
GTATTACTAGGGTTTAATTTAGTTTATTTTAGTTTGATTTAGTTTGATTTAGTTTGATTTAGTATTTTGTGAGTTGTAGATAAAGTTAAATAAATCTGTAAAACAAAAATAAAAAATTTTCTTTCTTAGTGTTTTAAATTTTATAAATTGAATTATCAAGACGCAACGACTTATCCATCGTTACGTCTTGAATGTGTTATTTGTTTAGTTAAAAATCATTTAACAACTTTTTGTGTATAAGAATTACCGTCTATCGAAATTCTAACAAAATAGACTCCGCTTATTAAGTTTCTTTTGATTATTAATTGATTAGAACCGGCATTTAATAATGCAGAATGGTCATCTATTCTCATTCCATTTACATTGAATAACTCCATTTTTACGACTGAAGATTTGACCAAATTAAATGATGAAATAATATTGTCTCTTTCAATAATGGTTTTATTATTTTCAATTAATAAATCTCTTACATTTGTCACTGCCAAAAGAGCTTTTAACGGTATAGAGAATGTTGTAGGATCTCCTACTTTTGCTTTTTGCATTCCATTAATACCATTGATTGGTTGTGCTAAAGTTACTTTTAAATCACCTTCTAAATCTTCATTTCCGCTAACTGTTATACTTACTTCGCCCCCTGTATTTGGCAAAGTCGCCGGAGTTACCGAGAATGCCGGATTAGTTGTCGATAATTTCAATCCTTCATTGACTAATAATGTAGAAACAATGACTGAGGCAGTACGATTTGCTCTATCAAAATATACACTATCAAGATTTGCACCGGCATTTCCAACAGCGACAATAGATGGAAGAACTGTCAGTTTAAAGTTATCAGCAAATGACCAATTCACAGTTCTATTTACCGATTTAAATCCGAAGGTTAGCGTACCATCTACAACAGCAGTTTCAACGGAATATGTACTTCCGGTCGAAGTTACTTCAACTTGCTTATCATTTGCAAATACAAATGTTCCTTTAGTTTCTACATCGCCTCCCGCATCAGCAGACAGCAAATATCTTCCGTTTGGCAATCCTGTAATAACTTGAGAAACTGAATAGTCAGGTTTATCAGAGCTCCAATATTGGAAATAAACGTTACCTGTTTTAAATGCTCCCGCAAGCGGTCCCGCATCGTTTCTGGTGCAGAACTCAGAATTTGCAGGTCCTGTTTTTGTCCAACCCAGTATGTCTTGTACTCTATCGCCTTGATTAGCTTCAAAGCTTGGGTTTATAATGGCAGAAGTTGCTCCATCGGGTTTCGCATCGACAGTAATCTCCTTATCTACAGCCCCCATTGAACTTACTACTATTGCACCTGCATTAATTTCTACTGTTCCATCATATGTAGCAGTGACTGTAGTGCCTGCAATCGCTTCAGCCGCTGTAATAGTTGTTTTGTCTAATGAAATTCCATCCGGCGCGATCAAAGTTACATCTGAGATTAGATTTACTCCGGTCACAACAAATGTTTCAGTCCCTTTCAGCATGTCAACAACTATATTTGACTTATCCAACAATACATTTGGTGCATCAAATAGTTCATATAATTCATAGTTGTCAATAAATACAACTTTACCCGTGGCATTACCATCGACATTATTGATACTTAAAAATCCATTGCCGGCACTGCTTCCTGTATTAATAATTTTATCAACTTCTACCCATTCATCGTTAGATTGTGGAATTACATACAAGAAATCTGGCGATGTTCCTTTTGCAAATAAAACGACACTTCCATCAACTGTTTTAACCATTGCTTTTACGCGGTATGTTGTGTTTGGTTTCCAAGTCAAATTTACATCGAGTGCTGCACCTTCAGGATAGCTGTTTGTTTGTGCATCAAATTTGACTGCTCCATTTCCACAGAATGGCTCGCCGACTACATTTGTAATACTTTTCCACCCCCAGCCTCCAAATCCGTTAAGAGAATTCAATAATGGATCCGGAATTAAATTTGGTCTATCTGTATATAAAGGATTAAAACAATCAAATTCAGCATTATCTACATTTACTGTGATTACTTTATTTTCAGCTCCGGAAGAAGATAAAATGATTTCACCGTCAGTAATTGCAGTTGAACCATCAGATGTCGCAGTAACAGTCACACCGGCTTGTGCCTCTGCAACAGTAAGTGTAGTTTTATCCAAAGTGATACCTGTCGGTGCAGTCAATGTGATATCTGTAGTTAAATTTGATCCTGTAACTACAAAAGATTCAATTCTGTTTGCAGCATTAAATGTCAATGAGGTTTTATTTACATTTAATATGGGATCATTTACTTGCAACAATTGTATGTAATCAAAGAAAATTCTTCCAACACTTCCTGAACCCACATTCGGAGCGTTTAGACCCACTTGTATCTTACCGGAAGTTTCAGTTGTCAGTGTGAATGTAATTACATCCTCAATCCATTCTCCCATTGGGAAACTTGTCCTTGTGGATAAAACAGATGTTCCGGTTGTTGGAACCCAACCAACACGACTATAGTCTGTCACATTAGGACCGGTGTTTTTAGCTGCGTATTTTATTTTATATGTGCCGGCAGGGAGGGTAACATTTTGATAATAGGTAACTGTTCCCGTCCAAGCCGTAGAGATACCTAATGCTCCATGACCAGAGCCTGAAGTTATTCCATCAGGCCCGGTAGCCGGAATTTTACCGTATTCTCCTGAAGCATTCAAAGTCCCCGTATAACCGTACTCATATGAAGCTGCTGCTGAATTATCCCCCTTGTCGCCAATTGTCCAGCTTTCTACAGTTTTGATGTTTGCCCCGCCATTTGCTGATTTCAGATCTTCAGCAGGAGCATCAAAAAGGTAATTGCATGATATATCAAACCCGGGGTTTGAAAGATAAGTACTTGTTACATCTACATCCGCGGCTGTTGCCCGGAAATTAAATGCGATTATTAGAACAAAAATGCCGATTAAGTTTCGTAGTAAGTGTTTTTTCATAAGACATGTTTTATTTGTTAGTATTAAAAAATTATAGGATAAAATTCCAAATACAAATGTAACAACTATTTTACCCAAGTTTAGTGAAAAATAAGTCAAAATAGTGTATAATAAAATCAAACAAAATCAGGATTTCAACTATCACAGTGAATATAAGCGAATTAAGGCCTATTGAAAAACGCTCATCGTGTTGAAAATCAAGTCAGACAGCTATATTATCTATAAAAATAAGCGCAAGGGTTTTGAACAAAATTTTCTAAAACCCTTGCTGTCGGATTAAAATATAAATGAAAAAACAAAGCAAAAAATCGTTCGTTTTTTTACTCTTCCTTGTGGCTATCCTGGAATTCTTTCGGATTTATGCCAAACTCAGTTTTGAAGCATCGGCTGAAATATTTCGGATCATTAAAACCAACTTTAAATGCTATTTCAGATATATTTCCGACATTGTTTTTTAGCATTTGAGCAGCATGCTTCAGTCTGATATTCCGAATAAATTCCCAAGGCGATAATCCCGTCAGCGATTTTAATTTTCTATGCAGTGTCGATTTCGATGAGGACATATCCATTGCAAACTGCTCGAAATCATACTTTTCATCGGATAGTTTTTCCTCCACTTTTTTGATTGCGAGTTTCAAAAACTCTTCATCTGTAGAGTTGTATTCTATATTTGTAATGTTTACTTCGTAATTTTGCTGAAACTGCTCTATTCGCTTACTTCGGCTGTAAATCAGATTTTTGACACGTGCTTCGAGCACCTCCATTTCAAATGGTTTTGAAATGTATCCATCGGCACCTGCTTCGTAGCTGTCAATTCTATCTTGCGGAGAATCCTTTGCTGTAAGCACCAAAACACTTAAGTGACTGGTTTTTATGTCATTCTTAATCAAACGACAAAGTGAAAGACCATCCATTTCGGGCATCATAATATCGCTGATTATAATATCCACATCGTTTTTATGAATCAAATCAAGCGCTAAGACACCATTCTCCGCGGCAAGAACATGGTAAAACCGACTTAAATTATCGCTCATGATTTCCCTCAGATCTTTGTTGTCTTCAACAATCAAAATCGTAAATTCTTTTTCGATTTTACTATCGTCCGTATCCGTTTTTTGCTTAATTTTTCCCTGTATTACATCCGGATTCTCAGGCTTTTCCTCTACAATTTCTTCTTCTACCCGATAGATTTCGTCCTCAGTAAATGCGACCGGTGAAATCGGTATTTCAAACTCGAATGTTGTTCCCTCTTTCAGTTTGCTTTTCACTGAAATGCTGCCTTTATGAATCGAAATCAAGTCTTTTGTCAGCCCCAATCCAATGCCGTGGCTTTGGCTTTGATCTGAAGTGCTGGTAATGTAAAAACGATCAAAAATAAAAGGTAAATCACTTTCAGCAATGCCGTTACCGTTATCTGAAACAAACACATTCAAATAATCCAGATCATCTTTCTGGCTGATTTCTACCGTCACATCTACATTTCCTCCCCTATTTGTGTGCTTATAGGCATTCGACATTAGATTATAAATAACTTTGTCAAGTTTGTCCGCGTCAAAATAGGCGATATAACTCTTTTTATCGGAGAAGAAAGAGAGGTTTATCCCTTTGTCATTGTAGAGTGTCTTGAAATTTTGAATTACAATTTTTTCAATAGATGTAATAATATCGCCTTTTGTTACTTTCAGATTGAAATTGCCGCTTTCCGCTTTTCTGAAATACAGAATCTGCTCTATCAACCTTCGCAGTCTGTTAACGCTTTCCGTAATCACATTAAAATGAGCAGGTTTCGAGCTTCCGTTGTTCTGTAATTTTTCAATCTCGAGCATCGCTATGGTTATCGGAGTCAGCAATTCGTGTGTGATATTGGTAAAAAATCGAAGTTTGGTCTGGGCCAGTTCTTCTGTTTTCTCTTTTTCGATTCGTGAAATTTTCAGATCATTTCTAAGCCGAATTCTGTTGGCAAAACCTCTGTAAAGTACAATTCCCAACACCACAAGAGCCAAAAAGTACAGTAAATACGCCCACCAGGTTCTGTAAAACGGTGGCAAGATATGAATCGACATAGTGGTGATATCATCGCTCCACACGCCATTCTCATCACTTGATCTGACCATGAAAACGTAGTTCCCGAAAGGCAAATCGGCATAGTTCAAAAATCGTCTATTATTACCGACATAGTTCCAATCATCCGTAATTCCCGCTAATTTGTATGCATATTGGATGTTATTCGCAGAACGGTAATCAAGAGCCGAGAATTCAATACCCACGTTATTGTCTTTGTATTTTAGTGTAAGTCTGTTCTTTTTTGAATCGTATGTTTTTGAGAGGTCTAAATCAAAAACAGACTTGTCATTTATAAAAATATCTGTCAATAAAACAGTTTTCTTTTGTTGATTTAAAGCCGATTGCTGTAGGACAGGATTAAATGAACAAATCCCGTTATTTCCTCCGAAAAGTATGTTGCCGGATTTTAATTTCAACTTAGAATCTTTATTGAAAGAGCTGATTAACACACCGTTAGATGTAGAATAGTAAGTCGAAGCATTGGTGGTCATATTGAATCGAATAACCCTTTTTATCGTCGAAATCCAAAGGTTGTCTTGCTCATCTTCCAACAAATCCAGAATTTTCTCTTCCGTAATACCAAACTGACCGCTAATATCGTTGATTGTATTGTTCTTTTTATCAAAATAGTAAATACAGCCCTCTTTCGTACCGATATAGACATCGCCGTTTGTCCTGCAGTGAATACTTTGAATACTTTTGCTTAAATGGTCATTTATTCTTAACTCTATTTCCTTAATTTCATATGACTTTTCATCTTTGCTCTGACTCCGTTTCTTCATTTGGAACAATCCTTCCTTATCGGTTCCCACCCAGATATTTCCATCTGAATCTTGCCCTATCGTGTTGATATTGTAAAGTTTATAGAATTCCACAATATTGTTGGACATTACTTTGTACAAACCGGTATTCGCTCCAATCCATACATTTTTTTCAGCATCTTCAAAGATTGTTCTTATGAGATTATCAATGGATTTGGTTAATGAAAACATCCTCTTAAAGGTAAGTTCATTCCCATTTTCTGTAAAAATATAAACAACTCCTGTTCCTTCATTTGCAATCCAAAATTCATTATTTTCAGCGATATAAGTAATCGCGCTAATACTTTTAAGTCCTTTCAGCTGAGAATCGGAAAGATTTTCAATACTTCCATCCGAGATATTAAACTTGAAGAGTCCCTTTCTGTCCAAAGCAACATAGATATTCCCCGAATTGGCTTGACACAGATGAGTTACAAAGGATTTTACAGATTCACCGACATCGTAGATTGGATAATTCTCAAAGGAAAAATTCATCAAATTCAGCCTGTAAGCTCCATCGGCAAGCGATCCGAGCCAAAGATTCCCAAATGAATCATTATAAATATCGTGAAAAATTTCACCGGAAGTTTTCTTCACAAAACTTTTTCCATCTATTATTTTATAAATGTCAGATTCTTGCTTTTGGAAAATATAAAGCCCGTTAAATGAAATCACCCATATATGTCCAAATTTATTATCTTGAACAATGCTGTAAACAATATTATCTATGGCGTTTGAGGAGTTTACTAATTTAGGCCGAAAGATATTCAACATATTTCTCGAGTCCAAAGTCATGTGATAAATTCCATCTCCCCAAGTCAAAACCCAATACAGACCATCGTTGTCCTGAAAAATTCGAAACGGATTGTTGTTCGGTCCGATCTTATCCGAAACAAGCACTTTTTTTGACTCTTTATCTAAGCACATTACACCGCCTTTCCAGAAAGTAAGCCAGATATTTCCGTTTCTATCTTCGTATATTTGTGATACATTATTGTTATTCAATCTGATACGTGAATTAGCAGCAGAAGTCAACAGTTCATATTCATCGTTGTTCGGATTCACTTTAAGTAACCCTATATTCGCCACAGAAATCCAAATAAATCCGTTCCGATCACAAGTAATATAGTTAATTCTACCATTTTCCGTGTATTTGTTTTTAAATGGCTTGATGCTGAAGTTTCTTTTATCCAACGTATTCACACCTTCCAAAGTACCAATCCACAGTTTACCATTGTTGTCTTCCACAATGCTCTCAATCTCATTATTTGTCAGTTTGCCGGGAGTTTTCGCGCTCGATCTGAAAATTTTCACATCATATCCATCAAAACGGCAAAGCCCGTCTTTCGTCCCAAACCAGACATAACCATCTTAATCTTGAAAAGTGCGTGTAACGGAATTGGAGGGTAACTTATCACTCAATGGAAATTGCTCGAAAACAATTTGCTGTGTATTCGAGAAGGAATAGAATACTAAGAATTGAAACAACAAAAGTGAAAGTATCTTTTTAGTAATGTTTTTCATCAGTAATAGCGTATAAGTTTAAGTAAGTTTAAACGTAAAAATACTAAATATAAAATGAAAATGAAAATTTATTGATTTGTTTTCCCAAAGTTTTAAATGAAAAAAGTTTATCCGTTTTTGATAAACTTAAGAAGAGTGACTTCGATAAAAACCGAAATTTCACCTCTCTACAACTAATTTTTGTTTGATTGTTTTGTTTGAGTTATTCATCAACAACACCAAATAAATCCCGTTTGGTATATTGGAAACTGAAAAAGTTTTGTCTTCAATTGTATCATTATAAATCATCTTTCCCTCGGAATTAATGATTTTTAGATTCTTTATCTCATTTTCCGATTGGATTCTTACGAATTGATTTGCAGGATTTGGGAACAAAACATTCGGTTTCTCTATCACCTGATTTACTGCTGTCAGCGTGTTTTTCACCAACCTGAATCCTACAAAATTATAGCTCTCATCGGGCGATATACTTTCTCTGTGTGTCAAGTGCAAATCTGTTACTCCATTGGAGCGGTAACCTCCACGAATCACTTTCGATACGCCGGAATCCGGTCCTTCAGGATTAATGGTAGAAGCGCGGATATCGTCATAGTGGCCAAACCAATCCGAACACCATTCGTACACATTTCCGCTCATATCATAAAGACCCAACGTATTGGGAGTTTTAGTTCCAACCTGCTTGTTTGTTTGCCCGGAATTATTGTAATACCATGCAACAGTAGAAGCTGTACTGCTGCCACTGTAAACAAAAACATTCTTATTTACTCCTCCTTTTGCGGCGTACTCCCACTCCGCTTCCGTAGGGAGTCTTCCTCCGGCCCACTTGCAATAGGCATCTGCACCATACCAAGTTACATTGATAGCCGGATGCTGCTCAAATCCCGTTGCGGCCTGCCAAGCTCCGTTATTATTTATTATTCCCCAGGAATCTTATTTGAACATTAGTTTTCCGGCAAATTCATTATGTTTTACGGTTTGACTTTCGTAAGCATTCAAAAATTCAGCAAATTGTGCGTTTGTAATAACATTTTTACTCATATAAAACGTAGAAATCGTCACATTTCGAGTAGGCGATTCCCGTGAATACGAACTATTTCCCATCGTAAAATTACCACCCTCAACTTCAATCATATCTGATTCAGTGACTTGTGCTGACACACAAACAACAGCAAATAAGAGTATTATGTTATAAATATATTTTTTCATTTTTGATTTAAGTTTTAGTTTATTTTGGATATCCAAATAACTGAATTCCGGAAATACCTACATTGCTCGTTCCAAATGATGAGTTTACTACAATCCTGAAAAATCTACCCTGACTTTCATTGAAGCTGACGATTTGCTCATTTTCAGTATCTTCGAGCGTGACGAAGTAATAGATGTAAAGTTCACCCCATCCATAGAAGTCTGAATAGCGATATCTTTCGGTCCTATTCCGGCAACTGATTTGACAATCAATTTGTCCATCATGTAGTTTCCCATAAGCCGCAATGTCAATTTCTGTGGTGAAGCGCTTGTTGGGTTTGTCATTGATTTATAGAACGTTGTATCTTCGTCATCTATCATCGCAAAGGGAAAATTTTCCGGCAGTTGGTCATCCGCTACAATATGTTTTCCTCTTGAAATATTCCGGTATCCAAATGGGAGTTCAGCTATTTTTTCAACGATCATGTTATTTTCGGCTTTGTAAAACTTACTTTGATTTGCTTCGATAACAGAGTTTATCGTATGGTAAGCACCATTAATCCAAATTGACACCGAAACTGAAACCTCCGAATTATTCTCATTCAAGATAAATACAGAATATGGATTTTCACCCTGAACAGCCTTCACGGGAAGCGTTTCAGATTTTACGAACGCGTAGAGTTCTTGGGTGATTGATGAGTTTGGCATACAGCTAAATGTGGCTGTTCCCGCAGCATTGTTTATATTCGTCACCCGATCAAACACCGGCGCTCCTTCAGCAAAAGAAAGCGATACTTCTGAACTCGAATTAGAGCGGAAGTTCGAGATAATTAAATGTCTTTTCCCATCCGGATCTTCTGCCGCGACTGCCTTCCAGCCTGCCGCTACATAGGGATATTGCGCTTTTGCTTCCAAGTGTTGGGTCGCAGCGCTGTTCACTCCCGGATAGGCTATCATTGCTCGAGATCCTATCAATTCATTCGCGGCAAATGCTTTGGA
The DNA here is from genome assembly GCA_012523295.1 of Porphyromonadaceae bacterium. Classification (GTDB taxonomy): domain Bacteria; phylum Bacteroidota; class Bacteroidia; order Bacteroidales; family Paludibacteraceae; genus UPXZ01. Next base: position 20,516 of record JAAYIT010000008.1, on the reverse strand, counting down.
AGTCGTTGAATATGATCCATATAGTTTCGAAACATAAACTGAGGTTTTAAGCTCTTTTTCACCGAAAGCAATTTCATGGTTACCATTGTAGATAACTCCGTATTCGTTATCTACATTCACCCAGTTTCCGGATAATTTTTCAAGAGCGTTTCCATTCGAACGAATATTGCCACCTTCGTAATAGAGTGTTCTGTTTAGTTTTGTGAGAATGTCTGTTGTAATTCCAAGCAGCAACCCACCCTCTTTAGTCAAAGTTCCTGCGGTGTTTCCCACAAGTTCATCTACATAAATGACTGCATTTCCCGGAGTTGAATAAAATGACAGATATTGTGAAATGGCGCTATCGTTTAAGTTTAACTTCCCTGTTGTCGAGAAGTTTTTCGGATTCATAGTAAATGTATTACCTTGAAAAGAAGCATTTCGATTTCTGCCTGACACATCGGTATATCCTGTAAAGTTGCCGGTATTCGCCACTTTCAACGGGAAAATAATATTACTGAAATTCGCATTATTAGGAGAAGCCATTCCCATATACGATTTATAAGATAAATCTGCCGATTGGAACCACGAGAACGTTACATACCGATCATCATTATTGCTCCGAATAATACCACTGTAAGGGAGGTATTTTGTTATTTCATGCTGCTTGCTGAAGTCACTCCACTTTGTGGCAGTCATTCCGGAAGTCGGAAAATAATCGTGGTATAGGTGTGCGAAAACTAATCTTCGTCCGGTTACAGCCATTCTTCGTTCACCTACATCCGGGCTAAGCAAGAATGAGCCATCCGAAGTGGTCGATTGACGCATTTTAGCATATTGCAACACCAAACTTTCAAGCATCAAGGCATCCGGATCTCTGTAAATACAGGCTAATGCTGAATAGGTTCCCAATTCGTCATAAATATACATTGACCAATCATTTCCATTCGGCATTGCCAAAATTCCATCAGCCATAATAAATTCTTTCAGCATCGAATTCCAAACACCTGAAACATTGTGTTTCAATGCTTCGGGAATCTCAAATACAGGATTTTGTTGATTCTGAACCGCTTTGTAAGCCAGAAGCGATTCAGACATTTCCTGAATTGGGATATTCAGATAGGACGTGTGGAAAAAATTGTGATTTTCCAACGCGTAATCCGGGAATAAATTCGCTCCAATATGCCAGTCGCGGACATATTTTCCATCAACAACATCGTAATTATACAAATCAGCATTCACGCTGTATGTGTTCATCGCGTATTGTTTACAGCGATACGTCCAGGCTTCTGAGTTTTTTTCTTCAGGAAACATTGCTGAAGCGATAGCAAGGATATTCGTATCCCAACCGTTTTCTTCTGCTTTTGTGTCAGAATTGATTGCGGTAGGAATTGGAGTTGACAGTTTGTAGTCAGCTTCAGCTACAACCATTTTCCTAATCATAGCTTTATCATGATTAGTCAGCTCATCCCACATGAGCCAGGCTGCAAACGCAGTAGAAGTGCTCCACATTGATGATTCCCAGACCAATCCCCAATATCTGTTGTCTGTACATAATTTTACTTTATTAGCCGTGTGTGAATCATACGAATAGCGAATCGCGGATAATGCTCTTTGTTTAATTGTTTCAATTGTCATGCCTCCGGGAAGCGATTGATCTTGTGCTTTTTTGTAAATAAAGGCGTAAATCAACGCGTAATCGGCATTTGTTCGAGCCCCATGCTCTACACTTTGTCCATTTCCAAAATATCCGCCGGACTTGAATTGCCCTTCCGCATAAGGGAGATGTTTCGCCAGCATTTCCCGAAGCGTAGCTTTTACCTCATTTTCCGGTATTTGTTCATTGGAAATGACCACGTCCATACCATTTATTTCGGCTATTTCATATAATTCCCAGTTGTCGATATAACCGATTGTACCCGATTTCTGATAATTGTTGAAAAAAGTAAGCGCTCCGGTCGTAACCGCACCCGTATTGAAATAAAAATCAACCACTTGCCATTCTCCTCCGGTATCAATCACATTGTTAATATCAGCGCTATTTCCATCATATTTTGCAATTCCAAGCTGGAAAGTTCCTCCTACAGTTTTTACTACAGCCTTCATTCTGTATTTTGTGTAAGGATTCAGATTCAGAGCCTGATCGATTGAGCCTGAAGTTGTGATTTTACCGCTGTTTTTTCCGCAATAGGGACTTGCTGTCTCCAAAGAGGTGGTTCCCCAACCCGAAAAATTACTCAGATTATTAATAAACGGATCGTTAATTAAATTTACTTTGTCTGAATAAAGTGGTGTAAAGCAGCTACCATCACCGGAAATCGTGTTGATTTGAATTGATTTTGAAAATAGAGTACCGCTGTTGATTGTTATCTGCTCGTTATTTATAGATCTGCTTCCGTCAAAAGTTGCAGAAACGGTTACTCCGCACTGAACTTCTTCTGTGGTAAAGGTGTATTTGCTCAAAGAAATTCCCGAAGGAGCTGTCAATATCACCGATTCCGACAATGAATTTCCACTGATTGTAAATTCACGATTGCTATTCAAATCATCAAAAGTCAGATTTGAGACAGAAACGGACAAATCAGGAGTAATTATTTTTGTAAGTGAAAAATCCGCAATAGCACAAAGTGCTGCCGTATTAGCACCCAAAGTCAAATAGCAAACTCCTGCCGAGGACGAATTGAATGCAATGGTTTCTTCTAAAAACAATTGTTTGGTTTGTGAACAGAGCAAATCTTTCGAAATGATTTTATTTACACCATTCGGGTCTGTGGCTATCGAAGCTGTTAAGTTAGGAACGGTGGCATTGTTCGCCCAAGAATATTTTAATTTTAACGCATAACTTTGACATGCTTCCAAATAAACAGGGTAGCTGTAAACCGAAGAAACAGAAGTACCTCCTACTCCATCCCATCGAATGTAAAGATTTCTGCCTGACCAGTTTGCCCCATTGAAAGTCCATCCGGAAGACACATCATTGTACCTACAGGCGGTTCCCGAAGAATTTGCCAAACTCCAGCAAGAAGTAGAGTTCGAGCAACTCCAACCCCAAAGATTTGGATAGGATCTGTTGCCGACAGCACCGTTTCCACTCCAGTTTTCAACTGTGGGTTGAGCAAAATTAATCGTATAGTCTTTAGTCGCTGTTCCATCACCTGAAGTGTTGGTCATGATAACAGTCGGATTCGAAAGACTTAATATAGCCGGACTATTGGTCAATGTCGCAGAAGATTGAGTTTTTATTCCTGTTGCCGTAGTGGAAGGAAATGAAGGGGGAACAATCGCCGTGTATGTAGTTATACCCGAAGAAAAGTCTTTATCCAAGACACCTGCCGAAAGTTCAATATTTGATAAGCTTGCATCACTTCCGACTGATGGAACAAAAACATATGAAGCTCCATTAGCTGTAGCATTTTTTGCATTCAAAGTTTTATCGTTGGCATCTTGATTGTCAAAATTATAATAAGCAACCAATCCGGTTTCATTGCCATTGAGCGCTTTGTCTTTAAAGTTTTCAATTTCATCCGGAGTCCGGGCTACATTCCAGAATCTGACTTCATCAAATTGTCCGGCAACATTTCTTCCGGATGTTGCAGGATCACTCCCGACGTAAGATACATTGCTAAAAAAGCTGTTATTCCACGTTGTTGTATGCCGGGTTTTATAGTAAACACCATTTAGTCCTACAATCACTGAATCAGCTCTAACACTCATGCTTAGATGATTCCAAACCCCAAAATTGGGTACTGCATTTGAAAGTGAAGAAACAAAACGCGCTATTGCATTGAAATCCGAGCGAAGATATCCCGCAGAATTATTATCGAATTGAACACTGTTAATATTCCCCGATCGATCAACCCAAAAACCTCCATATGAGACCCAGCTAACGGGTTTTACCCACATTTCTACTGTAAACGGGAAGCTATTTATATGTGAATTCAATGCCGGAATCTCAAGGCTGGAGGTAGAAGCGGTGCCCGTTCCTCCCGGAAGGCTTAATGCGTATCCGCTTTGAGAATTTGATGCGTGTGAAAGTCCGAAAAGTAAAAAAGTAAGAAGTAAATATTTCTTCATGGTTAGTGTATTGTGAAAGACTATTTTGAAATTTCAAAGATAGAGATTTTTGCAATATTCTGAGAGTAAAAAAAAGTCATAGTAGTAGGAATAATATACACGATTGACTTATTTTTAGACTTTTTACCTATTAAGCTATTGTATTTTGACGTATTGTTTTCTTTTTTTTTCTCTTAAAGCTGAAAATATTTTGCTGACTTTAAAATAAATAGTAAATTTGCACTCGCAAAAAGAGGAATTGACCTATAAAAATAGATCATCAGCGGAACAGCGTGTTTCGCTTTTTTTCTCAAAAAGAACCTGCCCAAATGGTGGAATTGGTAGACACGTTAGTTTCAGGGACTAATGGCGGCAACGCTGTGCAGGTTCGAGTCCTGTTTTGGGCACTTTTTAAAATCAGAATAGAAAGAATAGTGAAATTAGAAATAAAACTTCTGATTTCTGATTAAAAAAAAACAAGCGCAGGTGGTGAAATTGGTAGACACGCTACTTTGAGGGGGTAGTGCCGGTTACGGCATGTGAGTTCGAGTCTCATCCTGCGCACAAATTATTTATAATATACTGATTTTCAGCAATTTCCAAGTTCAAGTTTTAAAATCGTGAATAAAATCGTGAATAAAACTTGATAAAAATGAAAGTCATTATCATGCGAACAAAAAAAACGGTTTCATTTGATGTTGAAACCGTTTCTTGTTTTTAAAATTTTTGATCTTTATTGTTTTACTTTTATTTTCTGGCTTAATAGTCAAAATTTAATCCACTTCAGGAATGGGTTTGGGAGAAGATCTCATTACGAATCTTCCGATTCTCCTTGTCTTTTGCTGCAGGATAATTTCTTTTCCGGTAATTAATTCACCTTCAATTTCGGGATTTATGCCGCGGATATTCAATAGCTCCAGCCCTTCATTGTATGAAACCCTGTAATCGGTTGAAAGCTCATCAATCGCCCTTTGTAAATATCGACTATTATCAACACATATTGAGATACTTACGGCAGAACTTTGAATCAGTGATACTTTTAGTCTGTATTTTTCAATGACCATGAAAATCCAGGACAAGCTTTCTTCCAAAACAAATGAAAAATCCAATGGACGAATCGTAAAAAGCACTTGATTTTTCTTCAGTATCAGTACCGGTACATCAATCGGTTTTGAGATTTCCGCTTTAATTACCGAACCGGATTCAGACGGATTGTTGAAAGGACGGACATAAAGAGGAATCTGTTTATTTTCAAGCGGTTTGATTGTTTTAGGGTGGATAACCTGAGCTCCGCTAAATGCCAATTCAACAGCATCTAAGTATGTCAATTCGGGAATATGAATCGTATTTTGGAATATTCTCGGATCGGCATTCAAAACCCCCGGCACATCTTTCCATATTGTAACACTCTCTGCATCAAGCAGATTCCCTATTACAGCCGCAGTATAATCCGAACCTTCACGTCCCAGCGTTGTGGGTCTGCCTTGTGTATTACTTCCGATAAAACCTTGACCAATATAAATTTTACAATCATCAAAATTAATTGCCTGCCTTAATCTTCTTTCGGATTCAAGCATATTTACATTCGCTTCCCGATAGTTACTGTCTGTGACTAATAATTTCCGCATATCAAGCCACTTGTTACACAATTTTGTTTCAGTAAAATAAGCTGAAACAATCAAGGTAGAAATAACTTCTCCATAAGAAACAATCTGATCATACCATCGGTCATAATCATCACCGGCACCGGTTTCTATCAAATTTCTAAGTTCTGCAAACGCTGAATGAACTGACAAATGACCGTTTATTTCTTCAGCGAACACCTCTTTGATAATCTGAAAATGATACGCTTCTATTTCGTCTAATTTCTCTAATGCTGCCTGTTTGTCGGCTTTCATAAAGGCAGCCAAAACTTCTTCCAACGCGTTTGTGGTCTTGCCCATCGCAGAAACCACTACAAACAAATCATCTTCTACGGTTGAAACAATTTTAGCTATGTTTTTTATTCCTTCTGCAGAGCGAACGGATGCTCCGCCAAATTTGTAAACCTTCATAATCTCTTAATTCCCATACGGGAAATTCATTGTATAATAATGTTCAATTTTACCATACAGTTTAATATCTCTTTTCGCATACAGGAGCAGAAGTTAAAGCACTTTTACCCCAATCAACTGATCGTATCTCCCACCCCAAGGACGGTGATAAACAAAAATCGTATATTCATTTTGTGTCTGCCAGTAACTGCCATCAATGGGCTGTACAGTCACTTTTTTGGAGTTTTTCGGGACGTACCAAAATTGATAATTATATCCTCCTTGCTTTAGGAGTAAAGTCTTGGAGTAGAGATTGTTGTATGAATCAAAATTCATCAGGCTGGTTTCGTCCAACTGGTTATAATTCCAGTTTCCTCCCAAATAAATATTCCCGTCCAAGAAAGGATTATCAACAGGCAAAAAAAGGTGAACATACATGTATTCTGCTTCCACATCGTCGTCAATTCCATTCTGATAGTTAATTACAAATTTTCCGTTCACATCAAAATCGGTCTGGTATTGTTCACCTGAGCGGACAAAATTATCTGCGACCGTAACCTCATAATGCGGACGGACATATTCAATCGATTTTATCCGCTCATCAAAGTTGTATCTTGAAGAAAAATCGATTCTGTTATACTCATTTCCTCCTTCAAAAATCAACTTACGATTATTCACAAAGCTTAATTTTTCAGCAGAATAATACGTTGGTTTTATGTCAGTTACCTCATTATCAGTACGCTCATTTTGCCTGACAACAGCCTGAATCTCTGAATGTGCATCCTGAATCCGATAATTTCGGGTCAGCACATCAAAATCGACTTGCTGAAGTGATTTGTATAGTTCTGTATCTGTATTTCCGCGAACTTTTCCTTGGATTTCAACTTTCGGATCAACTACATAAAAACGAACCGAAGCAACCGGATTGTCTGAATCATTGTTCTCGTAAATATTTACAATGTAATTGCCTGACACACTCAGCTTCATGTCATTGTTCGGAATAAAAAACCGATAGTTTGTATATAAAAATGTAGTATTAACAGAACGCGCGTAATCATCAATATAGCCGCGAGAAAATCCTTGTAAAAACTCTGTGCTGGAGAGCGAAGAGATAGTCCAATCCGAATTGCAATGTTTGATTTCATACGAAAAACGGTGACCTTCGTGAGACATTTCATCAAAGCTAATGGTCAGGACATCATCGCTGTTAAGTAGAATTATTGGTGCAGACAAGGCATCTCCATTCACTTTTGTCTGTAAAGTTTTTATATTTTCTTCGAAAATTTGTGTTTTGAAAACAGTTTGGGATTTTATATTCCCGTTGAAACACAAAAACAATATCAACAAAACCGAATATTTTATCTTCATATTACTATTCATTTTCAGCACTATTCTAACAAAAAATCTGCCAAGTTATTCTTTTAATTCAAACGGTAAAATTACAGAAAATTTTTCAACCAAATTATCATTCATTCAAAATCATATAGGTAAATGTAGAAAATTGTGATAAAACGATGATGAAAAAAACAGAAAATAAGTTTCACAAAAATCTCACTACCTCAACCCTTTTCTTTAATTCAGAAATCATTATCTTTGCATATCAACAATTCTCAAATGAAATTACCCGAATCATTTCTCGATCAAATAAAAGGAATTTTACTGAATGAGTTTTCAGATTTTATTGAATCTTTAGAATCTCCATCACCAATCAGTATTCGTTTAAATAACAAAACTCAAATTACACCTTCAAATGAGAGAGTTTCCTGGTGTGATTCCGGTTATTATCTATCAGAAAGACCTTTATTTACTGCCGATCCGCTGTTTCATGCCGGAGCATATTATGTGCAGGAAGCCTCTTCAATGTTTCTTCAGCAAGCTCTTGAGCAGCACGTTTCAAAGGATAGCACAGTGCTCGATTTATCAGCAGCACCCGGTGGGAAATCTACCTTGATTTCTCAATATTTGAATGAAAACGGTTTTTTAGTCTCCAACGAAATAGTCCGAAGCCGCGCCAATATTTTAGCTGAAAATATGATTAAATGGGGAAATGATAACGTGTTAGTAAGCAATAATTCTCCGGAAGATTTTCAAAAGTTACCCTCATTCTTTGACGTGTTGGTTGTCGATGCGCCCTGCTCCGGCGAAGGAATGTTCAGAAAAGACGAAGGTGCGATTAGTGAGTGGAGCAAGCAAAATGTAACGATGTGCAGTATGCGTCAAAAGGACATACTAAACGGTGCATGGGATACATTAAAGTCCGATGGAATATTAATTTACAGCACTTGCACTTACAATAAAAATGAAAATGACGACATTATAGAGTGGATTGAATCTGAACTTGGAGCAGAGTTTTTGCCCTTAAAAATCGAGCAGTTCCCGGAAATTACTGCCGGCGAAAAAGGGTATCGTTTTTATCCGCACAAGACGAGAGGAGAAGGTTTTTTCATTTCTGTTTTAAGAAAGACATCCGATTGTCCAAAAGCTCACAAAAAGAAAAAGAACAAGCAAATTCAAAAAACGGATAACAATCTCTTATCCCTTAAAAATCAACTTATCAACCCGTCAATCTGGGAATTATTAATCGAAAATAATGTTGTTTCGGCAATTCAAAAAACTCATTTAGATAAGGTTGAAATTTTAAGAAAAGAATTGAAGACAATTCATTTTGGCATTACACTTGCTGAAATTAAAGGAAAAGACTTCATTCCGCACATCAGTCTGGCACTTTCAAAACAGATAAACCTTGAAAATGTCAACACAGCTGAAATTGATGAAAAAAAAGCAATTCAATATTTAAGCAAGGAAACTATTCAGCTTCCCGAAACAAAAAACGGATTTGTATTGTTAAAAAACAAAAATGTCCCGATTGGCTGGGTGAAAAACCTTGGCAAGAGATGTAATAACTTATATCCGAAAGAGTGGAGAATCAGGATGAATTTATCTCGCTCACTTCCTGCTTCCGACTTGCTTTGAAAGGGATTTTTTTATACATTCAATTATGGAACAGCCATTAGAAGCAAATTTTCACCCAAACCGCATGAAGATGAATGGCGAGTTTCAGACGTTCTTAATTTAAAAAAAATCGTATGATAAACAGCATATCTGATCCGGACAATTTAGCGCTTTCTGCCAAACACACTTCTTCACCTGCACAAGGGGCAATTACTTTTTTAGGAACAGGAACTTCTACAGGTGTTCCGCAACTTGGTTGCTCCTGCCCTACCTGCCTTTCAACCGATCAGCGGGATAAACGGCTTCGAACTTCCGCGGTAATTTCAGTGAACAACAAAAGCATATTAATCGATGCGGGACCTGATCTACGTCAGCAACTGATAACCAACAAGACTCACAAACTTGACGCGATTTTACTTACGCACGTTCATTATGATCATGTTTCGGGACTTGATGATGTCCGACCCTTGGGAGAAATGAGAATATACGGTGAGCGAAAAGTCCTTGACCAGATTAAAAGAAACATGCCTTATTGTTTTGGAAAATATAAATTCCCGGGTGTACCGAATTTGGATCTGTTTGAAATCGATGAAAATGAGTTTACTATAGACGGATTGAAAATAACACCTATACGTGTAATGCATGCAAAATTACCAATTTTAGGCTATAGAATCGGTGATATTGCCTACCTTACTGATGTGAAAACCATAGATGAAAACGAGTTTTCGAAACTGAAAAACCTGAAAATCTTAGTATTAAGCGCATTGCGAAGAACAGAGCACTTTTCACATCTTTCATTGAGTGAAGCCATTAAATTATCAAAAAAAATCGGAGCAAATGTAACCTATTTTACACATGCAAGTCATGAAATAGGACTTCAGAGCGAACTTGATAAAGAATTACCTAAAAATATTCACTTTGCTTATGACAATTTGACAATTAATTTTTAACTTTGTAGTAAACATTTATAAGCCTACCCTGATTGCACTAAAATTATGAATAAAAAATTATTTATCAATATCGCATTAATCTGTTGTATTATCGCATTTTCTTCATGTCGTACACAGAGAATGTTTACAACACTCGATTTGCTTCGTCCAGCGGAAGTAACTTTCGCTCCGGGCGTGAGAAACGTGTTGATTGTCAATAACACAGTTGTTCAGCCTTACAATGTCGGACATTTAAATCTGAGCACGGGAGCGGAAGAAACTGTCGAGTTTGATAGCGCAGCCTTATTTACCAATGCAAGTTTGAAAGAAAGTTTAGAGGATAAAGAGTTTTTTAACTCAGTTAGAATTTCTCAAACAAACTTGAACAAAACCGACAACTTCGAAAAAATCAGCTCATTACAAAAAGAGGACGTGAAGTTTTTGTGCAATCTATACAATGCGGATGCAGTTATTTCACTTGATCATATCCAAACACTTGACGAATTTGGCCGTTATTTTGTCGATTATTATATCGTCAACGCGCTGGATATTAAAGTCATTTCCACCTGGTCAGTTCATTATCCTGACAATACTGCTTCGACACACAAGCAATTTACCGACGAATTTTCGTGGGAAAGTGAAAACGCGCAAAACATACCGACAAGATACAATGCATTGGTCGATGCGTGTATTTTGACCGGCTCGAATGTAGCTGAACGGTTGATTCCACGATGGGAAAAGCAAGACCGCTATTTTTACACTCCAAATCACCCAAAAATGCAGCAAGCAATGGATTCGGTAGTCACAAGAAACTGGAAATCAGCAATTTCATTATGGGAAGAAGCCATAAACTCCACAAGAAAAAACAACACCAAATTCAAAGCTTACAATAATATTAGTATAGCTTATGAAATTCTGGGTGACATCAACAAAGCGTTGGAATTTAATCAGAAAGCCATTAACCTTTACCCGTATTTAGCTACAATTCTAAGCTCTTCAAGTGGAAATGAAATATATGAAATCATAAATCACAATGCATTTCTGAAAAAAAGGAAAGAGGAAATTGAACTGATTAAAAAGCAATTGAGTGAAGAGTAGAGTATTCAATAATGATCATGCCTAATGTCCGAAAAACTGCTGTATCGACTGAATTAAGCAAGATTATCGGCTATAAAAACGAGCGAATTTTTCCTTTGATTTTTATCTGTTTCATTTATATTTTATTCAAAATTTCATTGACAATAAGTTGAACTTCCCTTCCGCAGCTTCATTCTATGAGGTTGAAGGGATTATATATTCATTAGTTATGTTAAGATCATCAGATGAAATTACCTTGCAAAAGCGTGGTATTTCAAAATCTCAAATCGAAGAACAGTTAAATAATTTCATTACAGGTTTTCCATTTCTTGAAATTCGGAGTGCGGCGTCTGTCAACAACGGACTGTTCCGGCTTTCTGATGAAGATAAAGCAAAGTATTCCGCCCAATGGGAAGAGTACCTGAGCTCCAATGCCGATGTTTTGAAATTTGTCCCGGCTTCCGGCGCGGCAAGCCGTATGTTTAAAGATCTGTTTGCTTTTTTAGACAGTGGTGATACGCGTCCTAAAGGTGATTTTGAAAAGAAATTCTTTGATGAAATCAAAAATTTTGCTTTTTATGAAGATTTGAATAATGCGTGTTACAAAAACAATCGTCAAAGCATTGAAGAGTTAACTGCACACGAGAAATATAAAGATGTCGTTTCTGATTTACTGAGTGAAAATGGCTTGAATTACGGCTCATTGCCAAAAGGGCTGCTGAAATTCCACTCCTATCCGTCTGAAAAGCGGACTCCTATGCAGGAACATCTCGTGGAAGGAGCGCTCTATGCCGAATGCAATGGAAAAGTTAATATCCATTTCACCGTTTCAAATGAACACAGAGAGTTATTTGAAAAACATTTGGAAGAAAGCTTGCCAAAATTTGAAGCCAAATACAACGTGAAGTTCAACGTATCATTTTCCGAACAAAAGCCTTCAACAGACACCGTAGCGGTTGATACAAACAACGAAATTTTCCGTGAAGATGATGGTGAAATGCTGTTCAGACCGGGTGGTCATGGCGCTCTAATTGCTAATTTGAATGATTTGGATTACGATGTTATCTTTATAAAAAACATTGATAATGTGGTGCCGGACACACTCAAAGAACCAACGGTAACTTACAAAAAACTTATCGGCGGGCTACTCGTAAGTTTACAGAAACAAGCATTTTCATACCTGAAAGAGCTTGAAAACGAACAAATTTCCGATGCTAAAATGGCTGTTATTTCACAGTTTTGTGAAAAAAGACTGAATAATCACCACCCGGACATCAAATCCCTGAAAGGAGAAGAATTGAGAAAATATTTGACCCTGAAATTAAATCGTCCGATTCGGGTTTGTGGAATGGTGAAAAACGAAGGCGAACCGGGCGGTGGTCCTTTCCTTACGGTGAATCAAGACGGTACGGTGTCACCACAAATTCTCGAAAGTTCACAAATCGACCAGAGCAATCCAAAGGATAAAGCCATAATGCAGAACGCGACACACTTTAACCCGGTAGATTTAGTTTGCGGCGTAAAAAACTACAAAGGTGAAAAGTTTGATTTATTGAAATTCGTTGATAAGAATACCGGTTTTATTTCGCTAAAATCCAAAAGCGGTCGGGAATTAAAAGCACTCGAACTTCCGGGACTATGGAATGGAGCTATGAGTGACTGGAACACGGTTTTCGTAGAAGTGCCAATCGAAACATTCAATCCTGTGAAAACTGTGAATGATTTGCTCAGAAAAGAACATCAGTAAACCAAAAAAATATATTTGACTAAAAAACCGGCAACCATTATTTTTCGGAGCGCTGCCTGACCGCTTTTGAGGGAGTTTGCCGATGTATTACCTCATCGGCACCTCCATCAGCAGGATTTCCGCATCCTGTGTCAATGCTTTTACGTTGAATTTATCCAACTCCCACAGGCCGTAACCGTCACGCACTTCTAATTTCTGACCATCCACTTCAAATTCACCGCTTAATACGAAAGCATAAACTCCGTTGCCGGATTTCCGGATATCGTAATCCAATGAAAAATCCTTGTCGAACTGACCAAGATGAAACCAAGCGTCCTGATATATCCAAACTCCTTCCTCGCCGGCATTCGGAGAAACAATTTGCTGGAATTTATTTCTTCTGTCATTAACATCGAGCGTAATTTGGTCGTAGCGTGGTGTTACTCCTTTTTTGTTGGGGAAAACCCATATTTGGAGAAATTTCACCAATCGGTCATGATTGTGATTGTATTCGCTGTGATAAACTCCCGTACCGGCACTCATTACTTGCACATCACCATGTTTGATTACCGTTACGTTTCCCATACTGTCTTTGTGCTCTAAATCACCTTCCAGCGGGATACTGATAATTTCCATATCATTGTGGGGGTGCGTACCGAAACCTTGTCCGGCTTGAACGGTATCATCATTTAATACACGTAATCTACCAAAATGTACTCGCTCAGGATTATAGTAGTTTGCAAAACTGAAAGTGTGGTACGAATTGAGCCAACCATGATTGGCATGTCCGCGTGTGTTCGCTTTGTGTAAAACTGTTTTTGCCATAAAAATAATCTCCTTTTTTTTAATTTTTCATTTTTTCTATCAATAAAACAAATTGCGGGTTATTAAGTTTTACAATGAAAACCTATAACGAATAAGGAAAATTTATAACGCGGTTTCGCAATTTAAAAGAAAACGACTGATAGCTCTATTTTCAGTCGTTTGCTTCAGTTGGTTTTAATAAAATCTATTTCCAATCGAAATACTACGGGCGTGCGGATAAAACAGCAAAATCAGTACGGCAAAATATCCTGTCGGCTCTTCTATTGAAATGTTTCATGAACGGACATTGAGAAAATGCTAATCAGCTTGCAATCAAATGCATTACTCTAAGAATATAGAGATTTTCGCGATAAGTTTATTGAATGTTAAATCAAATCCATAGGCGAAAGTAAACATTGGATAGCTGAAAAAACTAATTTCCATTTTTCTATGGAAAAAGCCAAAAATCAGACAGCAGCGGTATTTTTTTAATCATTACTTCCACTTTCACTCCTCATTTGTCTATTTAACAATACCGGTGAAGCCCATAAACGCCATAGCTAACAAACCGGCTGTTACCAAGGCTATAGCTGTACCTTCCATTCCTTTAGGCAGTTTCGTCATGCTTAACTGTTCGCGAATTCCGGCAAAAAGAATCAACGCCAAGCCAAAGCCAATAGCAGTGGAAATAGCATAAATAACACTCTCGAGCAGATTCATGTCCTTTTGTGTTACTAAAATAGCTACTCCAAGAATGGCACAATTTGTTGTAATCAGAGGTAAGAACACACCCAACGCCTGATACAAAGCAGGTGATATTTTTTTTATCACAATTTCCACCATCTGTACCAATGCGGCAATAATGAGAATAAATGTGATGGTTTGTAAAAATGTTATATCGAAAGGTTCTAAAATTGCTTTTTGAACAATATAAGTGATGATAGTAGCTATCGTCATAACAAACGCTACGGCTCCGCTCATACCCAGCGCTGTCTCAATCTTTTTGGAAACTCCAAGAAACGGACAAATTCCTAAAAACTGTGATAACACAATGTTATTCACAAATACAGCGCTGATAAAAATTAATATAAATGTCATTGATTCTTAGTTAAGTAGTTAATTCGTTTTAATTGGTTAATTAGCTGAATAGTACAGTAAAATTTGACACATTCCCTCATTTCCACATTGAATTATTTCCTCTGCAACTTGTTCATTACTGCAATAAGGTATCCGAGCGCGATAAATGCTCCCGGGGCCAAAACAAATAAAAGCATTCCGTATTCTTCATTGAATAGTGTAATTCCGAATGCTTTGCCCGTTCCAAGAAATTCTCGAATTATTCCCAACAAGGTAAGTGCGAAAGTAAACCCTAACCCCATTCCCAAACCATCCAATGCAGATTTTCCCAGATTATTTTTAGAGGCAAAAGCTTCTGCGCGACCCAGAACGATACAATTCACTACGATAAGCGGAATAAAAATTCCCAAACTTTCAAACAAAGCGGGGACATAAGCTTCCATCACCATTTCCACAACCGTTACAAATGTAGCTATCACTACTACGAATGCCGGGATTCTCACTTTATCGGGAATTAGATTTTTCAGTAAAGAAACTACCACGTTGGAACCCAGCAACACAAATGTTGTCGCCAATCCCATACTCATTCCATTGATTGCCGATGAGGTCGTAGCCAGCGTTGGACAAATTCCCAGCACTAACACAAAAATCGGGTTTTCTTTGATGATTCCGTTCAAAAATATCTTTAAATTTGACTTTCGGCTCATATGTTTCTACATTTTTTTATCTTACGCTATCTTTTATCTGATGTTTGGTTTTCAGCAGTTCCCGAAGTTACAACAGTTGTTGCTCCGGACACGGCATCTTTATTATTCGAATAGGCAAAATAGGCATTCTGAACAGCTTCTAAAAATGCCCGCGAACTGATGGTAGCTGCTGTTATGGCATCGATATCTCCTCCGTCCTTTTTGACAGCAAACTTATCTTTCGATGGGTTTTTGCCAAGTATATTTTGGTTTTTAGTTTCCGTCTTAAACCAATCAACCATTTTAGTCCCCAGCCCGGGCGTTTCTCTTTGTTCCAGAACAGAATAATTCACAATAACACCCTCAGTGTCAAATCCCACCATCAGTCTGATATCACCGGAATAACCCGTGTGAGAAACGGTTTCCACGGCAGCACCCACAAATTTTTCATCTTTACCGTAGGCTCTATAAACAAGCAATGTATCTCCCGATGACACTCCTACCCTTTCAGCTTCGTCTAAGTACTCAAAAAGGGGCAAGACTTCACGGATTGCGTTTTGTTGCTTTGCTTGCTTAGAAGCGGAAATGGGCTCTTTGGTAAGCGCATACACCGATGCCAGCGTAACCGCCGCAAAAACAGCGATCAGACTTAGTGAGAACACCATATTTTTAAAATTTGATTGCATTTATTTCAAAATTTAATAAACCAATTCACCTTGTATGTTTTTTTGTTTCCCTATATAGGTAAAGTCCCTAAGTAGAATGGACTTGTATCAACCGAATCTTTTCGGTTTTATATAATTATTTATCAACGGAGTGAATGCATTCATTATCAAAATGGCAAATGAAACGCCTTCGGGGTACGCTCCGAATTCACGAATAACTACCGTAATAATCCCGATACCGACACCAAAAACAACCATTCCGCGTGGATTCATAGGCGATGTAGCATAATCGGTAGCCATAAAAACCGCTCCTAACAACAAACCCCCACCTAATAAGTGCAGCAACGGAGAGGCAAACTCTTCAGGATTACTCAGGTGCAAAATTGACGTAAATAAAGCTACTGTGACCAAAATACTAACCGGAATATGCCAGCTGATAATCTTCTTTGCCAATAAATATAGTAAACCTAAAAGAATGGCAATAGCAGAAACTTCGCCCAACGAACCGCCCATTTTTCCAATCAGCAAGTTCATAATCCGAGGAATATCCACTTCACCTCCTTTAAGAGATGACAGGGCAGTCGCACCTGTCTGAGCATCTAAATAAGCTGTAGTGAGTGGTGCCGGCTCCGGCCATGAAGTCATAGCCACAGGAAACGAAATAAGCAGAAAAACACGCCCTGCCAAAGCGGGATTGAACGGGTTATTTCCCAATCCTCCAAAACTCATTTTTGCTACGCCAATAGCAAACAACGCTCCTAACATCACCATCCAAACCGGAATATTGGATGGCAGATTCATTGCCAGTAAAACCCCTGTTACTATAGCAGATCCATCAGTTATTGTTGGTTTTATTTTTAATAAAAAACGTTGGATAAGATATTCAAACAGCACACATGAACCTACCGACACAAGCGTAACAATCAACGCTCCCATCCCAAAAAAGTAGAAACCGACCAGCAAGGCGGGCATCATCGCGATGATGACACCCCGCATGTTTTTTTCGATACTGTCGCCGCCGTGGATGTGCGGCGCCGGAGATATAATCAGCTTATCCATAAAAAATATATAGAGCCCGGATAGTCAGACACAAGACTTTATTAAATAATATTAAACTAAAAAACATTTAAACAACTCACTATTACTGAAAAAACTTATTGTTGCATTTCTAATATTATTCTTTTACGTCAGGTGACGAAGAAGAATCTAAAAAACACGAATCAAAGCAATTAAACTTTCGCTGCTTTTCTGCTTCGGATTCTAAACCCAACAGTTGTTTTTCCATATCGGATATAATCCAGCAATGGACGATTTGAAGGGCAAGTGTAACTACAACTGCCACATTCAATACAGTCCATTATCCGATTTTGTTCCATTTCATCCCACATTTCACGTTCACTTTGATTCATCAGCAAGAATGGCTCTAACCCCATTGGGCAGACTGTTACACATTTTGCACAGCGAATACAATTTCTGTCTTGACCTCGAACTGAATCCCTGTCCGGAACAAAGACAATTCCCGCGCTTCCTTTTGCCATCGGCACATCCAGATTCATCAGTGAGCGTCCCATCATCGGTCCTCCACCGATAATCTTACCTGTTCTTTCCGGTACACCACCGGCTTGATTAACCACCTCCGAAAGATATACTCCCAGCCTGACCAAATAATTTCCGGGGTTCTGCACTTCTTTCCCCGAAATCGTCATTACGCGTTCCATCAAAGGTTTTCCCTTCTGTACAGCCTCATACACAGCAAAGGTTGTTGCGACATTCATGACTACCGTTCCTACCTCTATGGGTATTTTTCCGCTCGGAACCTGTCGTCTCAATATAGCATCAATCAGTTGTTTTTCACCACCTTGCGGATAACGGACTTTCAAAGGTACCACCCGGATACCGGGATATGATTTTGCGATTTTTCTCAAATATTCTACCGCGTCTTGTTTATTATTTTCAATGCCGATTACCGCTTTTTCAACCGCCAAAACTTTCATTAAAATAGTAATGCCAACCATAATTTCTTCCCCTTTCTCTAACATCAGCTGATGGTCGCAAGTCAAAAATGGTTCACACTCAACACCATTGATTATCAAAACCTCCGCTTTTTTACCCGGAGGTGGCGCTAATTTGACATGCGCGGGAAAAGTAGCTCCACCCAAACCGACTATTCCGGCAGATTGAATTTTGGTCAATATCTCTTCTTTGGTGAAATGGCATTCTCTCTTTATATCCGTTGTCAGGTCTATGGATTCAAGCCATTCATCTCCTTCCACATCGATAAATACCGCCGGACGCTTGTAACCCGATGCATCCAACTGGACATCCACTTTGCTCACTCTCCCCGAAACAGATGAATGCACGTTGGCAGAAACGTACCCATCGGCCTGACCAATTAATTGACCTACTTTTACGAAATCTCCTTTTTTGACAACTGCACGGCTTGGCATTCCACTATAATGTGCCAATGGAATGACTACTCGATCCGGTAGTGCAACCGTTTTTATGCGTTGTCCTGCTGAGAATTTATTTTCTTTTGGATGAATTCCTCCAATTCTGAATGTTTTCATTCGATTAAATTCTATTTTTATAAATTAAGGTCGTATGGAACACGCCATTAATCATTTTTTGGGTTTAAGGCTTATCTTAAACAGCTGTTTCACAGCGTAATACACCTACTAAACCGCTAAATAGGAATAGGATGCAGAAAAATCAAACTTATTAAAAAAGTTTAGCGGCTCGAAAAGCCGGATATAAATTTTTGCTCTGCTCAATTATTCTTAAAAGTATAATTTCGAAACTCCAATCACTATTTATTTGTCACCAATGTCTCTCCTTCAGCTTCGACAGGTTTTCTTCTTGGCGGGAAATTAAGCTCCACAATGGCATTTGTCGGGCAAACTTCCACACATTTTCTACAAAGTTTGCATTTATCATCGTGAATAAAAGCCAAATTATCGCCTATCGAAATTGCTTCATGCGGACAAACCTTGAAGCATTTATTGCAAGCAATGCAGCTGACATTACATGATTTTCGAGAAATATTTCCTTTATCTTTATTACGACAATTCACATAAATCCGTCGAGATTTCGGACCTTTCTTGCGAATCTCAATAAGCATTTTCGGGCATGCTCGTACACAAGCTCCGCAGGAAGTACATTTTTCTTCATCCACTTCAGGAATTTTTGTGATTGGATTTACCTTAATAGCATCAAAATCGCATGACAATTCGCAATCGCCAAAACCGAGACATCCCCACGAACATCCGGTTTCACCGCTGTAGAGATTATGCGCAATGAAGCAATGCTTCACACCATCGTACTCATTCATACGCGGTCGGTGCTCACAGTCACCCCCACATCGCACTACAGCTACGGTAGGAGTGTGAGCTACAGCCGTTTTTCCTAAGATTGATGCAACCTTCTCCATGGTTTCAATTCCACCTACCGTACAATTCAAATGATCGAGTGAATCTGATTCAACACATGCCACAGCAAATCCCCGACAGCCGGGAAACCCGCAACCACCACAGTTAGCAGCCGGAAGAGTAGCTTCCACCTGATCGTAACGCGGATCTTCAATGACCTTGAATTTTTCGGAAACAAAATAAATCAGGACAGCCAACAAAATGCCGATGCCTCCTAAAATTAATATAGCTGCAAGAATGGTGTTCATTCTAATACGTACTTTTTAAACTAGAAAAACAATTTTTCCTCAAGTTGGGTTTCAGATTGTTTAACGGGAAACTTTTTTGAGATGAAATTGTAGTTTTTTATTGAGTTTATTATTGAATTGAGATAAAATCAGATAATATGGGACAAGAATACCCAGCGAAATCAGCGCAGCGACAATCTCGTCTGCAACTACATTTCGCAAAACGAACAAACAAAGAAGTATCAAAAGGAAAGGGAATACGAAGGCAAGGAGTACGGCTAAAAGTCCGGTTGAACTTTTTCCATAAAGCATTACAGCATCGCCAATATTAAAGTTTTCTGTGGAGCTCGTCACAACAATAACTTTTTCCTGTTTATCGGAAGCCATACAGACACTTTTCGCGTGACACGCGCTACATGCTGATTGCTGATGAATACGGACAAAGATTTTATCTTCACCCAACTGTGTAATTATTCCGGAATGTTCGATTAGCTTGTCCATTAGTTATCTGGAAAAATTGCATAAAATTATAAATTAAATCATAAATGAAGAATTATTTAATGAATTTTAAAAATTCATTCAGGTAATCTTAACTAATCTATCCATCGGTATTTCCAGTTTTTATCGATTCATATAATTTATTTGTAATTTTGCGGCATGAACCGCCAAATTCTACGTCTTGCCATTCCAAATATCATTTCCAACATTACTGTCCCGCTGCTCGGAATGGTTGACATTGCCATTGCCGGTCATTTATCCTCACCGCTTTATACTGGTGCAACTGCTTTGGGTGGCGCTATTTTCAGGATGACTTACTGGAATTATAATTTCCTTAGAATGGGAACCGGCGGATTCACAGCGCAGGCATACGGAGTAAGGGATT
>JAAYIT010000070.1 GCA_012523295.1 Porphyromonadaceae bacterium | reverse complement strand
GGTGGGAACAAAAAGCGGGTTCATCACCGGCACGACGACGATATTGAAATAGAGTAAAAGCCCAATCCCTGCAACAAGAAAAAATATCAACCAACCATTCGGCTTATGGCGTTTCTTATTGAGCGAGAGCTTGCTTCCTTTAAGATACATGTTTTTATGTTATCACTCTTTTTAGATTGGGGGAAATTTTAACAGACCTTGGCGATAATTCTTAATATGAAAAATTAAGAATCATCGCCCTAACATTGTTATAAAACTATAAACAAAATAGTTGTGCAGAAAGGTTTTGTACGGAGGGGTTTCAACCCCTCCTATCATAGTTTTGCTGAAATCTCTTTATTTGAGATAAAAAGGGCCGGGTTAAAACCCAGCCGTACGGAAGATTTTTAACCCCTCCTCAAATCCTCAAACTTAATGGACAGCTGGGATAATTCCTTCCCCTTCAAGCCTTATTCAAACTAATGCTCATCCCCCGGCTTATAATATAGATCTTTCTCCCATTTAGCAACATTGCCTTCTATATAAAACCATTGATTTTCTAAATCAAAATCATTCCGAATGATATGGTCATGAAAACTATCTTTCCAAACCTCCATCTTTGGATAAATTTTCCGAATTTGAATCGTTGCCAATGCTTTCAAAGATTTTACAAAATCCGAAATAGAACGTCCACCCTCAATCATCTCATTTTCTTTGTAAATTAACATATGTAAATGATTCGGCTGAATTGCATAGGTTAAAATCTCAAATTCAGGAAATTTGGCTGGAAGGGATTGTATGGTTTCGTCAACTATTTTCCCCACAGCAGAAAGGTTCATTGTATTACCTAACGGATTATATTCAACCCTTCCAAATATATGCTTCATATCCTTTGCACAAATCGTCAATGAATAAACTCCAGCTGAAGAATAATCATAGTTCTTTAATCTGGGCGATTTCCGATTAGGTCTTTTTTCCATAGGAAAAATTATATAACAAATATGCTTCAGAAATAAAGACAGAGCCAATTAGAATCTTAAAAAGGCTGGGTTGAAACCCAGCCGTACACAATTAAGTTTCCCTTATCCCTCCAATTAAAACCAATTATTATATTTATTATCACAATATATTAGTTGTGCTATCCGGATCAAGCAATTAAATTTTCCTTTCCTTTAGACTGTCCAGAATGCTTTTTTATAGCCGAACAAGGGCTGGGTTGAAACCCAGCCGTACACTATCAAGTTTCCCTTATCCCTCCAATTAAAATTAATTATAAAATTAATTATTACAATATATTAGTTGTGCGACGATGTTTTGTACGGAGGGGTTTTAACCCCTCCTATCCGGATCAAGCAATTAAATTTTCCTTGTCTTTAGACTGTCCAGAATGCTTTTTTATAGCCGAACAAGGGCTGGGTTGAAACCCAGCCGTACACTATCAAGATTCCCTTATCCCTCCAATCAAAATCATTTATAATATTAATTATCACAACATATTAGTCGTACGAAGGGGTTTCTATAGCACCCGATGCGAAGCGAGCGGTGTAACCCCTCCTATCCGGATCAAGCAATTAAATTTTCCTTTCCTTTAGACTGTCCAGAATGCTTTTTTATAGCCGAACAAGGGCTGGGTTGAAACCCAGCCGTACAGAGGGTCGTTACAGAGGGGGTTTTGTTCGTCCGACCTGCAGGGCTAATCCATTGGGCGGATCATGGACTCGATGAAGGCGATTTCTTCATCGTCCAGATTATATTTTTTATACAATTCTTCGTCAGTCCAGGGTTTTGAGAAATCTTGGATTGGAACAAACTTGAATATTCCTTTCGATACATTAATTGAAGACATCGATAAAAGAACTAGAAACCTAACATATCTTGTTTTTAAATAACTTAACAGGTTTTCAGCTTTTCTCTTTTCATCAAATTTGCCAATCAATAAATAAGAATGCGTACACAGCTCATTGGGTTCCATGACTCTTACAGAAGAAGTGAAAACTTTATACATTCCATCTCGATCTGGCTCTCCAGCATGTTCAGCACTCGTTTTACTCATTAACACTTTATATTTTCCTAGATATTCATGACCTTTCGTAATTAATTCCTTGGATATATAAGAAATCCCAACACTAGTTTGGACAGGATAAAAATTTTCGTTCTCTTGGATACTTGAACCTCTAAAATTTGTTGAAAGTCCAAAAGGAGTTAACGAGCTAACAATTTCTGAAAGATTTTGGCTGTAATCGGTTCTACGTAGTATTTCTACTGCTTCATTGTAACGAATCATTACTGGAAACTCTGATAAATCACGAGTCATTTTACTTACCGAATTGTTAATTATATTAGTAAACTCACAATCCCCTGGATTGTCTCTATCCCTTAGAAAATAGTTAACTCCACCACTAATGCTATTATCAGGGAAACAATCTTTTGCGTTGGCAAAATCAACCAGGTAACGCAAATGTCTATCTTGAAGCATAGATTTTCTAAACTCATCAAGTCCCATTCCACCTGCAAACCATCTAGAAGGAATAATCATAGATAAGTATTCAGGATCCAACGATATACCTGAAGAAACAAATTCTTGATAAATTGGAGTTGCTTGGCTCGAGCCACTACTTGTTTGCAACTGATACGGTTGGTTACCGATAATTACGTCAAATTTCATTTTTCTTCCCATGCTTTCTTCCAAAGTTTCTGCCACTTTGCCGGCTTTTGCTGCTTCAACCAAATCCAATTCAAGCAAGTTATCCGACTTAACTTCCGGATATCCGCCGTAAAGGAAATTTTTGACCATGTTATAAATGATATTACTGGGCGCACAGCCAAAGACCTGACGCTCCAAGATCCACTTGATCCGCTCTTTTTCATCGGGGATTTGCTCTGCCAAGCCGCTAAACAGCCTTTTGGCAATTTCGCTCAGATACAAACCGCTCTTACTGTAGAGGTCAATAAAGGTGCTTTCCTTATTTTTGAAAATATGCGGGTCATGCTCTTCAAGCAAATCGACCATCATTTTGACCACTTTTTTCGGGGTGAAAATCTGATTGGTTTGTTGAGGGGGAATGTAGTTGAAGATGTCTTCATCTTTTTCGCTCT
>JAAYIT010000069.1 GCA_012523295.1 Porphyromonadaceae bacterium | reverse complement strand
GGCCACCACGCTGGATCTGGAAATTGACCAGACTGACAAACTAAAGATTACACTTAAGAACAAACAATTCACCTTTGTAGTTCATGCCAGATCCCTGAACTCAGGGATACTTAAAGCTCCGACGCAAGGTTCCATGAATCGGAGAATTCCCGAAAGCATTGATGCTGTGCTGGAGATTTCCATGCTGGACCAGGGGGGAAAACTTATTTTTTCGGACAGTTCAACAATTACAGGACTGGAAATGGTGGGAGAATACCGCAAATTGCAAGGCTCTATAAAATAAGCTTAGCGCTTTTTTATCAGACTGTCAAACACTTAATTTTATACCCCATACACGATTTGAATTGAATTATGCTCAATTCGAAATAATACTATACCGAGTCTGCAACAATTCTTTTATTGTAACTATTTCATCCGTTTTCTTTGATGATTATTAATCATTAAGATTTTTTGAAAATGAAAAAGAATAAAAAAGTATTAGGATTTACAGCTGCGTTAATATTCAGTATCGTCTTTTCTTTATTGTTCAAATGGGGGCAGACAGGAAATCCTTTTAAGGCAGAGACGATTATGTATGGCATCGTATTCTTTCTTAATATTCTAATTATAGGAAGTATTGCTTATAGCTCGTTCCGGAAATATTCAAACAAACCTGCTCATCAAATTAAAAAGAATATTTTGCCTTCATTTTTACTTTTTGTCTTACTTACATTACTTGTTTCGCTTTCACTTGTAAGTATTGGCGTTTACGCTTTTTACCTGATAAAGGGTTTAGATACTACTAATTTCTTAACGCAATTATTTCAAGTAGAATTATCCGGGGCAATCAGGCAATTCTCAATTTGGATTTTACTTGGCTCTGCATTCTTTTTTTACATTATTTGGCGGAAGGCAATAGAACGAGAACAAAAATTGCGCGAAGAAAACCTGAAATATAAATACCAAAACCTTAAATCGCAGGTTAATCCCCACTTCTTGTTTAATAGTCTGAATACGCTTTCTGAAATTGTGTACGAGGATGCCAAAATAGCAGACAAATACATTCAAAAGTTGTCAGGAATATACAGATACATTTTGGAAAATGAAGAAATTGATTTAGTGCCTCTAAACAAAGAAATTGAATTTGTAAAACAGTATTTCGACATTCAGAAAGTACGTGACAATAATAAGATATTGTTGGAAATTGATTGTCAGGATGCAGACGAATTTAAAGTGGTACCCGTATCTTTACAAATTTTGGTTGAAAATGCCCTGAAACACAATTCAAGGTCAGAAAAATCAGCCTTGAAAATCAGAATAGAGAGAATGAATGATGTAATTGTGGTTTCTAATAATATACAGAGAAAGAATATTTTAGAAAATGAATTAAAAACAGGATTATTAAATTTAAAAGAAAGAGTAAGGCTTATTCTCGACAAAAATTTAATCCTTGAAGAAGATAACAATCGGTTTATTGTAAAACTGCCCATTATTAAGTCGTGAGATATGAAGGTATTAATAATTGAGGATGAAAAACCTGCTGCACAAAAATTAATACGATTGCTTGGAGAAATAAATCCAAACATCGAGATTATTGATGTTTTAAAATCGGTAGAACAATCTATAAATTGGTTCTTGAATAATCCGAAACCTGAGCTGATATTTATGGACATTCAACTTGAAGATGGAGTTTGTTTCGAAATATTTGAAAACAAAGCAATCGATACAGCCATTATTTTTACAACAGCTTACGATGAATATACATTAAGAGCTTTCAAGCTTAATAGTATCGATTACCTCCTGAAGCCAATTGATCCGGAAGAACTAAAAAATGCAATAAAAAAATTCCATACACATTATAAAAAAGCTGATTATGAAAATCTTGAATCAATTATTAATCAGCTGCAAGCAACCAAAAAAGAAAGATTTTTGATTAAAATCGGGGAACATTACAAGTCGGTACAGACAGCAACAATTAATTGTTTTTACATAAAGGAGAGATGTAATTTTATTCATGTGGATAATGGAAAAAATTATCCGATTGATTATTCCCTTGATTGAATTGAGCAATTGATAAATTCAAAAACATTTTTTAGGATAAACAGAAATTTTATAATTAATTTTGCTGCTATCCGGGATATTATTGCCTATTCATCGAATAGATTGAAAATTAAACTCAAAGACTGGACTGAGCAAGAAGATATAATTGTAAGCAGAGAGCGTGTTTCGGATTTTAAAGAATGGATGGATAGATAAACGAAAATTCAAGGAATATGATTTTACTTGAACTATGCACCAAACACTTGCATAAACTTTGTGTAGAAATTAAAGACCGCAGGCTGGGCGGCCCGGGGAACATACTGGCAACAGATTATTTTTTGAAATGCCTGAATGATTTAAACTGGGAATGCACTTCGACTCCGCTCAGTGTCATGGACTGGAAAACCCGGGGAGCTTCTCTCTCCTGCGGAGAAAAAGAGTTCGAAGTCCATTCGTCGCATTATTCCTTAGCTTGCTCTGTAAGTGGAGAGCTGATGGCTGTTGACAGTATTGAAAAATTAAGATCTTCGGCCATTCAGAACAAAATTGTGCTACTCCATGGCGCCATTGCATCCGAGCAAATCATGCCCAAAAACTTTGTATTTTACAATCCGGACTCACATCAGGAAATTATACAATTATTAGAAACCGGCAAACCGCTGGCCCTGCTTTGTGCAACCGAACGTAATGCTGCAACCGCAGTAGGAGTCTATCCTTTTCCGCTGTTTGAAGACGGCGACTTTGATATTCCTTCTGTTTTTATGAAAGATACCGAAGGAGAAAAACTGCTTAACTGCCTCGGGCAAAAAGTTACTCTCGTTTCGGCTGCCGAACGAATTCCGGCCAGGGCTTACAACATTCTAGCAAATAAAGCCGGTTCAAAAGGACAACGTATTGTTGGCTCGGCGCATATAGATGCCAAAATTGGTACTCCGGGGGCCATCGACAACGCCACAGGAGTTGCCGTATTGTTGTTGCTGGCCGAATTATTGAAAGATTATCGCGGAAAATACGGAATCGAACTGGCCGCCTTCAACGGAGAAGATTATTACGCCGTTTCGGGGCAAATGAAATACATAGAACAAAATCATAACAATTTTGAGCAGGTAGCCCTGAATATAAATATTGACGGAGCAGGCTATCACGAAGGTTTGTCTTGTTTTTCGGCATTTGAGCTGCCTGCTGACATGAAACTCGCCCTGGACAAAGTAATAGAAACACATCCCGCTATTGTCGAAGGCCTGCCCTGGTTCCAGGGCGACCACTCCATCTTTTTACAATACGGCCGGCCGGCAATTGCAGTAAGTTCCGATTGGTTTATTAAACACATGAACGATCAGGACATTACTCACACGCCCAAAGACAACCTAAGCATCGTGCGTTTTGATCGAGTCGTTGAAGCCGCCCTGGGAATTGAAGATTTCATCAGGCAGCTGAAATAAAAAAAGAAAGACCCTCCGGTATTTTGCTGTTTATAAGCTATTTACCAGAGGGTCTTGGTACCCGAAGCCGGACTCGAACCGGCACAGCCGCTATGGCCAAAGGATTTTAAGTCCTTCGTGTCTACCATTCCACCATTCGGGCATCCTTTCAAAGAACATTGTAGCCTCTTTTGCCTTAAAAAGCTCTTAAGCCACAAATGCGGCTGCAAAGATAAAGCTTTCGCTCGAAAACGGAATGTTTT
>JAAYIT010000068.1 GCA_012523295.1 Porphyromonadaceae bacterium | reverse complement strand
GTTATATATTTTGTTCAATTCAAAATCGTTGCAAAGATACATCAATATTTTGGAACTGCATTAATATTTTTGATTTATTTTTTATTTTTTTTCACTTTTGGCGTGAAATTTAAAAAAATAATATAATTTTCAGCGTCATTGTCTCATTTCCACATCACTGCAACGTTCTTTTAAAACATTGAATATAAGCCACTTACAGCAAACAAAGACATTATATTTCTGTTATTGAATAAAAAACTTTGTTGTGGTCGGCAACCCAATTACTAACTTTCAAAAACAAAGAATTCTTCAAAAACTTTATTTAACAATTTCTGTTTGAGGGTGTTTGACTCTGCCAAAAATAGTTTACATATCACACCTGATATGAACGCAAGAACCATTTATTTTAACATTTGTTACGTTCTTTTGAAAAACGTTGCAAAGATAGCATAAAAATAATTTTCTGTTATAAAAATCCACATTATTTTTCAAAATTTTCAATATATCAAAGTCAAAGCGTATGTTTTTTGCAAATTTTGCAATATTTTTAATGTTCAATTGCATAATAATCCACATTTCTGATGTGGATATATTACTTTATTCAGAAGTCGTCTTGACTTATAAAATTTTGAAAGTTAATAGGGCACTAACGCTTTCAGCCGCATTGACCATTGTGATTAAAAAATGCAAAATACCGCTATAAGCGTCAGCTCCGATAAATCGGAATTTTCAATTTGCATTTGCGAGAAAAAGTTAAGATCACCTCTCAATAAAAAAAGCGACAGAAGTCGCTTTTTATAATTTTTTGTGAATTCAGTTACACTTTTGTATAAAGATACCTCTTGATACTTTTTTTCGGAGTTTTCTCGAATTCTTCTTTATGAATATGAATCTTGGAAATTCGTTCATACGCCGCTACCGAATGATTCAAATGCTTCAAATTCTCATTCATCTGATGCTCTAATTGCTCTTGAGTAATTCCATCAGCTTCAACCATCTCATAATCAGGACAAACCAATGCTTCTAACTTCTTATTGTTATCCACTACGATACTTTCAAGGACATACGGCAAATTATTTAATTTCGCCTCTATTTCTTCCGGATAAATATTTTGACCGTTCGCGCTCAGCAGCATAGTCTTATTCCTTCCGCGAATAAAAATATTCTTATTCGCATCTATTGTACCCAGATCTCCGGTCCTCAACCACCCATCTTTGCTAAGCACTTCATTAGTAGCCTCTTCATTCTTATAATATCCGGACATCACATTCTCACCTTTTACAACTATCTCTCCAATTCCGGTTTTCGGATCAGGATTTTCAATTCTCGCTTCCATGATATCCAACAGTTTACCTGCGGATTTCGGAACAAATTCACTCGTATGCGCGTAGCTGATCAGCGGAGCACACTCTGTCATACCGTATCCAACGGTGATTGGGAATTTCATTTTGTTAAAAAAATCTTCCACTTCAGGATTTAACGGCGCGCCACCAACGACTATCTGAGAGAAATTTCCGCCAAATGCGTTGATCAGCTTATCTTTTATTTTAGATAAAATGGAGTGTTTTATACCCGGAATGTGCAACAGTATCTTTACGAGCGGCTTGGACACTTTCGGCTGAATCTGTTTTTTATAAATTTTCTCAATAATTATTGGTACACAGAAAATCACGTTCGGTTTCACTTTTGCAAATGCCGGCAGCAAAATCGCCGCGGTAGGCGGACGACTTATAAAATGGACATGACTACCTGTGGCAGCTGCTGTAAGAAAATCAAACGCACACCCGTATGCATGAGCCAAAGGAAGAAATGAGACTATTTGATATCCGGGCTTGAGCAGTTCGGTCTGAATCCCAAACGTAACATTCCCTGCGTAATTATTTCCGGTAAGCATTACTCCTTTGCTAAATCCTGTCGTGCCGGAAGTATAGCTGATACAAACGACCTCAGAATTTGGCTTTTTGACATAATTCACATTGTCAGGCAAGAATTTTCCTTCATATTTTTTCAGAAATAATTCCTCAATATGCTCACGCGTAATATTTTTAGATAAATTTTCTTCTGATTTAGCCGAATTCGATTCTTTCTTTGTATAAAGATGATCAAAGTTTGTGAGCGAATAGGCTCTTTCCAATGATTTGAACTCCTCTTTATCAAGATTCTCCCAAATAGGTTCATTAAGGAAAAGTAACTTTGAATCCGAATGATTGATTATGTTTTGTATATCATTGGGGTTAAAATCCTGAAGAATGGGAACAATTATCGCTCCGTAGGAGACCGTACCCAAAAATGTTACCGCCCAGTTGATACTGTTTTTACCAATCAGAGCGATTTTATCATCTTTTTTAATTCCACATTCCTCGAATAATATGTGCAGTTTTGCAATCTCTTCTGCCACTTGAGCATAAGTCAACGTATGATTTTCGCCATAATTGGAGAATGCGTTTAAGTCCCAATTGGCTTTAAAGCTATCTTCGAAGAGTTTTATAAAGTTTTGTTCTATCATTTTTTTAGTAGTAAGTCAATCTTTAAGAGCGAATAGAAAAATCTTATTTAGATTAATGATAAATAATTCGGGTGCAAAAATAGTAAAATTACACAAATAACGAAAAAATGTGCAAGTTTTTACACAAAAAAGTCATTATTTTGAAAAAATATTTTTAATAGAGCGGGAAAAAAGCAGTACCTTTGCGGGGATTTAGTTAATTGACTATTCGATTATTCGACAATAGCGCTGAAAAACTTAAAATTTTTGAACTCGGAATTCCGAACTTACTTCCTTATTCGGGTTCCAACTTCAAACTCACATAAATATGAATATTTCTTATAATTGGTTGAAAGAGTACATTAATATTAATGAATCTCCGGAAAAAATCGCTAAAATTCTTACTTCGATCGGTCTTGAAGTAGGCAGTGTAGAAAAAGTCCAGTCTGTGAAAGGCGGAATGGAGGGACTTGTGATAGGTGAGGTTTTGACTTGCTCAAAGCACGAGAACTCAGACCACCTAAGCATTACGACGGTTGATATTGGCGTTGGTGAACCGCAACAAATCGTTTGTGGCGCGCCAAACGTGGCTGCTGGACAGAAAGTTGTAGTTGCTACAATCGGGACTGTACTGTATTCAGGAGATGAAAGTTTTACAATAAAGAAATCAAAAATTCGCGGTGTAGAATCACACGGAATGATTTGCGCTGAAGATGAAATCGGCATTGGGACAAGCCATGATGGTATAATCGTACTTCCTGCCGATACGAAAGTGGGTACGCCGGCGAAAGATTTTTACGGAATCAAAGACGATGTATTAATCGAAATAGATATTACACCGAATCGAGTGGATGCAACTTCACATTTTGGAGTAGCACGTGATTTAGCCGCTTATTACGCGCTGCACGATGAAAACGTTAAGCTCAAAAAACCTTCCGTAGAATCCTTCAAAGTTGATAACACAAACCTCTCCATTCCGGTAATAATTGGTAATAAAAACGCTTGTCCGCGCTATTCGGCAGTTACAATCTCAGGAGTTACCGTACAGGAATCTCCGAAATGGTTGAAAGAGCATTTGCTCAATATCGGTCAGCGCCCTATTAATAATGTAGTCGATATTACGAATTTTGTTTTGCATGAATTAGGACAGCCACTTCACGCATTCGATGCGAATAAAATCACAACCGGTGAAGTTCATGTAAAAAATCTGCCAGAAGGAACACCATTTACCACATTGGATGAAGTGGAAAGGAAGCTGAGCGAACAAGATCTGATGATTTGCAATGGTGATGAACCAATGTGTATCGGAGGGGTTTTTGGCGGATTAACTTCAGGAGTAACAGAAACGACAAAAAATGTATTCCTTGAAAGCGCTTATTTCGGGCCCGTCAGCATTCGTAAAACTGCTCGCAGGCATGGATTGAATACCGATGCGTCATTCCGTTTCGAGCGAGGTTGCGATCCTGAAATGACAATATACGCTTTAAAAAGAGCAGCAATTTTAATTAAAGAAATAGCCGGCGGAACAATTTCGAGCGAAATCGTAGATGAATATCCGACAAAAGTCAATCCATTTAACGTTACTTTAGGGAAAAAGACAATCGACCAACTGATTGGGAAAGAGATTGGAAGAGACACGATTGTAAAAATTCTAAAAGGGCTTGAGATGGAAATTCTTTCTGAAAATGAGTCCGAATTTCAACTTCGTGTTCCGGCTTATCGTGTAGATGTACAACGGGATGTGGATGTTATTGAAGATATTCTCCGGATTTATGGCTACAACAATGTAGAAATAGGAGACAACTTGATTTCTACACTCAGTTTTGTGAAAAAACCGGACAGCCACAAATTGCAGATCCTTATTTCTGAGCAATTGACAGCGCAAGGATTCAACGAAGTGCTGAATAATTCATTGACTAAAGCAAGTTATTACGAAAACTTGAAGAATTTTCCCGGTAATTTGAGTGTAAAGATATTGAATCCGCTTAGCAACGATTTGAGTGTAATGAGGCAAACATTGCTTTTTGGCGGGTTGGAAAATATCGAACGGAACATCAATTACCGTAATTCCGATTTAAAATTGTACGAATTTGGAAATTGTTACCGGTACATTTCTGAAAATAAAGATGAGAATAATCCGATAGCTGCTTACAATGAAGAATTTCACTTAGGAATCTGGGTGACCGGAAATAAATTCTCGGACTCATGGACAAGTGGTACTCAAAAATCTTCTTTCTTTGAGCTAAAAGCATATGTTCTGAATATTTTATCACGGCTTGGATACGATTTAAAACGTCTGAGAATCAAGAAACACGAGAGTGAAATCTACTCCGAAGCACTCAGCATCAGTTCTCCCAACAAGAAAACACTTGCCACTATTGGGATAGTTAGCAACATTCCAAAAAAACTTACTGATGTGGATGTGGAAGTATTTTATGCCAATTTGAATTGGGATAATATCCTAAATACGCTTGACTTAAACCCCGTAAAATACAAAGAACTGCCTAAATTTCCGGAAGTTTATCGAGATTTTGCGTTTCTGATTGACAAGCATATTGAGTTTGCGGAAATTGAAAAGATTGCATTCGAAACCGAACGAAAACTGCTCAAAAATGTGACGCTATTCGATGTCTATGAAGGAAAAAATCTGGAACCGGGGAAAAAATCGTATGCCGTAAGCTTTACGCTTCAGGATGAGAATAAAACTTTAACTGACGGAGCAATTGACTCGATAATGAACAAGATTCGGAAAAATGTTGAGGAGAAATTAGGAGCTAAACTAAGGTAGAAACCTCCTCAATCCGCGCCTGAGCAGACATCACCCTAAGGTGACTCAAAAATCGGATAACGTACGCAGACTTTCAAAACAAACTAAACAGACACTTTACTTGTGATTTTTTTACTCTAAAAAAGGAAGAAAACCGAAAGAAAATCGGTGCAATAATTTCTGTTTTTTCGAATTACTCAACATTCCCTTTTCCCTTGCGGTGAAAGGGATTAGGCGAAAGGGGCTTTTTATGAAAAAAAAACATGCTACATCCGATATACTTCACACAAAACCGTGTATAATTGACCCATACGGAAGTATCTCTATGCCGGTTTATAATTCGGTGGCTTTTGAGTTTGACTGTGCCGAAGCGATGGAAGCCGCATTCTCCGGTAAAACAACCGACCACACCTATTCTCGCATCAGCAATCCCACTGTGGAGCATTTTGAAAACAGAGTAAAAGCTATTACACAGGCAAAGCATGTAACCGCGCTCAGCTCAGGGATGGCGGCCATCAGCAATATTGTTTTTACACTCGCTAAGTCGGGGTTGAACTTAGTAACTTCCAAGCATCTTTTTGGAAACACCTATTCCTTTTTTCAATCCACATTAGCAGCTTTTGGCGTGGAAGTCCGGTTTTGCGATTTGCTAAATCTTGAAGAGGTCAAGAAAAAAATAGATGGTAAAACGTGTGGTCTTTTTCTTGAAATAATCACCAATCCACAAATGGAAGTGGCAGATTTGAAATCACTTTCCGAAATTTGTAAAAGTAAGAAAATCCCACTGATTGCAGATTCCACGATTGTTCCGTTCACGTCGTTCAAAGCTTCGGATTTTGGGGTAGATATTGAAACGGTTTCTTCCACAAAATACATTTCGGGCGGAGCGACAAGTATTGGCGGACTGATTATAGATTACGGAACTTTTGACTGGCGTACATCTGAGCGACTGAGAGAACTTGAAAGATTACATGGGAGAGATGCGTTTAATTTCAAACTACGCAAAGAAATCCACCGAAATTTAGGCGCATACATGTCACCACAAACCGCTTACATGCAGAGTCTCGGACTTGAAACACTGGAAGTGAGATTTCTAAGAGCTGCAGAAACAACCAAAAAGTTAGTTGAAGAGCTATCAAATCACCCTAAAGTAGAAAAAGTGAACTATACCGATCTGAAAGAGAATAGATTTTACGAAATCAGCCGTAGTCAATTCGGAGAATTCCCCGGAGCCATGTTTACGATAGACCTGCAATCAAAAGAAGCCTGTTTCCAATTTATAAATAAGCTTCAGGTTATCCGCCGCGCCACCAATCTATTTGACAACCAATCACTTGCCATTCATCCCGCATCCACCATCTACGTCAATTTCTCCCAAAAAGAACGGGATGAAATGAACATTTCGGACAAAACAATACGTTTTTCTATCGGACTTGAAGAATTTGAAGTGTTGATCGAAGATTTTGAGAGAGCGCTGGGGTAGAAAGACAGCAAGACAACGCAAGGCGTTTATTATCAAAGAGTTTAAAAACAACAATTCCTCAATTACTATTGTAACTGAGGAATTATATTTTCGCTCTCCCTCTTGGACTTGAACCAAGGACCCTCTGATTAACAGTCAGATGCTCTAACCAACTGAGCTAAGGAAGAATTTCAGGCATTTTTCGAAATGCGAATGCAAAAGTAATGGTTTATTTTGAAATATACAATATCTTTGTGAAAATTTTAGCAAAATTTATAAAGAATCTTGGTCTTTGTCAATATTTTTATCAAGAATAGCTTACAAAATTAGCATCACACAGCCATATATTAAGGAAACAACATAAAATGAAAAAAGTTTTAGGAATGGGCAACGCCCTCACAGACATTCTGTTTCAAATTGAAAATGACGAGCTGTTAAATGAGTTGAATTTAATCAGGGGCGGAATGCAATTAATACAAAACGAACAATCCGAGCATATTAAATCCCACTTTTCTCCATCTTCAGCCACCATGGCAACCGGTGGTTCGGCCTCCAACACCATTAATGGGATAGCAAAATTAGGTCTCGAAAGCGGATTCATAGGGAAGGTCAGCAATGATGAAATAGGAGAATTTTTCTCATCAAACAGCCTTGATAACGGAGTTACACCTCATATGCAATTGAGCGAAACCCCTTCCGGTCACTGTACTATCCTCGTTTCTCCGGATAGCGAAAGAACACTCTGCACATTTCTCGGTGCAGCCAGTGAATTGTATGCTAAAGATTTAAATCCGGAAGTTTTCAACGATTATGATTTTTTCCATATTGAGGGCTACTTAGTACAGAACCATGAGTTGATTCGCACCGCTCTGAAAATGGCAAAAGAAGCCGGACTTACAACCTCTATTGACTTGGCAAGCTTCAATATTGTGAAAGAAAATCTTGATTTTCTACACGAAATTACCGAAAATTATGTGGATATCACTTTTGCAAATGAAGATGAAGCCTATACTTTTACGAATAAGAAACCACTTGATGCCGTGCAGGAAATAGCTAAAATGAGTAAAATTGCGATTGTAAAAATCGGGAAAAATGGTTCTGTCATTCAATCCGGTGATGAATTTTATATGATAGAGCCGAATTTAGTGAAAAGCGTGGACACAACCGGAGCGGGTGATTTATATGCAGCCGGATTTTTATATGGTTTAGCAAATGATTATACTTTAGATATTTGTGGAAAAATCGGTTCGTTTGTTTCATCCAAAGTAGTAGAAGTTGTGGGCACGAAAATGTCGGAAGAAACCTGGTCGGAAATTAATGACAAAGTGAAGTTAATTACCGGGAAATAACGGGGAAACCAGCTCCGGTTTCGGTTTGAATTTATCCTTTTTTTTGCAGATACGGTTTAGCCGGGGCATTGCCAATTCACAGGTTTTCATTAGTTAAATCCCGGTCATTACAGCGTTTTTTCCCCGGATATTATCTGAAATATGGCAATGGATTGGGATATTTGTTGTAATTTTGGGAGTGTTTGCAAGGCAGAACAGCATGCTGGAAGCGGATAAAAAATACCGGGAACCGAAAAGAATGCCAGCGCGGTAAAAATAAAAAATTAAATCCTATGCATCATTTTAAAATACGAACTGCTGAAAAACTCAATTCGGTCATCCTACATCAAGCTACAAAAACATGAAATTTCTCTATCCTCTCTACTTCATTTACCAGTGGCTTATAGCCATGCCGCTGATGATAATTTCAACGGTCATAACTTCCATTGTGATATTTATTCTTTCTCCCTTGTTGCCTAATAGTAAAATTTCCTACTTACCGGGTGTTATTTGGGGAAAATTCTGTTGCTATATTTTCTTTATCAATGTGAAAGTGAGTGGTTTGGAGCATATTGACAGAAATCAATCGTATGTTTTTGTTGCAAATCATCAAAGCGCATTCGACATATTAGCGGTTTACGGATGGTTACCCTATATTTTCAAATGGCTGTTGAAAATTGAGTTGAGAAAAGTTCCGTTTTTAGGTGCTGCTTGCCAAGCGGCAGGTCATATTTTTGTGGACAGGTCAAATCCAATGGCGGCTAAGCAAAGCATGGCAAAAGCCGTGGATCAACTTAAAAATGGTATTTCTGTAGTTATTTTCCCGGAAGGAACACGCACAAAAACCGGCAAACTCGGAAAATTTAAACGTGGAGCTTTTCTTTTGGCGATGGAACTAAAACTGCCGATAGTACCTATCACTATTTCTGGAAGTTATGAGCGAGTGAAAGGTTATAGGACATTTCCGGGCACCATAGAAATGAAAATTCACCCGTCGGTAGATGTCACAACCTACGGGATGGATGAATCTTCGGCATTATTAAGACACACACAAGAGATAATCAGGAGCGGGATAAATAATCTGCCTCCTAACCCCCTGAAGGAGGGTTAGGGAGCTATTCTTCCTGTCTTTATTTCTTCCACTATTTCGGGATTCAGAAGCGTAGTAGTGTCACCAAAGTCGTAATCTCCACCTTCGGCAATTGCTCTTAAAATCCTACGCATAATTTTTCCGGAACGAGTTTTTGGAAGTCCCGTTACAAACTGTATTTTATCCAATTTTGCAATTGCGCCAATTTGATCTGAAATCAACTGATTAATCTCTTTTCTCAAGTTATTTTGATCCCTCCAAAGTCCTGCTTCTTTTATCACTACAAAACCATAAAGCGCATTTCCCTTAATCTCATGCGGAAACGCTACAATGGCACTTTCAGCAACTGCCTGATGCTGATTAATGGAGTCTTCTATCGGAGCTGTACCCAGATTATGACCGGAAACAATCACAACGTCATCAACGCGTCCTGTAATCCGATAATATCCTACTTCATCACGAAGAGCGCCATCACCGGAGAAATATTTCCCGGGAAATTTTGTAAAATAAGTGTCGATATACCGTTGGTGATCTCCCCAAATGGAACGGGCGATACCCGGCCAGGGAAAATCAAAACAGAGACTACCCGATTTTTGATTTACTTCTATCTCATTTCTCAAATCGTCCATTATCACAGGCTTTATACCCGGTAAAGGCAGCGAAGCATATGTAGGTTTTGTCGGTGTAACAAACGGAATTGCTGAAATCAGGATTCCACCGGTCTCGGTTTGCCACCATGTATCTACTAACGGACAGACTTTTCCTCCCACATGGTCATTGTACCAGTGCCAGGCTTCTTCATTTATCGGCTCACCCACAGATCCAATTACTTTCAGTGACTTCATTTTGAATTTCTGCACATACTCTACTTTTTCTTTTGCTAAAGAACGAATAGCAGTCGGGGCTGTATAAAACTGAGTAACTTGATGTTTTTCAATCACTTCCCAGAATCGGCTGTAAGTAGGATAAGACGGAATCCCTTCGAAAATCACGGTCGTAGCTCCATTCAAAAGCGGTCCGTAAACTATGTATGAATGTCCGGTTATCCAGCCAATATCAGCAGTACACCAATAAATATCATCGTTATTGTAGTTGAAAATATTTTTAAATGTATATGCCGTGAAAACCATGTATCCGGCCGTAGTGTGCAACATTCCTTTTGGTTTTCCGGTAGAACCACTTGTATAAAGTATAAAAAGCGGATCTTCTGCATCCATTATTTCAGCCACATTTGTTGATTCAGCCTGGTCAATCAATGGTTGAAGCCACAAATCACGACCTTCCTGCATATTAATTTCCTGATTCGTACGATTTACTACCAAAACTTTCTCAACGCTCGGCGAGTTTTTCAGCGCTTCATCTGCTATTTTCTTAAGGTCAATCGTTTTTGCTCCACGATACCCTCCGTCAGATGTGATTAGAACTTTACTCGTACTATCATTGATTCTGGTGGAAAGTGCATTCGCAGAAAATCCGCCAAAAACCACCGAATGTATAGCTCCAATACGTGCGCAAGCAAGGATACTGAATGCTAATTCCGGAATCATTGGTAAATAAATACACACTCTGTCGCCTTTCTTCACGCCCTGCTCTTTCAGCACATTAGCAAGCTTGCAAACCTCTGTGTATAGCTGATTGTACGTATATGTCCGAGCCGGTTCGTTCGGATCATTCGGTTCAAAAATCAAGGCATTTTTATCTCCTTTGTTTGCTAAATGTCTATCAATACAGTTTTTTGTAATGTTTAACTTGGCGTTTTTAAACCAGGTAAACTCAGCCTTCTGCATATCAAACTCTAAGACTTTATCCCATTTTTGGTACCAGGTGAAATTTTCATCGGCAATTTTTCCCCAAAATTTTTTCGGTTTTTGCACAGATCTCCGATAGACCTTAAAGTATTGCTCCAAAGACTCAATTGAATAGCTACTCATAATATTAATATTGAAAGTTTTTATATTGAAAAACAGCTAATTCAACAGAATTGTTTATCAAATACCTATAAATTGTAAGATGAGTGAGAAATTACAAACAATAACAATGGTATTATTTCTTTATTTGACTTTCGCAAGTTGTTACAGCCAGTTGTAAAGCTGTTTTTGATAAAGGATATGCTGATTATCAGAGGAATTAAGCAAGCTGGGGCTTTGCCCCAAACCCCACTTCATTTTTTTGTTCCCGATAAAGAATCGGGATGTACCACTTAACACAAAAAATGAAGCAAAAAAAGTCAAGACTCCGCCCGCCTCACTCAAAAAATTATCTTTGTTGATTTTGCAAATGCTCGGCATAGCTCAAGCAAGCTTGGCTCTGCCCTCGCTTAATGCAAAATTGGCGTTCAAACGGCTAAATCGTCCAAACTCGCCTCAAATGTTTCGGTTTTTGAAACCTATTTACAGGCTCAAACAAGGACGATTTTTAACGCCGTTCTCTCTGATTTTTTGGCTCACCGGACGAGGTCACTCGTTAGCAAGCCTTTTTGAAACTATCAGATGAAGCTTGCGAAAGTTAAGTTTCTTTATAAAAGAGCTAAAATAAAAAAATAAAAACGGAGGTTTCACTTTCCGTGCAAGGAAATTGCACGGAACTCCCTTAGCTTTGTATTCGTAAATTTTTAGCGCGCAAAAGAAAGTTTACAAAACAATATTACGATTATTAACTTTTTAAATTAATTTTGTAAAAAAATGAAAACATTGGAATTGAACAATTACGGTGTATTGAGTACTTAAATTAGTTTTAGAAATTCTGATTTAAGTACTTTTTGCAAAAGTATCGAATTATATTAAAAATCATGTGTTTATATGAACATTAATTTGATAAATTCATTTTACAAAACAGATGACAAAAAACATCATTCAAAACAGTATATTCTACTCAGAGCTATATTGTTTTATGTGATATCAATCATTACTATTGCATTCGTTTTATTCATATTTTCAGCACTATTCCTTAACAATTTCAACTACAAAGAAGTGTTAAAATTTAAAGAGACTACAAATTCTCTACCGGAAACCCCTTTGTTGTTATTATTTTAGGACCAATAATTGAAGAATTAGGATTTAGATTGGGATTGTCATTTAAAAAAAGACACATAGCCATTTCCTTGCCAATATTACTTTTCATTTTTGCAAGTATATTGACCGGGGGCTATAAAGTTTATATTCTGTATAAGTGCATTATATGTGTTTTGTTTTTTTTATCACTATT
>JAAYIT010000067.1 GCA_012523295.1 Porphyromonadaceae bacterium | reverse complement strand
GTCAATTTTAAGCGTTAATTTTACTTTTTAATTTTTACAGCAAAATATTAATTACAAAAATAGCAATTTTTTTATAATTTAAAATCTATTTTCGGTTAATAAAATATGAAAAAATTGATTCTGGGTTTTGAATTGAGGTTTTTTGCTCATATTGATTAGAAGTGTGCAAGAATTTTGTCAATTAAATTTAATTCTGTTAAAACTTTCTCCGCATTATCAACCATTTATAAATATTAGTGTTATAACAATGATTTTAACGAATACAACTATCAATTCTATGCTTAGAATTTATGCCTTTGTCTTTATGTCAATTGTCGGAATCTCTGTATTTGCGGCTGACATTGGATTTCAGAAGCGTGAGTTTGTCTATAAAGGAGATACATTGAGGTATCAGGTACTATTTCCGGAAAACTATGATAGAACAAGAAGTTATCCTTTGGTGTTGTTTTTACATGGCGCGGGAGAGCGGGGGAGTGACAATGAAAAACAATTAATTTATGGATCACACCTTTTTACCGACACAGAAACGATGAAAGATTATCCTTCGATTGTGATTTTTCCACAGTGTCCGAAGGAGGACAGTTGGATTGAATTGGTGAGAAAGGACAATCGTATTATTGATTTTCCGAAAAAGCCGAAAATCACAAAATCACTGTTTTTGGTGAAAAAACTTCTTGATAGTTACAAGAAAGAAGAATCGGTAGATAAACGACGAGTCTATGTGATGGGAATATCGATGGGCGGAATGGGGACTTTTGATTTGATTTGCCGATATCCCCGGTATTTTGCGGCTGCCATCCCGATCTGCGGAGGAGTAAACACCGAAAGGCTGAAAAGGGTACGAAAACTGCCGATTCGGATTTTTCACGGCGGAGCAGATGAGCTTGTTTCAAGAGAATTTTCTCGCAACGCTCATATTGAACTAAAAGCTCGAGGCTCAGTGAAAGTTGAGTATATCGAGTTTCCCGGAGTAGGACACGATAGCTGGACAAAAGCATTTAATTATCCGGATTTTTTGAGCTGGATGTATTATCAGTCCCGTTAAAAGTGTATTATGAGGGTTGTTTTGATGACATATTGTTATATATAATTCGGGAAATATAAAGTAAAAAAAGTAAAAAATTACAAGTTTACAGAACAACCTATATGTTTATTAACTACTTTTGCACTTTCAAATGTAAAAAGAATTAAAAAGTATGGCAAAAAATAAAGGCGCTGTAATAGTAGATGTAGAGCGCTGCAAAGGATGTAATCTGTGTGTAATAGCTTGTCCACAAGATGTTTTGTTGCTTAATAAAGAAGCAAACACGAAGGGGTATAATTACTCTTATATGGAAGAACCTGAAGCTTGTACGGGATGTACGGCTTGCGCCACGATCTGTCCCGATGCTTGTATAACTGTTTACAGAACGAAAGTTCCCGATGAGTTAGCTCCAAAACGAGTTGCAAAAAAACTTACCTCGGCGTATTTTAAAACAAGTAAGAAAAACTAAATTCAGATAGTACGTGCAGGGCTTGATTGGAAAAATATCCTAAGTAAGTTGAAATATGCATAGACTATTTACAAAACAAAGTAAGTATTCAATTAGTATCGGTTAATTTTTCTCTCAAATTGTAACCGTAATTATAAAAAGAAATTGTAAAGATTTGAACTATGCGTTCAGATTTAAGTTTGAAAATATATGGAACAAGAAGTTATTTTAATGAAAGGAAACGAAGCCGTAGCACATGCTGCAGTTCGTGCCGGATGTGATGGATATTTTGGATATCCGATTACGCCTCAATCAGAAATCATGGAAACTCTCATGGAAATCAGACCATGGGAAACTACCGGCATGATTGTGCTGCAGGCCGAAAGCGAAACAGCTTCTATAAATATGCTTTATGGTGGTGCCGGAAGCGGGAAGCGTGTCATGACATCGTCTTCAAGCCCCGGAGTGAGTCTTATGTTAGAGGGCTTTTCCTACATTGCGGGAGCTGAAATTCCTTGTGTAGTAGTGGATGTGATGCGCGGCGGTCCCGGGTTGGGAACAATTCAGCCAAGCCAAGCAGACTACTTTCAAGTAGTGAAAGGTGGAGGACATGGAGACTACAAAATCATTACACTGGCGCCTTCTTCAGTTCAGGAAATGGCGGATTTTACTGTTTTGGCATTCGATTTAGCTTTCAAATATAGAGTCATGTGTGTGGTTTTGGCAGATGGAGTAATCGGTCAAATGATGGAAAAAGTGGTGTTGCCGCCATACAGACCAAGATGGACCGATGAAGAAATTAAGAAAAATAACCCGTGGGCTACTTATGGTCGTGAAAATGGGAGAGCTCCCAATGTAATCACATCATTGGCATTGAAAGCAGAAGAGATGGAAGAAATTAACTTGCGCCTTCAGGCCCGATATGCGGAGATAGAGAAAAATGAAGTGAGGTACGAAGAGGTGATGTGTGAAGATGCAGATTACCTGATCGTTGGATTCGGGATAAGTGCCCGCATCGGTCAAAAGGCAGCCGAGCTGGCTCGCGAAGAAGGTCTTAAAGTTGGATTACTACGTCCGATTACGCTTTTCCCATTCCCAACAAAAGAAATAATAAGATTATCAAACCAGGTGAAAGGAATTTTGGTGACAGAATTAAGCGCCGGTCAGATGGTTGAAGATGTTCGTCTGGCAGCAAATGGGAAAGTTCCTGTAGAATTTTATGGCAGAATGGGTGGAGTAGTGCCATCGCCTGAAGAGATACTGAATGCGCTGAAAGAAAAAATTATCAGATAATGTTTTTTCGTTTTTTCTATCAGTCTTTTGAAGGTCTGTTTAACGAAACATTGATTTTTTAGAACAGATTAAAATTTAAAAAT
The DNA here is from genome assembly GCA_012523295.1 of Porphyromonadaceae bacterium. Classification (GTDB taxonomy): domain Bacteria; phylum Bacteroidota; class Bacteroidia; order Bacteroidales; family Paludibacteraceae; genus UPXZ01. The sequence continues at coordinate 1,605 of JAAYIT010000067.1, read as the reverse complement.
TCTGAAAATCAGGACTCAAACAAAACACATCGATTATCGATTGGCATCGGTCATCGAACTTTTTCTAATTTTTTAATTTAAAAAGTATGGAAACTCAAATAATAGACCCTAAAAATGTGGTTTATGAAAAACCAAAATTGATGAACGACAATAAAATGCACTATTGCCCCGGCTGTAGTCATGGAGTGGTTCATAAGTTGATTGCTGAAGTAATCGATGAGATGGGTGTAGCTGAAAAAGCAATCGGAATTGCACCGGTAGGTTGTGCGGTTTTCGCATATAAATACATCGATATCGATTGGCAGGAAGCTGCTCACGGACGTGCGCCGGCTTTGGCGACTGCCATCAACAGGCTTTGGCCGGAAAATCTGGTGTTTACGTATCAGGGTGATGGTGATTTAGCCGCAATTGGTACGGCGGAAACTATTCACGCTTGCAACAGAGGTGAAAATATCACCATTATTTTTATCAATAATGCAATTTACGGAATGACCGGAGGACAAATGGCTCCTACCACATTGCTACATCAAAAAACGTCAACATCACCGGATGGACGTGATCAGAGAATGGCAGGTCACCCGTTGAATATTACCGATATGTTGGCACAACTTCCCGGAGTTTGCTACATAAATCGTACAGCTGTACACGATATGGCACATATTACAAGAACAAAACGGGCAATTCGTAAAGCATTCGAAAACACACAAGCCAAAAAAGGAACATCCATTGTAGAGGTTGTATCGACTTGTAATGCGGGCTGGAAAATGACACCTGCCGCGGCAAATGATTGGATGGTTGAAAATATGTTCCCGGTCTATCCGCTGGGCGTGTTGAAGGATGAGTGATTTTAATTAGTTAATAGTAAAAACTTTATAGTTTACAGAATGAAAGAAGAAATATTAATTTCCGGATTTGGAGGACAAGGTGTATTGTCCATGGGTAAAATTTTGGTTTATTCAGGCCTGATGCAAGGTCAGGAAGTAAGCTGGTTGCCTTCTTACGGGCCGGAACAACGCGGCGGAACAGCAAACGTAACTGTAATTCTGAGTGATGAGAAAATTAGCTCACCCATTCTGAATCAATACGATACGGTGATAGCACTGAATCAGCCCTCGTTGGATAAATTTGAAAGCAGGGTGAAAAAAGGCGGAATCTTGATTTTTGACAGCAACGGATTCAAACGATTCCCAACGCGTGAAGATATCAACATCTATAAGGTGGACGCTACCGATTATGCTTACAAAAATGATATGGTCAAAACACTGAATATGATGATTTTAGGCGGATTCCTGAAATTAAGACCCATCGTGAAAATTGAAAACGTTATAAAAGGATTGCAGAAATCATTGCCTCAACGTCACCATCATTTAATCCCGATGAATGAAAAATCTATATTGGTAGGAATGGATTTAGTGGAAAAATTCGAACCGGTGGTAAGTGTGTAAATGGTGCTAAGTAGTTTGTAAATAGCAAATTAGCTTGGGTTATTCCCCAAACCGCAAAAACAAAGCCAACTAAATCATTGTGAGATAGTTGGCTTTTTTGTATCTTTGTATATTACCTCGTTTTTGTAGTTTGTAGCTCAAAACGGGGGTAACCAAGAAT
>JAAYIT010000066.1 GCA_012523295.1 Porphyromonadaceae bacterium | reverse complement strand
ATTCTTGGTTACCCCCGTTTTGAGCTACAAACTACAAAAACGAGGTAATATACAAAGATACAAAAAAGCCAACTATCTCACAATGATTTAGTTGGCTTTGTTTTTGCGGTTTGGGGAATAACCCTATTATATGATTATCCGCAAACATTCCTTTTTGTTGCAATATAAAAATGTTGCATATTTTCGTTGCTAAATAACGGGACAAACCGACTTGAAGCGGTTAGTCCCAATCTAAAAGAACAACATTATTTAAGATTAGGAACAAAAACGGATAATTATTTTATATTATTAGGCTTTATAATCCACGCAGGCGCGTGCTGTCCGAACTTTCGAGACATATGCGGCAACTTTCCGGTGTTCAGGATGGTGTGTGTAAATGTCTAAGTCTTCCATCGAAGCGAACTCACTGTATATGGCTACATCATAATTTATTTCGGGTGCATCCGGCGTGTTTATTCCTACTTCTATTTTTAAAATTTGGGGAATAACGTCTTTTAGTTTCTCCAAATCTCTCTTAATAATTTCTGCATTTTCAGCTTTTGTTTTGCCTTCGGCATTTTCTGCCAATTCGAAAAGAACGATATGTTTAATCATTAGCTCCTCCTAACCTCCCCGAAAGGGAGTAATTTTGACTATTAATGTATAAGTTTATTTGTTAAACGGTTGATTAGTAAGCCACAGCTTTGTGCTTCGTGCTTCGAGCTTCAATCCATTTTTCTGGGGAAATCCACCGTATAGTGAAGTCCCCTGCTCTCTTTTCTTGCAATTGCTTGCTTAATAATTAGATAAGCCACACTAATCACATTTCTCAACTCACAAATTTCACGAGACACAACCGATCGTTGAAACAAACTTTCTGTTTCTCTGTATAATATTTCCAAACGGCTCATTGCTCGTTGCAGACGCAGATTAGAGCGTACAATACCGACATAAGTACTCATTATCTGCTCTACTTCACGGAAACTCTGAACAATAAGCACCATCTCTTCCGTGAGCGATGTACCCTCATCATCCCAGGCGGGAATATCTTCATTAAACTGCAAGTCATTTATCCTTTTAGCAGCATGATTTACAGCAGCTTCAGCATAAACTATCGCTTCAATCAGAGAATTTGAAGCCAATCGATTCGCACCGTGAAGTCCTGTACGAGAACATTCGCCAATAGCGTATAAGCGCTGAATCGACGCTTCTCCATTCAAATCTACAGCGATTCCACCACAGATATAATGCTGTGTTGGTCGGATTGGGATATAATCTTTGGTAATATCAATCCCATATTCCAAACATTTTTCGTAAATCATTGGGAAATGCTCCTTGGTTTCATCAGGATTTTTATGCGTAACATCCAAGTACTCAAAATCATCCCCATAAATCTTCATCTCATTGTCTATTGCTCTGGCAACAATATCCCTGGGAGCGAGCGAACCGCGCTCATCGTATTTTTGCATAAACTCCCTACCCTTTCGATCCCTCAAAACAGCTCCGTAGCCACGAATTGCTTCTGTTATCAGAAAAACGGGTCGCTCTGTATTAGGTGTGTAGAGAGCGGTAGGATGAAACTGTACAAATTCCATATCCAAAATAATTCCACGTGCACGATGCACCATGGCAATTCCATCGCCTGTGGCAATCGGCGGATTGGTGGAAGCTAAATACACACTACCTATGCCTCCGGTAGCAAGTACGGTGACTTTGGATAAGAAGGTAAGGATGTGATTGCTTTTCTGGTCAAGCGCATAAACTCCGTAACACTCGATAAATGGAGTTTGACGAGTTACGATTTCACCCATATGGTGCTGAGTTAGAATTTCAATAGCAAAAAAATGCTCAAAAACATCTATCCCGGGATGATTCCTAACTTTTTCATTCAGACTTTTTTGGATTTCAAATCCGGTATTATCCTTATGATGCAAAATCCGGAATTCAGAATGTCCTCCCTCTTTATGCAAATCGAACCGATCACTGTTTTCCTCACGGTCAAAATCAACTCCCCAGTTGAGCAACTGGTCAATTTCCTGACGAGCTTTGCCGACAACCTGCTCCACAGCTTCCAAGCTACAGTGTCCATCACCCGCAATAAGCGTATCTTCAATGTGCTTGTCGATATTATCCGGCGGATACATCACCGTAGCTATTCCGCCTTGCGCATAGGAAGTATTGCTCTCTTCAAGGGTGGATTTACAAAGCAAAGCTACACTACCGTGTTTGACTGCTTTCAGCGCAAAACTGATTCCGGCTATTCCACCGCCGACAACAAGAAAGTCGTATTTTTTAACCATAATATTAAAGTAAACAAGTAGTTATTTTGAAAAGTAATCCAACATGATTTTGAAATTATCCTGTGCAGACAAACAGGTATCCAACAAAAACTCTTTCACTCTCGGATATTCTTTTAACCCTCTGTAATAAAAGAACTTAAATTCGTCTTCAATGACAAAAGGAATGACATTATACGCCAAGCATTCTTTGAATAAAATCAATCTACCAACCCGTCCGTTTCCATCTTGAAAAGGATGAATTGCCTCAAAATGGTAATGAAAATCAACAATTTCTTTAAAGTCAATTGTATCATTTTGATGATAACTCTTCAATAAGTTCCGCATGTCACCGGCAACATGTTTCGGATGTGAGGTTTCCGAACCACCTACCACATTAGGTTTTGATTTGTACTCACCAACATTAAACCAAGATTATCTTGCATCCGAAGTTCCTGATTTCAACAACCGATGAAACTCCTTTATATGAGTTTCAGTCAACGGCTCCTCTGCCACTTCAAGCATGTAATCAAAGCAGACGAAATGATTTATGGTTTCCACAATATCATCTACATTAACCGCTGTGTCGTCATTTTCAAGATGCAGTGTATTCGTTTCAAAGATATACCTTGTCTGCTCTTCCGACAATCGGCTACCCTCAATCCGATTTGAATTATATGCCAAACGAATTTGAGTTTGATGGTAGAGTCCACCCTTTAAACCCATCTGTTTTTCTTCTCTATATTTTAATAAAAGATTCATTCCAAACATTAATTATATCAGCTCAAGAGCGTTTTTCAAATTAGCAATTTCCAAAAGTCTCCTTTGGTGTTTCTTGAGTTTAGTTGAAAGAAGATTTAGAAAGCTTTCCTCTTCAACTGCACCACATTCTCCACATGATGTGTATGCGGAAACATATCCACGGGTTGAACTGCCGTTACCTCGTATTTTTCATCCAAAAGGCTTAAATCCCGAGCCTGAGTGGCTGAATTACAGCTCACATATACTATTCGATTAGGTTCTGCCAGCAGTATGGCTTTTATCACGTCATCATGCATACCGGCACGTGGCGGATCAGTAATAATCACATCGGGTTTTCCGTGCTCAGCAATGAAGTCGGCAGTAAGCACATTCTTCATATCACCTGCAACAAACAACGTGTTTTCTATCCCGTTCAATTTTGAATTTTCTTTCGCATCCTCTATCGCCTCCGGAACGTACTCTATTCCAATCACTTTACGGGCATTTTTGGAAACAAAATTAGCAATTGTCCCTGTTCCTGTATAAAGATCGTAAACCAATTCATCGCCCGTAAGTTCCGCATACTTCTTGGCTATTTTATACAGTTCATAAGCCTGTTCGGAGTTTGTTTGATAAAAAGATTTCGGACCAATCTTGAAACGCAATTCTTCCATTTTTTCAAAAATAGCTTCAGCTCCTTTGAACGTAAACACTTCCTGGTCGGTAATCGTATCGTTAGCTTTTGAATTTATGACGTATAATAATGAGGTAATTTGAGGGAATTTATCCACTAAATGCTGAAGCAGTTTTTCACGTTCGGTTTTATCTTCGTAAAAAAAGACCATAATCAACATTAATTCACCTGTGGAAGTAGTTCGCACCATCATTGTCCGTAGAAAACCTTCCTGCGCTCTTAAATCAAAAAATGTCAAGTTGTTTTGTAGCGCATAAGCTCGAATCTCGTTACGAATTTGATTCTGAATATCATCCTGTAGCCAGCATTTTTTTATGTCTAATACCTTGTCGAACATACCCGGAATGTGAAATCCTACGGCATTCATCGTATCAAATTTCACATCGGAGTTTAGCTCCTCATACGTTCTCCAACGACGATTGGAAAAGGTAAACTCAAGCTTATTCCTATAAAAAAAAGTTTTTTCAGAGCCTATTATCGGAGTGATATCGGGTAGTTTGACTTTCCCAATCCTTCGTAAATTATTTTCTACCTCTTTCTGCTTATATCGAATTTGTTCGGAATAAGGAAGGTGCTGCCACTTACAGCCACCACACACTCCAAAATGCTCACAAAACGGTTCCGTTCTCACATCGGATTTTTTAATAAAATTTATCACGCGAGCTTCCATAAAACTACTTCTCTTTCTTGTAACCTGAAGATTTACTATATCTCCCGGAGCAGCAAAAGGAACGAAAACCGCAATGTCGTTAACTTTAGCAATAGCCTTGCCTTCTGCTGCATAATCGGTTATCAAAATATTTTCTAAAATTGGAAGTGGTTTCTTTTTACGAGCCATTTACTTATAAAATTTGGAATAAAATCTATTTTTATCGTTAATATGAGGTCTGTTGGAAAATCAGATACTTTTTATCAGATGAATTATGCAAGTTGGAGCTTTACACAAACCCCACTTTTACGCAATATTCAAGGCAATCTCTAAGAAATAACCGAAATCTACCACTTGACACAAATAACGAAGCAATAAACTTTTTTTTCGGCAGACTCCAACATACTTTACAAAGGTAGAGATTTTTTGGAAATATTGATAAAAAAACATGAAATACGATTTGTATAGCTAAGCAAATATGGGGAAATACCGTATTAAACAGTGAATTCTTTTTTTGATTCTATTTTAATAAATCTTTCGTTATTTTTAATATAAAATCCCTGTAAAAATGAGTACCTTTGTACTTTCGTTATTTGAATATTTTGGGCCTACTTATGCAACTTAAATCACTCCACTTCTTTATATTTTTTCTTCTTATTTTTGGACTTAGCTCCTGCCGTGAATTTACTTCAAACGCGGTAAAACTTATGGCATCCGGTGACTCTGCCACTTTAGTTTTCCCTGCTCCACTCGGTTCTGTCAGTGATTTTGAGAAGATTCTCACAACAGAACAAATCCGCTCATTAGATAGTATTATTATCCAACACGAACAACGAACTGACAACAAAATCAGCATCGTGATCGTAAAATCTATCAAACCTTACAATTCGTTGAGCGAGTATAGCTCCGATCTTCTCGACAACTGGGAAAATGGAGAAAATCACAAGCAGAGTGTTTTGATAAGTTTTTCGGAAAAAATGAAAGAAGCTGAGATTATCACCGGCAGCAGTTTAAGAAAAAAGCTTTCAGAAAAGGAAAGTAAAAGAATTATTCACAAAACAATGGAAGCTGAATTTGAAAATGGTGATTATT
>JAAYIT010000065.1 GCA_012523295.1 Porphyromonadaceae bacterium | reverse complement strand
TGGTTTTCGGGCGGATTCACCTATGAGTCGCTTCAGGAAGATTGTTGGAATGACAATTGGCTCTACATCCATCGAGAGGGGATCGCGCCGCTTCTGATCGGGGAGTGGGGAGGGTTTATGCGTGAGCCGAATCTTTCGTGGATGACCTTCCTACGCCAATTAATCGCGGAGGAAGCGATCCATCATACTTTTTGGTGCTATAACGCGAATTCCGGGGATACAGGCGGGTTAGTCGAACATGACTTTATCACTTGGGATGAGGAGAAGTACGAGTTTGTAAAAGAGGTCCTCTGGCAGGAGGACGGACATTTCGTCGGACTGGATCATGCCGTTCCTTTGGGAAAAGCGGGAAACGGTATAGCACTTTCGGAGGCGACCGGGATGGATGTTGTGCCTACGTCAGAGCCGGAAGTAACGCAGTCAATAACAGAAACTGCCGCTTCGAACTCTTCCGTCGGTGAACCCATCGACCCCGTTACAACGGACGCAAATGAAGACGCAACGATTGATTCCGTTAATGATCAGGAACGCAATGCCGTTAAAGATCATAACCGATTGATTTCCGTGATTATCATCATTTCGATTGTCTCAGTCGCTGTTATAGGGGTTACCATTTACAAACGTCTGAAAAAGCGTTGATGTTCGTAGTTGTAACGGGACTTTGCTTGGCAGGGGAGACGCGATTCGAACACGCAACCAGCGGTTTTGGAGTTCATTTATATGGGTTAGATTCGTTTCCGAGAAATCCGGAAAGCTTCGATCTGATTGGGTTTACAGCGATTGTGAGTTTAAGCTGATTGTGTCTAATCTGACCTGTTTTGATCTGTTTTCATAAAAAGTGTGGACAGGTTGCGCTTATAAAGATTAGTAAAAAATTTGTAATTCGGGTTTAATCGGGATGCGCCGGGGCAGAGATTAACGATTTTTGTATGTTCAATTGTCAGAACTAATTGCAAATTTAGGAGTGCAGTTATCGGAACATGACTTGAAAAGTGTTCGATGTTATTGAATGAGAATGACAACTCCGCAAGTATTAATACAAAACTATATATCAAATGTATAAATAATTCTTGACATGGGGGGGGTATGATATTAACATTAACTAGCTTAGTAAATTGTCTGCAAAATGGTTAACGTCCCCAACATTTATGGTTTCGTCAGAATACATAATGATTATTGGCTTTAGCGAAACAATAAAAGAATATTATCAATATTTTGAGGCAACACAATGACTAAACTTGTCGCTAATAACGTGTCTAAAAAATTCAAGTCGCATCAGGTTCTTCGGGGATTATCCTTTAATTGCGAAGACGAGATTTTATTTATAGCGGGAAAAAACGGCGCGGGAAAGACGACCTTTATTCGATTGGCACTAGGAATGGAACGACTAGATAAAGGAGAAATTCATTATAAAGGTGATAAAGAATTATCAACAAGTGAGTTGAGAAAAGGTTGTGTCTTCGATACTCCTTGTCTGTTTATGGAAATGAGCGGACAAGAAAATATCAACATATTTTGTACTGGAGACTTACAGGATCACACACATATCAATCAAATTCTTGATAGTCTCAATATTGATCATAGGTTTCTCATGCAAAAAGCAAAAACATACTCGTTTGGTCAGCAACATCGATTAAATGTTGCTATCGCGCTTATAAGGAAGCCCCAAGTTTTATTTTTAGATGAACCGACAGTAGGACTTGATCCTGTATCATGGGAGCTAGTTAAAGAAAGCATAATACTCAATCAACAACAACAGAAAGGGTGCGTCATAATAACCGGACAAGACTTTTCTGAAATGGAGAAAATGGCAAATAAGGTTTTGATTCTAGACGAAGGCCAAAATAAATATCTTGGAACAACGGAGGAATTAATTAGAAGATTTCCCAAACGAATACTGCTCAAGACAAAATCTGCCTCATTGCCCGAAGATATTAAAAAACATATTGTACAGGTTGATGCAGACGAAAACGAAAATTTCAGTTATCTCTTCTCAGCCGGAGAACAAACAGATGATGTTTTCATTCGTATAAAAAACAGCGCAATAGAAATTACGCATTTGTCAATAATTGAAACTAATTTGAAAGAAGCTTTTATGAAAACAATTAATATGTAACATGAAATGCTTGTTGAGTGTCTGTAAATATGAATGTTTTGAGAAAGGAGATTAACCAACTAATATTTGTTAGTTGCTGTGTGGTTCATAAGTGATAGACTGTATAAAGAGCGAGATTAAAACATTTTATTATTCCAGGGTTTTATGGATAGGACTCTTGGTAATTCTAGTAATTCCGCTGTATTTTCAAATCACTACTTGTCAACAACTGCAGGATGTTGCCATCAATCAAGTAGAAACGTACGAAGAAGTGAATGCAAGTGGTGATGAGTGCGATTTATCTGATTTAGTAATAACTATTCAAGAAATGCATAAAACCTTTCACCCTCAGACATCAATTAACAATAGCCTTGCTGTCATGATTGGGCTTGGAATGTTGGGTTTTCCGGCACTGTTTTCTGTTTTTGCAGGCAAAGAATATAGGCGATATACTATAAAACCCAAAATAGTATATTTTTCATTACTTAAAGTATTCGTTGCTAAAGTACTAGTTGCTATGGCATGTTTACTTGGTTTTCTTATGATATATTCTTGTATTAGTTATGTTGTTATGAAAATGTGCTGGGAAAAATATCTAATGGGCATTTTTGACAGTTCAAGTATTCAATTTGAAGTTTTTCACTTTACGATGTTTAAGAACATGGAATTATTGTTTTTGGTATTTACAATACTCATGTTCTTTACGTTTTTTTGCATGCTTGCATCATTTGTTTTTAAAAGTAGTGTTGCTGGTATTATCGCCACAATCGTTTTCAATTACCTAACGCTTCCGACAAAATATAGTCCTCATCATATTTTCTACAATTTTATAAATCGTTCTTTTTATCAGAGTTCAGTGAGTGTATTCGAATTTAAAGAGAACATGGATGCAACATTATCAAGTAGAGTGGGGATAGTTGTTTTATCACTGTATCTTTTAGTAGGTGTAGTTGCTTTATTAGTGTTAGGAAAGACACAAAAAAACTAGCAAAAAATCGGTGAATCAATTCAATTATGATAATGAAAACCAAAAGTCCCGAAGCCATAAAAGCCTCGGGACTTTTGCTTGGCAGGGGAGACGCGATTCGAACACGCAACCAGCGGTTTTGGAGACCGCTGCTCTACCGTTGAGCCACTCCCCTAAAAGAAG
>JAAYIT010000064.1 GCA_012523295.1 Porphyromonadaceae bacterium | reverse complement strand
GAAATTTATATTTCAGGCAAAGTTCAAGAAAAAATTCAAATCGAAAAATATAAAAATACTCTTGAAATCACTTATAGAAAGGAATTTCAGAGAATTAAAAAATTAAACAACCGGACACTAGTGATTTCCTTTAAAAATTAAAAATAATCATTCATTTTCCTGAACTTTCAAAAAAAATATTTGTTTACTAACTATACGAATAAAATAATCAGAGCAATGAAAATCAAGTCAAATATTGGAACAGCAGATCGAGCGATTCGTCTTTTGTTAGCGATAGTTTTAATCGCTCTATTTTATTCCGGAATTCTACAAGGTATTCCCGGAGTGATAGGTTTAATCTTGGCATTACTCCTCACAGTCACTAGTTTAGTCAGTTTTTGTCCTATTTACAGAGTATTTAAATTGAATTCAATATTTTCAAAGAAGGAGCCATAATTAAAAAAGTATGTAGAAAACAATAATTTAAGAAGGGTTTTTTCTGATTTTTCTTTGATTAAAGAAGAAAATTTTGTAATTTTGCACGCGATTTAAGAAACATAATTTAAAAACAAAAATAAAATGATTAAAGTAGGTATTAATGGTTTTGGACGCATTGGACGTTTGGTTTTCCGTGCTGCTCAAGAAAGAAATGACATTGAAATTGTAGGTATTAACGACCTGATTAGCGTTGACTATATGTCTTATATGCTTCGCTACGACACAGTTCACGGACAATTCAAAGGTACTGTGGAAGTTAAAGACGGAAACTTGGTAGTGAATGGTAAAACTATCCGTGTAACAGCTGAAAAAGACCCTGCTAACTTGAAGTGGAATGAAGTTGGCGCTGAATACGTAGTTGAATCTACCGGTTTGTTCTTGACAAAAGAAACTGCAGGTGCGCATATCGCTGCAGGTGCAAAACGTGTGGTAATGTCTGCTCCTTCTAAAGATGACACTCCTATGTTTGTTGTTGGAGTAAACACAAACTCTTACAAAGGTGAAGCGATTGTTTCTAATGCATCTTGTACAACTAACTGCTTGGCTCCATTGGCAAAAGTTATCAATGATAAATTTGGAATGGTAGAAGGTCTTATGACAACGGTTCACGCTACAACTGCTACTCAAAAAACAGTTGACGGACCTTCAGCAAAAGACTGGAGAGGTGGACGTGCTGCTTCCGGCAACATTATCCCTTCATCAACCGGAGCTGCTAAAGCTGTAGGTGTGGTTATCCCGGAATTGAACAAAAAACTGACCGGAATGTCATTCCGTGTTCCAACGTTGGACGTTTCAGTTGTTGACTTGACTTGTACGCTTGCAAAACCTGCAACTTACGAAGAAATCTGTGCTGCTATGAAAGAAGCTTCAGAAGGTGAATTGAAAGGTATTATGGGTTACACAGACGAAGATGTAGTTTCTTCTGACTTTATCGGTGATCCTCGTACTTCTATCTTTGATGCTAAAGCAGGTATCGCTTTGACTGACAAATTTGTTAAATTAGTTAGCTGGTATGACAACGAGTGGGGTTACTCAAACAAAGTGCTTGACCTGATCGCTGTTATGAATAAAGTGAAATAAATTCCTTGTCCTTAGGGAAATAAAGATATAAAACTCCGAAGATCTGTTGTGATTTTCGGAGTTTTTATTTTAGAATCTCGGTTTATCGGGGCTCGTAGAAAGTAGAAATAAGATGTGTAAGATAGATTTGACGAAGCGTCCCGATAGCTATTTGTAAAAAACCTTTGCGCATATTCCTGTCCTCTCGGATATATTCTCCTTTAAATATGAACGATCTGTGCAGTGCGCCACCGGGATTTCTTGGCAAGCCAAGCGAAGTATCGAGCGCTAATCCCGGCTCTTGTATTATCAGGATTTATAATCCGATTAACAATCCATTCGAATAAGGGCTTTTATTGATGAAAACGGATTGCAAATCCTTACAGTATTTTAGGCGGGATTACAAATCCCGCCAACCAGCGCAAAACTTTGCTTACTTGTTGGGCATATCTGATGGAAAGAGCAAGTGTATCTGGCTTAATGTCAATACGATGAGTGTTTATCAGATCCTACTTCTGCAATGTTTTCAAAATACTATACGCCTGATAAATACCAAGCTCTCCGGCCTTGCTAAGATCTAAGTTTGCTGAATTGCCATTGTTCATTTGGATATAAATTATCCCGCGATTGAAATATGCTTCTGCAAAATCGGGATCAATTGAAATCGCTTTGTTGTATGAATTTAGACTTTCGTTGTAGCTTTTCAGGTAATAATGAATATTGCCTTTGTTGTAATGAGCGAAAGAAAAATCGGGAACTAATTCAATTGTTCTGCTCAAATCAGCCAGAATCATTTCATAATCAATTTTATAGTTTTCCGTAGTTTCCAGAGTTGGCTTTGCAGAAGTTGTTGTTGCAGAAGTCAGGTTGTTTGTAATAGAAGATTGTTTAAATTGAATCAATTTATACCGAATATTGGCTCGCATAAAGTAGGCTAATCCAAAATTCGGGTTAATAGAGACTGCTTTTGTAAAATCGTCAATTGAACTCGAGAAATCTTGAACAAGCGCATAATCCAATGCCCTCGCAAAATACAAGTCGGCGTTCGTTGGATTTTTTGAAATCTCTACTGAAAGCGAATTAATTGATTCAAAATGTTTGTTCAAAACATCCGGAACAAGCTCAATGTCAATGTTTGTCGCCTTTAATGTTGTGGCAAGCGATTTCGTGGAATTGTACCTGGAGATTAACGGATGATACGTATTTGTTCTTCTTAAGTCATCCGATTTTCGATAATAGGTTATGAAAAAGTTATTTTCGATTTCAAGATTGGTTTTTTTATCTTGAATATTTCCCCGGATACCGGAACCGTAAATATTTTCTTTGGCAGGTTCATTAATTTGCGCGGTGAATTTTTCACTCAAATCTTCATTTTGGACTGATTTATTTTGCTGAATTTCTTTAGCAATCTTGTTTTTTGCAACCAGTGTCTGTTTTTTTTGGTAAAAATCTTTGTTGTTCTCAATCTCAAACGCCAATGCTCTTATACGACGGGCTTCAGCTCTTCTTCCTGATTTCTCAATGGCTTCAGCCATTCCATGGTAAGCGGGAACGAAAAACGGATATTTCTCCAAAATGATTTTATAATCCTTTTCAGCGGCTTCTAAATCACCAACTAACAGCTCTAAATACGCTTTTTGTAACCTTGCTTCGTAGTTTGTGCTGTCAGCAGACACTACTTTATTCAAGTCGCCGATAGCATTATTATTATCTCCCAGATTGGCTCGCAGCAATCCGCGATTGTAATAAGCAAGAATGTTTTTCGGGTCAATTCTGATAGCTTCGTTGTAATCACACAAAGCTTGGTTGAAACGATTTCTCTTCACATTTAAAATCCCGCGATTTATGTAATCGCCCTCGTACTCCGATTTGCGATTTATAGCTTCGTTATAATCCAGAAATGCGCCATCTTCATCATTTTTCATCATTTTCAATACAGCACGCACACTGTATCCAAGCGGACTGACCGTATCCGATTCAATAAACCGATCAAATGCTTGTATGGCTGCTACCGTATCGTTTTGTGATAGCCGGATTCGTCCAATTTCGTAATCAATTGACTTTACTTTCGGGTTGAGTTTTTGGTAGTAAGTTAAATCATTGATTGCACCGTCATAGTCCTTGTTCTTTTCACGAGATTCGGCTCTGTTGGCGATAATATATGTGTTTTCCGGACTAAATTCGAGCGCTTTGTCAAAGTCCCGGATTGCTTCGGCATATTTTCCTAATTTTTTTCGCGCATAACCGCGAGCATAGAAGGCCTGCGGAATAAACGGACTTCGCTCAATCGCAATATCGCAATCTTGCTCCGCACCAACGTAATCATCTAAACTGATTTTTGCAATTGCCCTGTACATATAAGGCTCTGCAAGATAAGGTTTTACCTTTATTACTTGGTTGAAATATTGAATGGCAAGGACGTAATCTTCATTGGCGAGTGCATTTCTCCCAATCAGTGTAATTCTGTCTGTATTCCATTGCCCGAAAGCTGATGAAAAAAAGGTGACAAAGAAAATGATATGTAGTATTCGTTTCACTCTTTTGTTTGAGCTTTGTTTGTCAATAAATAGATAATGGGCAAAATGCCTGCCGTATTCAAAACAATAATACAGATAAACCAGGCTAAATGATTGTTTCGTGCAGCTTTCCACAAGGCAAATCCCTTCATCACCAAATCAAAAACAAATAAGATGAAAAGTAGGGGAGTCCACCATTGTTGTATGATATATTCCATTAAGATTGTTTTAAGAATTTCATACGATTAAAATTTATTTTTTACACTAAGGTCGTATGGAACACGCCATTAATCATTCTCTTGGGTTTAAGACTTGTCTTAAATGGCTGTTTCATACGATTAAATTTTTATTTTTTACATTAAGGACGTATGGAACACGCCATTAATCATTTCCTTAGGTTTAAGATTTATCTTAAATGGCTGTTTCATAAAGTAAACTGAAAATATCCAGTTTTTACGTTTTGCAATGTAATTTCCTTTCCATTGAACGGAAAGTGGTTTTGACATTGGAGCATCAATCACATCCAACCTCTGAATTAAATTCTACAGGCACATCAAAGTTATCCGTTGTTTTATAACCTAAAGCAGGATTAGCAAGAACTTTTTTCATGTAAATAGCCCAAATCGGTAATGCCATAGCTGCTCCCTGACCTTGTGCCATCGAGTCGAAATGAATGGAGCGTTCTTCACCTCCGACCCAGACTCCGGAAACTAATTTCGGAGTAAAACACATAAACCAAACATCCGAGTTGTTGTCGGTAGTACCGGTTTTTCATCCCATAGGCATATTCAAACCGTTAATTCGACGAACACGTCCGCCCGTACCATCATCAATTACACTTCGCAGCATAT
>JAAYIT010000063.1 GCA_012523295.1 Porphyromonadaceae bacterium | reverse complement strand
CGGTAATACTATTTGTAAATAAAGTTTCTTCAGGATTGATCTCAATTATCAAAGCTCCATTTTGCTTGGCAGTGCGCGGAATAAAAGAAGCAGGTGTTACTTCGCCTGTTGATCCTATGATAATACAAGCTTTTGCTTTTTCCGCATCAGCGAAGGAGTACTTATAGGCTTCTCCCGGTATTCCTTCGCCAAAGAAAATAAAATCGGGTTTTAATATTTTTCTGTCATATTCACAACGAGGGGGAATATTATTAAAGTCAATTTCAGACGAATCATAAATAGCTCCACATTTAAGACATTTCAATTTTTTTGCATTTCCATGAAACTCTCTGACAATTTTGCTGCCGGCTTCATAATGCAGATTATCAATATTTTGTGTTATAATAGATTTTAAAAGTCCCCTGCCCTCCATTTCAGCCAACACAATATGAGCGTTATTTGGTTTTGCGTCAGAAAAAAAATCATAAAAAATATTTCTGATATCTATCCAGCACTTTTCAGAATTATCAAGGTAATAGCCCAATTCCAAAATCTTGGGATCATACTTATTCCATAAACCATGCTTTCCACGAAACGGAGGTATGCCGCTTTCCACGGAGATACCTGCACCCGTAAATGCAAATGTAAATTCCGATTGTTTTAAAATTTCAGCAGCTTCTTTAATCAAAGTATCCATATATGTTACTAAATCACTATTAATGTATGACTTAAAAATAAATAAAATAATTGATATATCTTTGCAATCAGGAGGGATAAATGTGATTGAACAATCAACAATATGTGCAATTTCAACATCACCCGGAACAGGCGCTATTGCTTTGGTGCGCCTTTCAGGGCCGAAAGCCGTAAGCATAACAGAAAAATCATTTGTAAGTCTTGCCGGCAAGCTGTTAAGCGACATTCTTCCAAACAAAGCGCATTATGGCCAATTTATTCATGATGGAGACATTATTGACGAAGTAGTTGTAACTACCTTCAGGGCCCCGCATTCATACACCGGTGAAGATACAGTAGAGATTTCATGTCATGGCTCACTGTTTATACAGCAGAAAATAGTTGAGATATTGATTGACCGGGGAGCCAGATTAGCTAAGCCCGGTGAATTTACTCAGCGTGCATTTTTAAATGGCAAAATGGACCTTTCGCAGGCAGAGGCTGTTGCCGATTTGATTGCATCATCAAACACAGCGTCACACAGATTAGCTATTAAACAAATGAGAGGAGGCTTTTCAGCAGAAATTGAGAAATTGCGAAAACAACTGCTCCACTTTAGCGCAATGGTTGAACTGGAACTGGATTTTGCTGAAGAAGATGTAGAATTTGCCGATCGCTGGGAATTGAAAAAACTTGCTGAAAAGACAGAAGCACTGATTAATAAACTAAAAAACTCTTTTAAACTTGGAAATGCAATTAAAAATGGCATTCCGGTTGCAATTATAGGGGAAACAAATGTAGGTAAGTCAACATTACTGAATGCCCTCTTAAATGAAGATAAGGCTATTGTTTCAGACATTCACGGCACAACGCGCGATATAATTGAGGATGTTGTTAATATTCATGGAACAGCTTTTCGTTTTTTTGATACAGCAGGATTGCGGGAAACAAAAGATCATATTGAATCTTTGGGAATTGAACGTACATATCACAAGTTGAGTGAAGCAACGGTTGTTTTACTTGTTGTGGATACTCAAAATCCATTCTCTCTTATTTTAAACCGTATTGATAAAATAAGAAAAAGAATTACCCACGGACAGCAGCTAATCATTGTGGCCAATAAAACGGATATTGGAAATGAAGAGACCAAAATGCAACTTAAACATATTAATTTAAAAGAAAATGAGCGATTAATATTTATTGTTGCCAAAGAAAAGGAAAACCTTGACGGACTGATTGAAATGATGTCCTGTATCGTAAATACCGACGACCTTTACAAAGAGGATGTAATTGTAACCAATGTCAGACATTATGAAGTATTAAAAAATGCACATGAGTCTATTCTGCGTGTTCAAAAAAGCCTTGACACTGGCATAACAGGCGACTTTTTATCACAGGATATCCGCGAATGTCTTCATCATCTCGGTGAAATCACCGGCGAAATTACTACCGATGAGATTCTCGGACATATTTTTAAAAATTT
>JAAYIT010000062.1 GCA_012523295.1 Porphyromonadaceae bacterium | reverse complement strand
TGGCCGAAAATCGTATAAATTTTATTGTGTTGGTCCGCTATATGCAGGTTATATCAGATCGTATGATCGATGCCTACCCCAACCGTATAATCAATATTCATCACTCTTTTTTGCCGGCTTTTGTAGGAGCCAAGCCTTATCATGCTGCCTATACGCGGGGGGTGAAAATTATCGGAGCAACCAGCCATTACGTCACCAGCGAACTGGATGCCGGTCCGATTATTGAACAAGACGTTGTGCGTATTACCCACAAAGACACGGTAGAAGATTTAATAAGCAAAGGCAAGGACCTGGAAAAAATAGTACTCTCCAGGGCAGTGCATAAACATATTGAGCGCAAATGCCTGGTTTACAAGAATCGAACGATTATTTTCAGATGATTCTTTTTTCGATTTTTCTTTTGTAAGCTTCTGTCTGCCTCTCTTTTCCGGGGCTTTCCCAATAAACGTATGATTGTATATTAAAATTTAAAAGTTAAGTTTGTAAAATATTTACGAGCATTCACAAGCTTTAATCTATCAAAACCATAAAAAACACCTAATATGATAAAGAAAATTTTTTATGCCGTACATTATTTGGCTATTACGGCATCCCTGATTCTGTATAGTTTGCTTATCAGAATCGATGTAGCCTACGGATATACCTATCCTCAGATATTTAATGATCCAAAAGAAATGGGTATGAATATTCATTATGGCATAGTATATCCCTACGCATTGGTGCTTAATTGGATTGTATTTCTTCCGATTAGCTTCCTGTTGATGTTGTATTTAGTTATAAAAAAGGACTTGCATAGAGATACGGTGATATTATGCCTTCTGAATATTGTGTCTTTTTACCTCATTACATTAGGTGATTATGGTCCAATGACATGGCTGGCAGATTAGAAAGATTTATTTTACTATTGGGGGTGTGATTTTAATTACGTTATTATCTGACTAAATTTAGTGACCAAAAGTTGTTCATTTAATTCTGCAAATAAAATGAAAACAAATTCATTAATATTATTCATGTTGTCTATTTTAATTAGCAATATGACGATAGAAGCCAACACAAATGAGAAAGAAAACGGCAAAAATGACCCAACGAAAACAGATTGGGAAGAAATATCCAAATCTGCTGTCTTGTTGAGTTTTCTTGTGAAACCCGCGTTTGATTCACCTTATGGTTTTTGCATGATAGAAAAGAAAGGCGAATACTTCCTGATTACAAAAATCATTGATAATTGGGAGGAAGTGAATAAGCAAATGCAGGATGAATTTCCTACGAGTTCAATAAAATTATTTGAAATGGATACTATTTCCCAGGCAGAAAAAGATCGAAGAGGTGCATTAAACAAAATCCAAAGACAAAAACGAGCCGAAAAAGCTTTAACATTATACAGCGAAGCGATCAAAGAATACCCCATCGATAAAAAGGAGGCTAAAGAACTTTATCTTCATTTTGTGAGCTTTATCGATCAATACAAAAAAACCGATTTACCAAAGAAAGATGTGGTATCCGAGGAAGATACTATAGAAATAGAGTTGATATCCGATGACGGTTTCGGTATTACTATATCATACACCAAAGATAATACAACTAAAAGTGTATCTGAGCGCGAAATTTATTTATCTGAGGGTTTTAGAGAAATCTACGAAGAATGTCGAAATATTATGGAGAATCTTTGATTCTGAACACAGCCTTATTTGTATTCTTTCCAGCTCTTTATTTGTAAATCTTCCAGTTTGTATTCGCAGAAGGCAGTGATAAAAGCACTGGCCAGCTGGGCGTTGGTCAGCAGAGGAATGTTCAGGTCTATGGCTGCCCGGCGGATTTTGTAGCCGTTGTCCAGTTCCCGGCTGCTCAGGTTGCGGGGAATATTTACTACCATATCGATGCTTTTGTTGTGCAGCAGATCCAGCGCCTGAGGCTGACCCTCTTCGCTGGGCCAGTATACCAGCTCGCAATCGATGTCGTTCTCACGGAGAAAGCGTTGAGTTCCTCCGGTGGCAAATAGTTTGAATCCTTTGTTGTAGAGCAGGCGCACCGCCTCCAGCATTTCTACTTTTTGCTTGGCAGAACCGGTGGAGAGTAAAATGTTTTTCTTTGGAATACGATAACCCACCGAGAGCATACTTTTGAGTACGGCCTCGAGGGTATCGTCGGCAATACAGCCTACTTCGCCCGTCGAAGCCATATCCACACCCAAAACAGGATCGGCTTTCTGTAAACGGTTGAAGGAGAACTGCGATGCCTTGATACCCACATAATCGAGGTCGAATTCGTTTTTGTCCGGTTGTTGGACGGGCAGGCCCAGCATGACTTTGGTGGCCTGTTCTATAAAGTTGATTTTCAAAACCTTGCTTACAAAGGGAAAACTACGGGAAGCTCTCAGGTTGCATTCGATTACTTTGATTTCGTTGCCTTTGGCCAGGTATTGAATATTGAAGGGTCCGCTGATATCAAGTTCTTTGGCAATTTGTCGGCTGATGCGTTTAATGCGCCTTAGGGTTTCGACATAAAGCTTCTGGGGAGGAAACTGTATGGTGGCATCCCCGCTGTGCACTCCGGCAAATTCTATGTGTTCGCTGATGGCATATAAAAGGATTTCGCCTTTGTCGGCCACGGCGTCCAGTTCAATTTC
>JAAYIT010000061.1 GCA_012523295.1 Porphyromonadaceae bacterium | reverse complement strand
CCGCAGAGGGCTACTTTTTCTCCTTTTTTAAGTCCCATTTCCTTAAACAACAAATGCAGCTGGGCAATGTGTTCTGCCACTTCGCCATAGGTCATGGTAAAATCGGTTTCGTAATCGGTCATTGCGGGAGCATCCCAATGGTTTTTGATGGTGTCTTCCAGGAAGCTAAAAAAATGTTTGCTCATAAGGGTTTATTAATTATTAATTTTTGGCAGAATTTAAATTTATCTGCCAAAAGTAGCTTCGCGCGCAGGTATTTTAAAAAAAATGGGCTATGCCCTCTCAAAACTGGGACGAAAACGCAAATATATACGCCAAATGCGCTATTTAGGGACGAAATTTTTGTCCACTTAGTGTGGAAAATGTTTTTCGGGAGAGAAAAACCCGGGGTTGATTTCAAATATTTGCTATATTTGTGCTTCGCTATTTGATTCCTATTTAAACTTAAACTTATTACCGACTATGCAACTTAAAGGCTCCAAAACAGAACAAAACCTGCTTAAATCTTTTGCGGGAGAATCTCAGGCCAAAACTCGTTATGAATTTTTTGCCAGCGTAGCCAAAAAAGAAGGTTACGAACAAATCAGTGCTTTCTTTACCGAAACTGCCATCAACGAAAAAGAGCATGCCAAATTGTTCTTTAAACATCTTGAGGGGGGTATGGTTGAAATTACGGCTTCTTATCCTGCCGGCGTGATCGGTACTACTGCCGAAAACCTGAAGGCTGCTGCAGATGGTGAGCACGAAGAATGGGCTGACTTATATCCTATGTTTGCGCAGATTGCCAAAGAAGAGGGTTTCAAGGAAATTGCCGCCACTTTCACTCTGGTTGCCAAGGTGGAAGCTGAGCACGAAAAACGCTACCGTAAGTTGTTGCAGAATATTGCCGAAAACAAAGTGTTCGAGGACGAAGAAAATATTAGCTGGACTTGCCGCAACTGTGGTTACGTGCACAAAGGCAAAAACGCTCCTGATCCCTGCCCCGTTTGCAAGCACGCTAAGGCTCATTTCGAAAGAAGGTGCGAGAATTATTAGCAGCGCTCATCGCGGTTTGATTTGCTGGATGCGCTTGCTGAGGTTTTATTTATTCGCAGCGCTTCCCTGCGTTCAAGCCCGGCCGCTCAGCCTCCCGATATCCCCGGCTGGTCAGCGCTGGACGCCGGCGTTTTTTGCTAGTCTCTTCGAGCCTTCACAAAAAACCTTGCCGGCCTCTGCGCGCTTCGGGCGCCGTGTCTATATATCGGCTTCGGGGCCAGACTTTCACTGCGGTCCGCTTCCGGGCAATTCAACTTTTGTGGTGGTGGTTTTGGTGTTTTTCTTTTCCGTCAGCAATTGAGCACGTAATAACCCGAAGGATAAATCTCTCTGCGTGGACGACCAAAGGCGTTGTATTCAGTTGAGCGCTCGAAGACCTTCGTGCCGATTTCTTCACGAACATTCGTCACACGACCGTGAGCGTTATAACTAAAGCTTTGCTTGTGCTGACCGGGGATTTCTATGATATGTTATGTGAAATTATTTTTTTTGGGGGAGTACTATGATTGTATGATTAGATGAATAAGCTGATAATTTAGGTTTAAGTCTCCATCTCCATGAATAAAAAAGGCCCTTAGGTTTATCGAAAAAATAGTAGTTAAAATACACTTCATTTTCTCTCAAATAGAAAAAACTACTGTCTACAAGAATTTTGTAGGCACATTCATATTCCTCATTTGGTTTTAAAATCACAAGGCTATCATAGTTGATGACATTATTTAAAATAATCCCAATTCTTTCAGCCGTTTCATAGGATATGAATACCGTATCATGGCGAAACAAACCTATACAAGCCTCTGGATAGAAATCAATTACTTCAGAGGTCCTATTTCTATAGGTAAGCCTTAACTCTAAAGAATCGCCTAAAAAAACCGGATTTTTGTCAAATGAAAGATTCAGCTCGATACCATTGTTAAAGGATTCTTTTTCATCTTGCTTTGGTGGTATAAACTTAATAGGTATAGTGTATTTTACTTTTACCGGTTTTCCACTTTGCATAGCTGGTTTCTCAAATTTAACAAGTTTTGCTACCCTTAAAGCTTCAGTGTTGAATTCATCCTCAAGTCCTTTTACTATAGCGTGTTCTATCGTATTACCCGTTGTGTCAACCAAAAATGAAACAATCACCACATTTTCAACTGAATCAATCAACGCTTTGCTCGGAAATTGAACCTGATCTTGTACAAACAACGATAAATTACCTTTAAATACCGGCATAGATTCGCACTTGAAAATCAAAAAAGGATCTTCGTTATTGTTAACATAATCTGTATCTGCTTGAGAAACAATGTTTTGAAACACTAACAAGAAGAATAATATAAAATAATATCTTTTTACCATCGCCTTAGAATTTTATATGAAAAATGCCACCATTTATATTTAAAAGAATTTTCAATACTCAAATCAATGTTGCCTGTAGCGGCATGATACTCTATACGGTGTTCCTCGTTAGGAATAGACGAATCGTCGTAGTGTCCCAGCCCGTCTTTGGTTTAACTCATTGCAATGGAAGGACTCTGTCTGGCAATAGAGTTTGTCGGCTCTGTTAGCTAGGCGACAGATTTGGTCAAAAGCGTATTCAAGAAAAAAAACAGTGGGAACTACAGTGCTGTTATTTTATAAATATTCTAAATTCATCTGATTGTAAGCTGCTATGTATTTTTTTGTACTTCTTAATCCATCTCTACTTTATATAATTATTGGTACTATCAGGCTTAGAGGAATATTGCCTGAAATGATAAGTAGCATCAAATTCATACAAATCGTATTTATCGCCATTCTGATCCAACTTATACCGCTCATTTAACGTAAAAGTAGTATCATTCAGTATTTTACCTGAAAAGATGGCTGTGAGCTTTTTATTTAAGGCGCTTTGAAAATACTCTTCAATTAATATAGTAGAATCCATGACATTAAAGATTCCCCAACCAAATGCATATTTTTGAAATATATTTGATTTGTTAGAACTTTTAATATATTCTTCGAGTTCAGTAAAACTATCGTAATAAGAGCTATCACTATCATAATAACTGACCCCATTCTTGTAGAATAAATAACGCAGTTTAATGCGTTTAGTATCGGCTTCTTTATCATAATAATAACCATCAATTCTTAAAATATCACTTAAATACTCGTTTCTGGTTAAATACATCTCTTCCAATTCAATTTCGCAAGAGGATAGTGATAGAAGCAAAAGTATATACAGTATTCTTTTCATAGTTTTTCTTTTTACCATCCAAATTGAAAAAACCAACGTGGAATATAAGGTTTATATTGAAAATAAGGGTCACCTAAAATCGTGTGGTATCCGTTTTGTATTGCAGCTCTTATTTGTTCTGAATCTATTCCAATTCTGAGCGGACCAATTCTTAAGGCAAGAACACCATGCCTGGGGCTGTTCTCATCCTCCACATATACATCATATTCATTTCCAAATAAATCAGTTTTCTTAGTTGTTTCGTATTTTCCATCTTGACCTATTCTCGGTTCACCTGTAAAGATAACATTCTCAAGGCTAAATGGTCCAACAATTATCTTTGATGTGGCTGTATTGTATTTGTCACTAACGTCGTTTCCCCAGGCATCATTGTAGTGTTCAACAGCTAAGAGACCCGGTATTCCGTATTTTTTAT
>JAAYIT010000405.1 GCA_012523295.1 Porphyromonadaceae bacterium | reverse complement strand
GAGTTGAACACCGGCTTGATTGACACCCACGTTCATTTGCAACACCCAGCTTTTGCTGAAGAACGAGAAGCGATATTGAGCCAAGCGGCTGCCAGCGGTGTAGTAGGAATATTGGATGTTTCCGATAACCTATCAACAGCGTTGGCAGCTGTGGACTTCGCAGCTAGAATGGATTCTGCATCGTTGCCTGTGCGAGTTGCTGTGGGTGTGCATCCGCATCATGCTGCAGAGTGGAACGCACAAGCACAGGAGTCGCTATGTTCGTTGCTGACTGCAGCAAATGTAGTGGCATTAGGCGAGATTGGTTTGGATTACCATTACGATTTCACCTTGCCTGAGTGCCAATTACTCGCCTTTTCTCAGCAATTGCGCGTTGCTCAGCAGTACAAGCTGCCGGTGATTATACATGTGCGTGAGGCGGATACTGATATTCTCCGCTGCTTGAGGGAGGTCAGTCCGCTAACAGGGGTTGTGCATTGCTTTTGGAGTGACATTGAAACAGCCCGAGCTATTTTAGATATGGGTATGTACATTGGTGTGGGTGGGGCTATTACTTTTAAGAATACAGTTGCTTTACGTCAGGTAATAGCCCAAGTTCCTTTAGAGCGAGTTTTGCTGGAGACAGATGCACCCTATTTAGCCCCGGTACCCAAACGCGGTCGACGAAATGAGCCAGCCTATGTTTTGCATGTAGCGCAAGCACTGGCACAAATATATGGCTGTACATTAGGGGAAGTAGCTCGAGTAACCAGCTACAGTGCTCACCATCTGTTTGGTTTTCCTTATGTAAATGCCCAAGCAGCCAAATTGGTTCAATAGTTGACAGATATGAAGGCGCGCAGTATCATTATATATGCTAATGGGCAGGTAGCTCAGTCGGTTAGAGCGCTACGCTCACATCGTAGAGGTCGGGGGTTCGAGTCCCTTCCTGCCCACCATATAATGACCAGTAGGTACTCTTGAACCTGCTGGTCGTTTTCACAATTAGTAACGCTCAGAACACTATTTGTTAGTAAGGTGGAGAAAATGTCTGGCCAAGTGAACGGGGTCGTTAAAGTTTACTTTAACTTCATGCGCACCTGGATGACGGCCAAGGACGTGAGCCTACTCCATTTTTTTAACGCTAAATTACGTTGTCGGATACTAGATGCAATTATTCCCCGACTAACGCATCTAGCATCTGCCGGGGGAACAATAGGTAGCATTATGGGCGTTTATGGATGGGGTATTCTCGCTCGCCGCCCTCAAATGGTACAATTGTCGCTAGCTATGGCGGTATCTTCCACTATTAGTCATAGCATGGTTCACGTGCTTAAGCGCCAGATAAATAGACCCCGGCCAGAATTGCGTTTGTCAGATATTCGTGTTTTTCAGGTGCCAATTTGCGCTTACTCTTTCCCTTCTGGGCACACTGCCGCAGCGTTTGCTATAGGTTTACCTTTTGCTTGGGCACTGGCGAATGGGCCACATACTGCTGATATATGGTCACGAATCATTATGATGTTAGCATACTCAATCGGTTTCTCTCGTGTATATTTGGGTGTTCATTATCCCTCAGATGTTTTAGCGGGAGCTTTTTTAGGAGCGGGAGGAGCTATGTTAGCCCGTTCATTGCTTACTTTCTAACACGAACAGATGAATAACTCATAGCAATAAATAATAAAAAGCGCTCCCGACGGGGGCGCTTTTGGAGCTGATGGGGGGATTCGAACCCTCGACCTGCCGCTTACGAGGCGGCCGCTCTGCCAACTGAGCTACATCAGCCGAAACACCATGCAAAATGCAATAAAATGGAGCGGATGACGGGGTTCGAACCCGCGGCCCTCAGCTTGGGAAGCTGATGCTCTACCAACTGAGCTACATCCGCATGCACTTCATATTGTACGCCTCAGTATACATCATTACGCTGCTATAAATCAAGAGCAATTGGGTAAGCCTGATGCTGGTCTGTTGCCGGGTCCCCCCATTACGGCGTTGACATTGGTCCCTAGGCCGAGCAGTTTTGCGGTGCCGAGCGGAGCGGGTGATGCTTGGCCCGCCCTTAAAAAAAGGGTACTGCTCGGCCGTCTCCAAAGTCAACGCCGAACGGTGCCCCCCGGGGCGGTGCTAATATGTGGCGGTT
>JAAYIT010000060.1 GCA_012523295.1 Porphyromonadaceae bacterium | reverse complement strand
TTTCTGAAGTATATCAGTAAGCTTATCTTGCGAGTAGGTCTGAAAGATGTTCGAAAAAATAAATACAAAAAATATCCAAAATGTTTTTTTCATTATTAGTAGTTGAAATAAAAAACTATAAAAATCTATCTTTGCTGTTTTGTTAAATTTATAATTCTGATAAACAGCATATCTTTTTTCAAAAGCAGCTTTACAGCCGGCTGTAACAACTTGCGAAAGTCAAATATTGTTATTTTTGAATTTCCATACGATATAAGTTTGTCTCACGAATTTTGAAGCCAAGACTTTGATATAACTTATTCGCAGCAACACGGCTTGGATTTGACGTTAAATTTACTTTCGAGATTCCTTTATTTCTTAAGAAATCAATTGCAAAATTCATCAATTTCTTTCCATAACCAAAGCCTCTGACAGACTCATCAACAATTACATCCTCAATCCAGGCTTTCTCTCCGGTCGGAATTTTATAGATCACAATCGATATCGTAGCCATAATCTGACCATCTTTCTCTCCTACAAAAAAGCAGGTGTTTTCATCGTTTATCAAAGAGTCTAATTCTTTAAACGTCAATATCTCGACCGAAGTATCTAACTGTGGCAATAATCTTTCGAGGGCTGAAACTAACTCCGGAGTCGCTTCTTTTGGTTGATATACTTTCATACGATGAAAATTTGTTTTTTATGTCTATCCGCAGAGTATCCTAAAATCCAAAATTTCAAATATGACATAGGGTCTAACCGATCCAAGCGGTTTGACCCGTTGTAGATAAAAAACGCATCAAACGTCTTGATGCCGTTAGATGCTATGTTTGTCATTGTCGCAAATTTATTAGGACGGAATGCGAATAATCATTTTTTTTTAATTTAAGAACGTTTGGAACACGCCATTTTGGCTGCCTTTAGCCACAACGTCGCTTAATATTTAAAGCGCTATAATCCCCATCTAAATGCAAGTTCGTCAGCTGACGGACGGAGCAAAACCCAATTATTAGTCTAAATAACAGCAAACTGCATAAAACAGTGAAATTTCATCGGACAACAATGAAATAAAAGTCCTTTTATCCTCACAAACGGAAAATTATCGGACTATCCGTACTGTCATAGACGATAGAAATCAAATTATAACGGTATTTCCCAAAAATCAAATTTTATATTTACATCAAAAGGAAAGTCCCTATTCGTGAGGTTTAGAGGTTTTTCAAAAATCCCATATACCGATGAACCTGAACCCGACATAGATGCATATTTCGCCCCCGATTTATATAAATTCTCTTTAATGTGTTCAATTTCAGGGTGTTTAAGAAAAACAGATTTTTCGAAATCATTGAAAATCAAATTTCTCCATTCAGAAATCGGCTCTTTTACAAGATCAATCAGCGAGCTCTTTGGTTTTGATGGGGTGACTCCCGCATACGCCAAAGGCGTGGAAACATAAATGTCCGGCTTTATCAAGAGTAACCAATAACCTTTCAGCGAAAATTCCAAAGGAGTGAATTCATTTCCGATCCCGGTTGCGAAAACAGGTTTGTTTTGAATAAAAACGGGACAGTCGGCACCAATTTTTGCTGCCATGACTTCAAGTTGCTCTGTAGAGATCTTAAGATTGAACATATTATTCAACAGCTTCAGCATAAATGCAGCATCAGCCGAACCGCCGCCTAATCCAGCTCCAAATGGGATATTTTTTTTCAGAAAAATAGCAAGAGGTGGAATCTCATGTTTCGTTTTTATTAG
Source organism: Porphyromonadaceae bacterium (assembly GCA_012523295.1). Taxonomy (GTDB): domain Bacteria; phylum Bacteroidota; class Bacteroidia; order Bacteroidales; family Paludibacteraceae; genus UPXZ01. The sequence goes on along the minus strand of JAAYIT010000060.1, from coordinate 9,481 downwards.
TTGTAACGCTTTTATAACCAGGTTGTTGTCCGTGTTTCCGCCGATCTTTATACCTTTGGAGAATAGCCGATATACAACGTCTGATGTCGAAAGTTCTACTTTTAATTCGTCAAGCAAATCTATCGGATAGAACACTGTTTCAATGTTGTGATAACCGTCTGAACGCTTCTCTACCACATTCAGACCGATATTTATTTTTGCATTGGGGTATAAAACCATGACATTGAACGTTTATTTATCAACAAATATCTACACCGGAAAGGTTGATTCTTTTTTAGTAAAAAAGAATGCCAAAGTTACTAAAATAGTTACGATTTGGATAAGAAATTAACAATTAATAAAGATAAGATTGCTTTCCCAAAAGGGTAGGTTGTAAATCGTTAATTTTTTTGAGATAAATCAAATCCGAGAGATTTGAATTCTTCATCAGAGTTTTCAACATTTGTTAATATGTATTTTTGCCAAACCTTGAATTCTTTTGTAATTTTGAACTCAAATATTAAAAATAAAAATGGTAGAAAAAAGTAATACATCAAGAAGTAAAAGAAAAGAAGTAAAAACGCCAATTTCGCCCAATGAATACGGTAAGTTACCTCCACAAGCCGTTGAATTAGAAGAAGATGTGCTGGGCGCGATCATGTTGGAAAAGGAGGCTTACACTACAATTTCCGATATTCTGAAAGCTGATTATTTTTACAAAATAGCTCATCAAAAAATTTTTGAGGCATTTGTGGAGCTGGCTTTGCATCAAAATCCGATTGATATGCATACCGTCACTGAAATGCTTCGGAAGCAAGGAACGCTTGAGGAAGTAGGGGGTCCTTATTTTATTACACTGCTTACTTCACGTGTAGCTTCCACGGCGCATCTTATTTATCACTCGCAAATTATCGTTCAGAAATATCTTGCACGTGAATTGATTCGTCTTTCAAGCGAAGTTCAGGAGAAAGCGTTTGATGAAAAAATGGACATTGATGATTTGATGCAAGAGGCTGAAGCCAAACTCTTTGAAATTACGCAGCAGAACATGAAGAAAGATTTCACGCAGATAAATCCGGTAATTGAGGAGGCGCGTGAAAGGATGAAAGAAGCTGCCAAAAAGCAAGGTGCAAGCGGTTTACCATCGGGTTTTACAGATTTAGACAAGATCACTTCCGGCTGGCAAAAATCGGATCTAATCATTATTGCGGCTCGTCCAGCGATGGGAAAAACGGCTTTCGTACTCACAATGGCAAAGAATATGGCTGTTGATTATAACATTCCTGTGGCTTTGTTCTCGCTTGAGATGTCTAATGTTCAATTAGTCAATCGTTTATTGATGAATGTTTGTAATCTGGAAGGTGAAAAAATTAAAAACGGACAATTATCACCAACAGAATGGGAGCAATTTGACAGAGATGTGACGAAACTTTACGGAGCACCTATTTACGTGGATGATACGCCGAGTCTTTCAATTTTCGAACTTCGCAGCAAAGTGCGCAGGTTGGTAAAAGAGCATCGTATTGAAATGGTGATCATCGACTACTTGCAATTGATGAACGCGAGCGGATTTTCATTCGGTAGTCGAGAGCAGGAAGTGAGTATGATTTCACGCTCACTGAAAGGACTTGCAAAAGAACTTGACTTGCCTATAATAGCTTTGTCACAGTTGAATCGTGGTGTGGAAGGTCGTTCCGGAATTGAAGGGAAGCGTCCGCAACTTTCGGATTTGCGAGAATCGGGAGCTATTGAGCAGGATGCAGATATGGTTTGCTTTATACACAGACCGGAATATTATGGACTTGTAGCCGATAAAGATGGAAATTCTTTTGCCGGAATAGCTGAGATAATCATTTCAAAACACAGAAACGGTGCTGTAGGAGACGTAAGACTTCGATTTAAGAATGTGTATGCGAAATTCATGAATCTCACTGATGATATGGATTTTGGAAATCAGGGTTATACTACTCACGCCTCCAGAATGAATACTGAATTTGAACCGGAAGCGCAAACCGAAACTTCAATCGCGACTATCGATCCGGCTCCTCCATCTTACCTGCAGAATGCGCCATTGTCCGACAGCAATAAACCGCCTTTTTAGAATAAATTAGTAACAGAAAGCTTTACCTGAAAATAATTGTACACTCTAAAAAAACTCATCTAAATGATGTTTTTTTAGAGTGTATTTTTTTTTATCATTATATCTAATGATTTTAGCCGGGAAAAAATCATTACTATTTAGTATTGCCCTATTTATGGGGTGTAGGTAATTTTGTGCAATTAAAAAAAACACTATTTTTTTTGTTCAAATACATTCTCTTATGGTAAAAAAAACAGTAACTTACCTTCTTGTTGTTTTTCTAAATTACTTCACTTTACATGCAAACTATTTTATTATTTCCGGAAGAGTGGTCGATGAAAAAAACAATCCGCTTATAGGTGCTCAAATTAGATGTAAAAATAGTGATATCACTACCGTTACTAATTTTGACGGAGAATTTAAAATTACAAATTTATCTGAAAAAACCGAATCAATCGACATAACTTATTTGGGATATAAAACCTTTTCGACTAACATTTCTTTAGAAAAAGACGCTTATCAAGAACTTGAAGTCAAGATGCTCCCCAATGAAAACTTACTTGCAGATGTTGAGGTTTTTGGGATGCGTAGGAAGGAGCCTGAAAAATTAGATATGCTTATCCGGATTCCGCTGCGTACATCAGAGCAAGTTCAGAGCATCTCAGTAATTTCACACAAAATGATTACTGACCAAGGCGTTCTTTCGTTAGGCGAAGCAGTGCGAAATGCTCCCGGAGTAGGCGTCTTCGGAACTTTTGGCGGGACTACAGAAAGTCTTACCGCACGTGGTTTTAGAGGAATTCCTACGTTGAAAAACGGTGTGAGAGTGCAAAGTGATTTTCGTGGTCACGGATTTTTGACCGATATGCAAGGGGTGGAGACAATTCAGATTTTACGAGGCTCTGCATCCCTATCTCAAGGACTCGGAGGTGATATCGGGTCGGCTGCGGGAGCGATTAATATCGCTACTAAAACTCCTCATTTCCAAAATTCCGGAAACGTGGGCTTACGAATGGGAAGTTGGTTTTTTGTGCGACCAACATTTGATATACAGTCTGTTATGGGTGAAAATGAAGAGTTAGGATTTCGGTTGAATGGAGCTTTTGAGCGAGGGGATAATTATCGGGTTAATGTAAGCAAAGACCGAATATACATTAATCCTTCTTTTGCGTGGCGTCCTGATAAAAACACAGATTTTGTGCTCGAGATGGATTATTTGCATGATAGCCGTACCCCCGATCAGGGAACTGTAAATTTAGCTTCAGACAGTGTGAATGCCATTTTCAAAATGCCTGCTAATCGATTTATGGGCTTTGAGAATGACAGGAATATTACAGATATAATGACTTATACAGCACGATTTAACCGAAAGTTGGGAAATGGATTTAGTGTTCGCGGAGTTTATTCCGGTTCTCAGTTGGCAACTCAAAAATTTGCCGGACACGCGAATGTGCTGAAGAGGTCGGCAAAAAACAGCGATTATAATCACCGCTCACGCCAGTACAGCGGCAGTACAAGAGATGATAACAATCAACTGTTTCAGCTTGATTTTATAGGGAAAGATATTTTTACAGGGAATATCAAGCATACTTTTCAAGTTGGAGCAGATTATCGGGTTAGCGAAGTGAGTACAACAGTTACGAATGTTGTAATTGTTGACACTATTGATGTGTTGAATCCGATAAATAATGTACTGCCGAATGGAGTAAAATTGACGTTTGCTGATCCGATTACAACAAGAAATTTCAGCTATGGCTTGTCAGCTCAAGATGTAATAACATTAAATAAATACCTGAAAACCTCACTGGGAGTCAGATACAGCTTGTCAAACGGGGTTACGGGACATGTGGCTTCCGCAGTAAAAGGTGGCGCGTTCGATCCAATTTTGGGAATAATAATTTCTCCTTTGAAGCATATTAACCTATTTGCTTCTTTTACTACTACTACTTCGTTGAGAAATGCCGCGAATCTGCTTGAAAACGGAACGCCTGTAGGTGCAGCCAAAGAAAAACAAATAGAAATCGGAGTAAAATCCGAATGGTTTCAGGAGCGATTACGCTTTAATTTGACTTATTTTGATTTGTTGAATGATAATTTGACTTACGAAATCCTAAATGATGCTCTGCAAGGAACCGGACACTATATGAAAGTTGGGAAGCTCACTCGAAAAGGGCTTGAAACTGAATTGACCGGACGATTATTGCCGACCTTGGATGTGGTGCTTGGTTATGCCTACTTGGATGCGCAATACAAGGACAGCCCCAACTATGTAAATGGTTCAGCGCCTATGAATACTGCGAAACACACAGCGAATGGTTGGGTGAATTACAGTATTCCTAAAGGATCGCTTAAAAATCTTTCCTTCGGGATGGGTGCGTATTACGTTGGTGAACGCCCTTTGGCTGAATACACTCAGCGCGAAATCGCGGGTCATCAGATCCAACCCAATACTAAGCCTTTTTTGGCCGATGCCTATACCACTACAAACGTGCAGTTGGGATATGCATTTAACAAGTTACATTTTCGGATTTTTATAAATAATATTTTTAACAAAATCGGTTACACAGCCTATTATCGCGGAGGATACTTAAATCCGACTGATCCGAGAAATTTTGCGTTGACAGCTAATTACGGTTTTTAAATTTCATAATATGACAAAAAATAGATTTTCTCAAATCATGCGATCTTTGCATCGAGATATTGCATTTATTACCATTGGGTTTACCATAGTTTATGCTTTGAGCGGCATTCTTTTGGTTTACAGGAATACCGATTTTTGGAAAAAAGAAAGAACTTTTGAAATGAGAATTGCAAAAGGAATTTCTGCTGAAAAATTGGGTGGAGCCTTATTTATTCGCAACCTGACAGTCCAGAAAGAGGAAAATGGTATTTATTACTTCAAGCAAGGACACTACAATTCATTGACCGGCGAGGCGGTAATTACAAAATTTACTTATCCTCGATTGGCTGACAAAATGGTTAATCTTCACAAAATGAGCGGAAATAGTAAGTTTCATTGGATATCAACGGTTTATGGAGCAATGCTTTTCTTTTTAGTCGTGACCTCATTCTTTATGTTTTCCAAGAAGATAAAACTTCTCCGCCGATTAATTCTGATGATTTCAGCCAGTATGGCGATAGTATTGATGGTGCTTTGGATTATGTAATGTAAATACGCAGTTTTACGGCACTTCGCTCGCTTGAACCTCAATATTTTGTTAAAAAGCAAAAACGACTCAAGGTTGATTCCCTTTAATTGGTTATATTTGTAGATTATTTGTGAAATTTGAATGTAATTCCATTTTTGTGAATAGAAACATAATAATAACTTGCCTGATTACGCTTGCTTGTATTTCGTGTAAGTCGAAATCCCAGATTCAGGTTTCTACTTCTTCAGAAACCCGGGCAGAACAAAATACAGTCACTTTAACATTGCAAGATTCGCTGATAAATTACGGCCGAAACTACCTGCGGGTGCCATATCGCTATGGCGGTACAACCTCAAGAGGCTTCGACTGCTCAGGTTTCACATCCCATGTTTATAAGAATTTCGGGTACAATCTGAACCGTTCATCACGCGATCAAGCGACACAATTTCCATCCGTTCAGAAACGAGATTTGCAGACCGGAGATTTGGTGTTTTTTGAAGGCAGAAGGAAAAATAAAGTAGTAGGACATGTTGGTATTGTTACGGAAACTAAACCAAACGGAGAGTTCGACTTTATCCATGCTTCTGTACAGCAGGGAGTAATCATATCTTCCTCTACTGAAGCATATTATGCATCCCGATACTTGAAAGCAGGCAGGGTGATAGATAACAAAAACTCACAATCTTACGTAAGAAATTCGACGCGGTTACCGGCTAATTCAGCCGCAGTATCAACGGCTGCAAATCATCCTGTTTCGCAGAAAAAAATAGTCGATGCAATTTATCATACCGTGAAAAGAGGGGATAATTTAGCTTCCATAGCTAAGAAATACGATGTCCCGATTACCACCATTCAGCATTTGAATAATTTACCATCAAAACGGATAAAAAGAGGGCAAAAGCTGTTGATTACCGAAGCGGTCAATGTGCCTTCCATGCCTTTGGTGGAGATTCAAAAAATTGATTTCGAGAAAACGGTCAATAGGAAGGAACAGCAATCTGTTGAGCCGGAGGAACGTGTGAAAAATGAAGTGAACCAATCCAATATAGAACAGCATAATTCCTCTTCCGAAAAATTAAACCGGCAGGATAGAATAGAAATTGTCGTTTTTGATCAAAATCCGGTTGAAAGTCTGCCAACTCATGCAAAACACAGGGTTGTAGGCGGTGAATCACTTTCTTCAATTGCAAGAAAATACAATTTGACTGTGGATAAGCTGAAATCTTTGAACAATCTTACTTCCAATAACATTCATGCAGGACAAATACTGATAGTTAATGCTTCAGATGCCGCTGTAGAAACGGCTGAAAACGCCTACCAAGAACATTACACGGCCAATTCTGTTATACATACAGTGAAAAGGGGTGATACGCTTTATTCCATTGCCCGACAGTATAATTGCTCGGTGGCTGATATCAGAAAATGGAATGAAAATCTGGGCGATGCGATACAAGTGGGAGAGAAAATCAAAATATTTCGTTAAAAATCTAATATGTCTATCCGCAATCATTCCTATTTGTTGCAATTTTGAATTGTTGCATATTTACGTCATTAAACAACGGGACAATCCGACTTGAAGCGGTTAGTCCCAATCTAAAAAAAAATTATTTAAGTTTAGGAACAAAAACGGATAATCATAAAATTTAATAATAAACAAGTAATTTGGCGGATTTCGGTAATCACGAAGATCCGCTTTTTATATATGAGATTAAGAGCAATTTTAGCCTGTGTTCTTTGGGGTTCGGCTTTTGCCGGTGCGAAAATCGGTTTACAATACGCAGATCCGATTTTTCTTTCAGGCATTCGGTTTATTCTTGCGGGATTATTACTGATTCCGGTTATGATGCATAAAAAAGTGAGCCTGAGAGGATGTATGAGGCATTGGCGGTTCATTTTGTTATTTGCGTTTCTGCAGACATTCTTACAGTACGGATTGTTTTTTGTCGGGATAGACAAAGTCCCGGCGGCAACTTCTTCCATTATTATCGGTGCAGGCCCGCTTGTGGTGGCTTTAATGGCACATTTTATCATGAAAAACGAAAGAATGACTCTTCGGAAAGGAATTGCGATTGCGCTTGGGCTGACAGGTATTGTGTTTATCAGTCTGACGAAAGGGCAAATTTCATTAAATAGTTCCTCGTTTTACACCGGAGTTTTTCTCCTGTTATTGAGTGTAAGTATTGGTAGTTATACGAATATATTAGTTTCACAAAGAAAAGAAGCCAACATCTCACCGATTGCACTTACATCATTTGCACACATGATCGGAGGAGTAGGGCTTTTAGTTGTTTCATTGATGGTAGAAAAACCTGAAACATATAATTTTCCGATAGAGTTTTACGGTGCATTGTTATGGTTAGCATTGATTTCTGCCATTGGATTCTCGCTTTGGTACGGGTTACTGAACAGACCGGAAGTGAAAGTTTCAGAGCTGAATATCTGGAAGTTTTTGATTCCTGTAGTAGGTGTTATTTTAAGCTGGATGTTTGTAAAAGGTGAAACTCCCGATTTGCCGACAATTCTCGGAATGGTTGTTATTGCCACGGCTTTGCTTTTAGTGCAGGCACCGGACAGATTTGTAAGGCAGTGGATTTCAAAAAGAAAGATGAATTAAAAACTCATTGAATAGGCAATCGGATGAATATTAGGATTCCAAATCTATGGGTTCGGTATCAACAAATAAACTTTCAAACAATAAGCCTTCGCCGTATTTTTTCTTCAGCCGTTGCTTGGATTTGCGTACAGCTTCTGATGTGATACCGAGCAATGAAGCCGCTTCACTATAGCTGAATCCAAGGTTTAATAGTAAAACAATACGCAGATTTGAGTCAGTTAAATCGGGGAAATTAGCCAGCAAATCTTCGTAAAAATCAGGAAATGTTTTCTGAAATTGGAGTTTGAACAGTTTCCAGTTTTCCTCCGTCATCAGGTGAGAATCAAGCAGGGCATGCAGTTTTCCTTCTTTTTTCTCCAAATTATAACCGGATGTACGTTCTAATTTCTGAATCTCAAAATTCAATTTTTTTATCTGCGTGTTTTTGTTTTTGAGGTATTCAATCTGTGAGTTAAGATTCAACTCGGTTTCAGAGAGTTTCAGTTCAAGTGTTTGCTTCTCCAATTCCATTTCGAGCACTAATTTATCATAAGCCAAACTCCTGTTTTTAAGCTTATTTCTATAGCTCCAATAAATAAACGATGCAGTAAAAAGCAGAATAATACAGATAATGATATAGATATTGGTTTTCTGGCGATACGCTGCTTTAGTGTTTTCAAGGTCTATTTCATATTTCCGTTTTATAATCTGGTACTGTGAGTTTCGCACCGCTATTTCACCATCCGTTTTCCTCACCGAATCTTCCAATGCTTTCAATTCTTTTAGCAGACTCAACTCTTTTGCTGTATTTTGTCCGTCTAATAGCTCCAATTTCATCATCACAATTCTCCTGCGGGCACTCAAATAGTAAGGTTTACTGTACGCTATTTTTTCAGCTTCGGCTAAATACGGAATAGCCTCATCCGGGCGATTGCTGCTTATGTAAAGTCTCGAAAGCAACACAAGCGAGTAAATCGTATTTTGCTCATCTTTAGCTACTTTTGATAATTTAACATCCTCTTTTGCCAATTCAATGGCTTCCGAAATTTTTCCATCATTTTCTAAAATTTCCGCTTTGCTGCCCAGCACTTTGGCATAGCGAGACATATCGTTTATTTTCAATGCAATTTCGGCGGTTTTGTCAAAATACTTTTCAGCTTCTACATAATTTTTTATTCTAAAATAATGAAGACCAACGCTGTACAGCAATGTTGCTTGATCTTCGGAATCGGGTTTGGCAGTTTTCAGCGCTTTAAGCAAGTAATTCAGACTTTCATCTGTATCGTTCATAGTTTGCAAAATCCACCCGATTAGCTTATATGTTTCGGTAGGAAAAATCAATTTCGTATTGCTTTTTCTTTGCAAATCATTCATTACGCTCAATAAAACCGGGATTAGCTGCTCATAATCCCTGAAAAAATAGCGGTTATTTATAAAATTCATTCGTGCCCACACGCTCATTGAAAGGTCTTTATTCGACTTGGCAAGTCGTTCAGCTTCGCGGTACAAATAGTCCGCATAGTCATTCCTGCTGTCCATTACCTTGTCATAAGAATTTGCCATAAGCACATAAGCCACCACCTGATCTTTGTAATCTTTCTGTTTGTCCAGTACCGACAGGTAATTTCTCATCTGTACCGTATCCAAAAGAAATTCCCTCCCTTTTGTTACAAAATTTTC
>JAAYIT010000059.1 GCA_012523295.1 Porphyromonadaceae bacterium | reverse complement strand
GTCGAAGAGCCTGCCGTTTGTGCTGCTCTGATCGGGAATAAATTTTCCTACTTCGTGCTCGAAAACGCTCGTATCGACCTGGATATGGAGAAGTCTTTTAATGCTTCTTCCACTGCGCTGGGCAAGTCTTTCGAGGCGCTTTATACTGCCATGGATCAGCTCAACGAGACTACCCGTCAAAAGCTGGAGGGAATTAGTCCCGAACAACAACAGGCTTATTACGAAAATGAGGTGATTCCGGCTTCTAAGGTTTTGGCCAGGGAGCATTTGGATAAGAATTTAGACAATACTGTGGGTGAATTTGCCTATATGTTGTATTCTTCTTTTGCCAGTCCTCAGGAATTGATCGATGCTTACGAAGCTATGGGCGACAATCTCAAAGACAATCCTCAGACTCAGAGCATTTACGAAAAAAATAAATCTATGATGACTACGGCCGAAGGCATGCCTTTTGTGGATTTTACCATTACCAACGCTCAGGGCACGCAATCGCTTTCGGATTATGTGGGCAAGGGCAAGTATGTGCTGGTTGATTTCTGGGCCAGCTGGTGTGGGCCTTGTTTGCAGGAAACTCCGCATATTGTGGAATTGTACGAAAAGTACCACAAAAAGGGCCTGGATATTTTGGGTGTGGCTGTTTGGGATAAGCCCGAAGAGACCATTCAGAAGATTGAGGAATTGGGTATTCCCTGGCCGCAGATCATCGATGCTCAGCGCATTCCTACCGATATTTACGGTATTCAGGGTATTCCGCATATCATTCTTTTTGGACCTGATGGTACTATTGTGGCCCGTAATCTTCGGGGTGAGGCTATGAAGGCTAAGATTGCTGAGGTGATGGGGGCGAAGTAATAAAGTCTTTCATTCCAATTTTTAATGTCGTTGAATGGCGGGGCTGAAATATTCTCGATTTTACGTTCTGTCGTTGATACCATTATCAAAAAAGGTGGTAATCCTTTTGATTCAATCCAATTTGCATTGAATGTCGCTACACATAAAATGAATTCTTATCGAATGGGTAATATTTGCATATTTAACACCTGAGTAGTTACAATTAACTTAATAAAAATGAATGGCACATTTAAACTCCTTGCCCTCCTTGCTGATTGTTGATGACAATGAGGAAAATATTGAGTTACTGTCTTCCGTGCTGAACAGGATAGATGTCAATGTTATTCAGGCCATGTCGGGGCATGAGGCTTTAGTTAAATCAGCCGGTATTGAACTTGCTTTGGCCATTGTTGATGTTCGCATGCCGCTTATGTCAGGTTTTGAGCTGGCGGTTAAACTTAATGAGAACAGAGTAGAGAATAAAGTGCCGGTAATATTTTTAACGGCAAATTATCTCGATCAGGAAGAGGAACTCAAAGGATACTCTTCAGGGGCAGTTGATTATCTGCTTAAGCCATTTTCAAATAAAATACTATTAAGCAAAGTAGCTGTTTTTCTTGATCTTTTCAGGCAGAAACAGACTATTCAAAAAAATGCAGAATTATTAAGCAAATCGATAAAAAACCTGGCCGAAGCCAACGAGCGTTTAGCTGAAAGAGAACAGAAATATCTGAAAGAGCAATTATTCAATAAAGCTTTGCTGGACAGTATTCCCGGCATATTTTATCTTTATTCATACCCCGAACTTAAGATGGTTGCATGGAACAAGCAACACGAAACACTTTTTGGCTATGAGCCCGAAGCAATGGAAGGACGACACTTTTTGGAATGGCATTTGCCTGAAAATCATCAGGCCATTTTAAAATCGTTGGATAGCTTTAAGTATAAAGGACGAGTCGGGATTGAAACGAAGCTGTTGACAAAAAATGGACATCCAATTCCCTTCCTGCTTACAGCAGTTAAATTCGAAAGCCAGGGACAAAAATATTTGATTGGGGTTGGTACCGATATCAGCGAGCAAAAGCAGGCAGAAGAGGCACTGCGCGCCAGTAAAACCATACTTACTAAGGCACAACAAATTGCCCGTGTGGGGAGCTGGGAATATGATTACCAAAGCGATAAAATGAAATGTTCTGACGAAACTTTTCGCATTTTCGGATATCAACCCGGTGAAGTAGAGCCTACGCTTCATTTGTTTTATAGTATGGTTCATCAGGATGATTATCCCTTACTAATGGCTGACATCGAAGATGTGAAAAACAAGCATATTCCCTTAAACATCGACCTGCGTATAATCTATCCCAACGGAGAACAAAAATTTATACACGAACAGGCCGAGATGACATTTGACTCCAACGGCTTACCTTCGAAGTGGATTGGGACGGTACACGACATTACCCAACGGAAAAATACTGAAAAGGAACTCCAAAAGTCGTTGGAGCAACTACATCAGCTGTCGAACCATATTGAACAGGCAAGAGAGAATGAACGCTTGCACATAGCAAGAGAATTACACGACGATTTGGGGCAGGCACTTACTGCCGTGAAAATTGATTTGGAAATTATAAAACAACGCGCTTCCGATTCAATTGTAAAAGAAAGACTGGAAGATGTAAAAGTTCTTGTAGGTGATACCATCCGGACTGTTCAACGGATTACATCGCAGCTAAGGCCCGAAATTATTGACGACCTTGGATTGGAAGCTGCCATTGAATGGTACACTAAAGAATTTTCGCAACGTTACGGTATCAAAATTTTTCTGGATATTGAAAACGGAATTCACATCTCTAACAACGATGCACTGCCGCTGTTCCGAATTATGCAGGAATCGCTTACCAACATCGCCCGACATGCAAAAGCAACGCATATTGAAATTATGCTCCATCAACACGACGATTTTATTCAATTTGAAGTAATTGACAACGGAGTGGGCATTAAGGAAGATAAAATCAACTCGAAAAAATCGTTTGGGATTATGAGTATGAAAGAAAGAACGACTTTTCTTGGCGGAAGTTTCAAAATTTCACGAAGAGATACAAATGGAAGCAAAATTGAAATTTCATTTCCTGTAAAAAAAGAATAAGCTATGCATATATTGATTTGTGATGATCATAAAATTGTTCGCGACGGTTTAAAGCAGATACTTGCACAATGCGGTGAGGCTTTCACAATTAATGAAGCTGCAAACGCCGGCGAAGTGTTTGAGTTACTCAATAAAGCAACTTACGAACTACTATTACTCGATATTTCCTTACCCGATCAGAACGGCTTGGATATTCTTCAGAAAGTAAAGAAAGACTGGCCCGAAACTCATGTGCTGATGCTTAGCATGCATCCACAGGAACAATACGCCATACGTGCCCTTACTCATGGAGCTTCGGGTTATCTCACTAAAGATACTGCTGCCGAAGAATTGCTGCTGGCAATAAAGGAAATCAATAAAAATGGTAAATACATCTCACAGTCGCTTGCCCATTGTCTGGCATTGCAACTTAATAACGACAGCAATCAAGCGGTACATGAAAAGCTCTCGGACCGCGAATTTGATATTATGATTAAAATTGCGGCTGGAAAATCGCTAAAGGAAATTGGAAATGAATTGTGTATTTCCAGTAAAACGGTCAGCACTTACCGGAGCCGGATTATGGAAAAAATGCAAATGGAAAAGAATACCGACCTTGCTCGATATTGCATTGAAAAACAGTTGATTTAGCCAGTTACTCAACCAACATTAACCATCGTCGGTAATTTCCTTTTTATAGCCGGACAGCAATTTCGTCTTGTGAAGAGGTATTGGGTTCAAGTGAATAAGTAACAATAGTACGTTAGATTTTAGACATTAGACATTAGACAATTTTTGTAACAAATAAAAAATCAACAATTTAGACTATCAAATCAACAAGGCGCAAACGACTCATTGTCAGCGACATAAAAAATTATTAACGAACTATTGAAGTAAAATACTCAACCATAAATTCCAGTGTAAGTTTTCCCCTACAAAAAAATCAGTTTTTCCCTACAAGCATTTCATCTTTTTCCTACAATTAGTTTACTGAAATAGGGTCATATTGTGTAATACAATTAAATGACCTCAAATGAGAATAGTGATAGCTGATGATTCTGTTTTAATGCTCGAAAGGTTGCAAAAAATGCTAAGCCTGATAGACAACGTTGAAGTGCTTGGCGTTTACCGCAACGGTACCGATGCTCTTGCAGGTCTGAAAACATTTAGCCCTGATTTGGCCATTCTTGATAATAAAATGCCCGGGCTAAACGGCGTAGATATTATTCGTGAAGTAAGGAAAGAGAATCACACGATAAAATTAATGTTGCTCACTTTTTATTCTGATTTAATCTACCAAAAACAGGCCATGGAAGCCGGAGCTGATTATTTCTTTTCGAAGAGTGATGATTTTGAGAAGATACCAGAACTAATCGACCAATTGAAGAAAATAGATGTGATTAGAAACAGATAATGTTAAACTGGAAAAAATGAGAATATGAGAAAATTAAGAATTCTATTTAGTTTTGCCCTGCCCGCCCTGCTATTTGGCGGCTGCACAAAAGATGAAGAGCCAAACTATGCTGAACTTCTAAAAGGCACATGGGTAAATACATTGGTAAATGAGCAGCCCGTTTTGACCGATGCTACTTATGTTATGGAATTTAAATCGGACAATACGGAGTTGTATGCTACGGGATATCAGCTGGATGAGAACAACAAAAGCTGGCGGGTAAGCAGCAATTACACTTACAACATTAACGGAAACCTTGTTTATATTGATGGGACGGATGTACTGGGAGATTCATACCGTATGGTATTGAAAATATTGTCGCTTAAACAGGAGATACTTACCTCTTCAGTCCAAACATTTATCCTGAATGGGGAGGCAATTACTAATACAAACACTTATTCCAGCCAAAAAGTTAGCGATGATTACAGTGATGAATTTACCGGCATTTGGTACGGGCGCTGTACTACCGAGGGTTCTCCCGACAGCTTGTATCATTATTGGGAATATTTTGACGATGGAACTTATAACTACTACTACCAATACGAGAATAGCAACTGGATTAAAAAGGAGGACAACGAAGGGCACTATTTTCTGTATGGTAACCTGATGGCAAGCAACTATTCTCACGACTTGCTCAGCGGCGGCACTGGCCTTGCATATGAGTGCTGGAATTTCACCATAGATGGAAACAAAATGATATGGACAGGTTTGCGCGAGAACAATATTACCATTACTTATGAAATGGAGAAAGTACAGTCGCCACCTGAAACCTTGTAATAATTAAAAATCAAAATATCTGTAACTTTTAATATCAAAAGCTATGAAAAAAATTTATACTCTACTTGCAATTATTTTTGTATCAACAGCTTTATTCAATAAAATAAATGCTCAGGTACCTGATATTATTCAAAATATTGAATCAGTTTCTAACGCTGGCGAACCGGAGGCTGAGTATTCTTTAGTCGGATTAGATTTATTTTCTACACATAACAAGCAATCGCAAAAACAAGTAAAACTGAAATCTGCTCAAGCAGAACTGGAACTTCTCGACAGTATAATATATGTTGAAACATACGAAGGAACAATCTATGGTGGAGATAAGAAAGTATGGGAATATGATGCCGATGGAAACAGAACTTATTACAACTGGTATTACTGGAGCACTGAAACCAACTCATGGAAAGGCAGGCAAAGATTGGATTCGATATTTAATGACAATGGTAATTTATCACTGATAATATCGGATAAGTGGAATAGTGAAACTGGACAATGGGAGTCCGGAAATAAAACTGAGTGGGAATATAATGCTGAGGGTGATTTAATTCTTTATGTTAATTATTTGTGGAGTAATGATACCGAAGAATGGGAATGGAATAGTAAAACAGAAAGTACCCATACCTACACAGAGGATAATGACCATGTTATTATTTCAATCACCCATTATTACAACAATGAAACAGGAGAGTGGACACTTCATCATCGAAACGAAATAATTTATGATTCAAACGGAAACCGGACTCTCTATAATGCATCACTACCGGATAGTGCAACGAATACCTGGGTGTTTAAAGCCGGGAGTTTTAAATATGAATATTTATACGACGAACAAGGAAATCAAACATTAGCCAGCTACTACACATGGGATGGTGAAACTAACCAATGGAAAGGCCGGAACAATTTGACTGAATCTAGTTATGATGTACATGGAAATGCCACATTGGTAATAATCAAAAAATGGGACGAATCATTAAATCAATGGGTAAATAGCAGTAAATCGGAATATAGCTATAACGAAACCGGGCTAAGGCTTCAAAGTATTACATCGGAATGGGACAACACAAACGGCGATTGGATAAATGTGAGTAAAACGGAGTATAGTTTCAACGAAAATGGAGATTCAACAGGAGTGATTGAATATGAATGGGACAACGAAGATAGTGTGTGGGTGAATAGTTGGCAGCACGAAATTATATACGATGCTCACGGAAATTTAATTCAGCTAATCTTATTGCAGGTCGATACAGCTTCAACAGAGTTGCATGTCAGTGCGAAAGAAGAATTCACATACAATGGAGACAATAAACAAATATTGATGGAGTATTCTTCACTAAATGAAAACGGCCAGCTCGTGGTTTTCATCAAACAGGAAACAGCTTATGATGCTAATGGAAATGTTATTTTAGAAACAAACTATATGCTCGATGAACAAAGTGGTGAGTTTATTAAAACTGACGACTCCGAATACATTTATAATGAATCGGGCGATAAACTAATAGAGGAATCCTCATCATATTATTACGATGGAATCCCCTTTGTTTATAAAACAAATTACTATTATTCAATACATTCTTTTACTTCTGTAATCGATTTAGAAACGAATAGCCCCGTTGTTTATCCTAATCCATTTAATGACCAATTATCTTTTCAGTTGAATAAAAATTACAAGCATATAGCTTTCGAATTATTCAATTCTCAGGGTCAAAGAGTGATGTCGAAACGTGTATTATACTCAGAAACAATAAGCGTAGCAAGCTTAGCTAGTGGTGTTTATTTCTACCAATTGTTGCTTGATAATAAAACTCACCGGGGAAAATTAATAAAGAAATAGGTCTTTGCCAGTAACGATATAATTATCAGTATTAACGACGAATAAGTATAAACCGGCAAAAGCCAAAAATATTTAGATATGCAAAACAAAAATTTGCTTCTTGCCATTTCCATTTTAACAATGGCGGTATTGCTAAGCTTGAATAGCTGCAAAAAAGACGATTTAGAAGATAAAACCATTCAGGTTTTCGGTAGCGAATTTGTCCCTTACGTTTTTACTGACAATGAGAACGTTGTTGGAATAGATGCTGATATTGCTACCGAGGCCATGCAAAGTGCAGGTGTCGATATGAAAATGAGCATGGCCGGCACATGGGAGGAAGCCTATGATGCGATCTTAAGTGGCCCTAACAAAGCACTGTTATCAACAACGTATATCCCTGAACGCACGGATCTGTTCAAATGGGCTGGTCCGACAAGCAAGGGAATGTATGCCATATTTGAAAATGGAGAATCGAACTTTATGTTTCACCTGCCCATTGAAGAGTGTAAACAGCTTCCCTCCATAGCAGTAGTCACCGACTGGTGGGAAACTACTACCCTCGAAGACATGGGTTTTACAAATCTGGTTTATTACGAAACCTACAGTGAGGCACTTGACGCATTTATGAATAGTGAGATACGATTTATTTCCAGCGATTTTTACCATTTAGTTTCCACAATTCCTTCGGGTTATTATTTGGAAAACGTCCATGTGGTAACAAGCTACCGTACTGTTTATTATTATGTTGCTTTTTCAAATGATGTAAGCGACGCAGTAGTAAACAGCGTTCAGAATGAGATAAAATCTATGATTGAAGATAAAAGTACGGTATCGATTGTGAGGAAATATTTACCATTTATGCCCGAAAGTTACATCGCAGGAACCATTCAACTTTATACTGAAAATTCGCCACCGACCAGCTTTGAATATGGCCATGGTACCTCAGCTGAAGTTAGAGGCTCTTCCATAGATATTGTGAATGAAATAATGACAAGAACAGGCTATGTTAACAAAATCAACCTGACTTTATGGAATAATGCTTACGCCATAGTGCAATATCTGCCAAACAGCGCCCTGTTTAATACCGCCCGCACACCCGAACGCGAAAATATGTTTCAATGGGTTGGCCCAATTTCCTCTAGCCGAACCTTTTTTTATACCCTCGCATCTTCAGGATTGACCATTGAAACACTTGAACAGGCAAAAGCGCTTCAATCTATTGCCACGCCAAACGGCTGGTTCACTCATGATTTTCTGGTAAACAACAACTTCCAAAATATTGTGGCTACATCACTCACCTCCATGGAAGCATTTGAACAGTTGATGAGCGGCGACGTTCAGGCTTTGTTAATGACAGATTTGGACATGAAATGGCTGGCTGATATCAGCGAGGTGCCATTGAGCAACCTGACCCAACATATGGAGGCATTGAACTATAAAGATTATATCGCATTTTCCTTAAACACGCCCGAAAGTACTGTTCTGCAATGGCAAAGTCACCTTGATGCCATGAAGGTAGATGGTACATTCGAAACAATATGGAATGAATGGTTCGAAGGAGTATCAATGCCTTAAATGTTTGAATGAATAATTAGGTTTAAATCTGTTTGAGAATACGATGGTTATGAAAAACAAATTATTTCTGATTTATGTTTCAATTACTATAATAGCAGTGTTTTTTATCCTCAATAGCTGTTCAGAAGATGATTTTGAAGATGAAACACTTCAAAGTATTGATCCGTTTAATAATAATAATGGTGGAGATGAGAGAACTTTGATCGTTGTTATGAGTGATATGCATCTTGGTGCAAACCTTGATTATTCCGAATGCAAGGACAACCTTCCTTCTCTTGAAAAATTGCTCAATCAGATAAAATCATCCCAATATGTTAAAGAAATTGTTATTGCCGGCGACTTGTTGGATGAATGGTTTGTGCCGGCTTCAATAGATACATATCAGGGAAAAGATCAGGCAGATTTTGTACGGCGAATTGCAATAACCAACAAAGGTGTGTTCGATGTTTTAAACAGCATCATTCAGGGAAAAAAAATAAAAGTAACGTACGTTCCCGGGAACCACGATTTGACGATTTCGGAAGAAAATGTTGAGCTGGTACTGCCAGGAATAAAACAGGTACGCGATAATGTTTTAGGCTTAGGCACATACTCTCCTGATGGCTATCCCGAAATTGCCATTGAGCACGGCCACCGCTACAATTTCTTCTGTGCGCCTGACCCGTTCTCAAATCAGGATATTGCACCAGGCTCAATTACTCCCCCTGGCTACTTTTTTACTAGAATAGGTGCGCTTCATGTATCGCAGGAATGTCCGGCTGCAGGAGATACTGCTCTTCTTGTAACGCAAAATACTTCGGGCGATGTAAGTCAGGACTTATTATTTACTTATTGGAAAATATGGAATTGGGCCATCAACTATCTAACGATTGAAAATAAATTTGATGAGAAAATAATTGTAACAAATATAGATGGATTCACCGGCAGTTATGCCGTGAATGATTTATTGCCGTTTCAAACAAGCCCGGGTGGATTTATTGATGTGAATCTTTATAATGGAATTCAGGACAATTGGGGACAAAGACAAGTTTATAATCATGTGCCGGTGATTATTCCTACATTACAAGCTATTGCCGGTTCAGCAAGTGCCGGCGCATTGGATAGTCAAGCCAAAATCCAATATTTTTTAAATCCTGATTCAGATGCAAGAATCGTTGTTTTTGGACACACACACGTTCCAACCATTGAAGCCTCGGTTAATCATATTGGACAAAAATCAATTTATGCAAACTCAGGTACATGGATCGACCATAATCCTTTAGATACGATTACAGCCATGAATTTTATTGTTATTACACCACAAAACAATGATGTACCATCTCAAACCCATGTTAAACTTTACAGTTTTAAAAATGAAACAATTACCGAAATAGCTGCTGATTCATTAGAGCTTTAATCTTTGAAGAACACTAGTGTTATGTTAGTTGAGAACTGACGGATACAACCGTTTGAGTTTTATCCGAGCCTGTTCGTTTGTAAACTGCCAGTTGATTTTGACATTTTTATTGTTTCTCTTCTTTTGCCATGCGCAGATTTGCCTTTTAACTTCGTCCATGCTGGCAATATGCCGACTTAAACATTGTGAGTTTAGTACATGCAATTGTAAACAGGAACCAGAAGTGCAGTGATTTTGGGAAAATGAACTACAGTAAATTTGGGAACAAGGTTTACAGTATGTTCGGGAACAATACTGCAGTAATTGTTGTTCAAAAATAGCAACTTTTTTTTCTGTTTCAGTCATTATTAAAAAATTGCTAAGTACATGACAAAAATTTAAAAACATCTATATTTGATTGAAAACCAGCATTTAAAAGCACTGATGCAATAAAAGTGAGGCCATATTTGAAGAAACTTTTTGCCATTCTACCATTATTTAGTATT
>JAAYIT010000007.1 GCA_012523295.1 Porphyromonadaceae bacterium | reverse complement strand
GTATATTTGTATGCAATGAAAATTATAAGAATAGTTCAATTAAAAAAATAAAGCTGCTCACGTTAGATTTTTTGTGAAATTTTGATCATCTTTTTTTTTGTATTCTTTTAGGAAAATTATAAAAAATGATTTCTAAAAATAGCATTTTAAGTGAAAATCTATCTTAAAAACAATAAAATCAAAACGAAGAACATGGGCTAATATCAATAATAAATCATTTTGACCGCTTGTCTGAGTGCTCTATTCAAGCTTTTTTGACAAGGAAACATTAAATTCACTTATTACACTTTAATGAATGAATTTTACACTTTTTTTTCAAAATAGATTTATAATTTCGCATTGTATTATACGTGTAAAAAGTACACTTATAAATTTTGCTTCAGAACAAAAAAATTAAACCTTAAAAAAATGTCTTTTTTTATGATTAGAAAAATTACGCTGCTAATACCATTATTATTTTTTACTGTTTTATCTTCTTTTTCTCAACGAACTGTTATCGAAGTCACCGGAAGTGTGGTTAGTACTGCTTCGTATAAGGATGCAGAAGTTATAATTAATGGTAAAACCGATCTTCATATCACAGCAACCACTTCTCAGCTTGAAAACAGTATCGTTAAACTAAATTCCGAAGAATCTTGGCTTTTCTTTGATAACGTACGTCCTAAGTATGTTTTAGATAATCTTCTCAGTAAAATCTTCATTAATGGTGAAGCGGCATCATACCGAAATAATTGCCGTGTTTCTATTTACAAACACGGAACCGTAGTAATTCCACAAGGTAGTTCATTCCAACCTCTCACAGTTTTTGACGGACAGAACTACACCGGTCAATCCAATTCGAACTATTCCCTCTATGTTTACAATAACGCTTTAGGCGATTTTGACAATAAAATCAGGTCATTTAAGCTTAAAAGAGGTTATATGGCTACCTTTGCTACGTCGTCCGATGGATTGGGATACAGCAGGGTATTCATTGCCGATAGCAAAGACTTAGAAGTACCGCTATTGCCTGATTTGTTAGATAATAAAATATCATTTATTCGTGTATTCCAGTGGGAATGGCCTACCAAAAAAGGTTGGGCAGGAAGTGATCCCGGGCAATATACTCCGCTGAATGTAACCTGGAGGTACGATTGGAGCGCCAGTGGATCAACAACTTCTGCTGTAGAATATGTTCCAATCAAACAAAACGCCGGTTGGCCCGGCTGGGGAGAAATCAACGGGAAACAAAATGTAACTCATTTGTTAGGCTTCAACGAGCCAAACAGACCGGATCAGTCCAATATGACTGTTGAGCAAGCACTTGCAATCTGGCCTGAATATATGAAATCGGGTTTGAGACTCGGTTCGCCTTCTCCTTCAGATCCATTTGGCAGTAACGGAGCTTGGCTTTACGAGTTTCTGGATAGCTGTAAAGCGAGGAATTATCGGGTGGACTATGTTGCAATTCACGCTTACTGGGCAAAATCACCGCAACAATGGTATAATGACTTGAAGTGGGTGCATGAAAAAACCGGACTCCCGATTTGGATTACCGAATGGAATAACGGTGCTAACTGGACCAACGAATGGTGGCCCACTGCAGATCGCTCTCTCTCCCCGGAGAATGCAGCAAAACAACTTAATGATATCAAAGGAATTCTCAACGTATTAGATACAACTTCTTTTGTAGAAAGATATTCCATTTATAACTGGGTGCAAGATTGTAGAGCGATGGCTTTGGGTAGTAATTTAACCCCTGCAGGTGAATATTATGCTGCAAATAAATCCAGAATGGCTTACAATCCAAAATACGAAGTAATCCCCTCTTTCCGGTTTAGAAATCCATCGTTAGCCATAGCTTTTGGAGCAAAAAATCTGACATTGACCATCAACGATCCAAATTATGAAAATTTCATCGGGGCTGTTGTCGAGAGAAGCATTGAAGATGGAGCATTTGAAGTTATTTATGATTCAAACGATGGAAGTCTGAAGAGTTTTGTTGACACATTGGATAACACCACTTATAAAAAAGTTAGATACAGAACCCGTTCAAAATTTTCAAACGGAAAACTTTCTGCCTTTTCCAATGAAGTGGGTTATGACGTGACAAGCGGAGATGATATACAAATTGGTAAAATTGGAATTAATAACACAGGGTGGAATGCCTTGAACTTTATAAAACCTTACAACACGGTGCCCAATGTAATTCTGGGAGGAGCAACTAATAATAATTTCACGGCGCTCGTAGCTGCGAGAAGTAAACTTGTGAGCGGTTCTACTCGTGTAAATATTCAGTTGGCGCCTTGGAGTTATCAAAAAATATCTTCTTATTCAAGAGAAGATTATGTTTCTTACTTTATACTCGCCGGCGGTGAATATGATTTTGGAGGCTTAAAGGCACAATCCGGACGAGTGGCAGTTGGACCTACGTGGATTAGAATTAATTTCCCAACACCATTTGAAACTGTACCGGTAGTATTTGCCTCGCAGCTATTGGCAAACTCTACTTTTGCAACCACAGTTCGTGTTAGAAACGTAACTACTACCGGCTTTGAGGCTATTCTGATGAAAGAAGAAGCCATTACTACTTCCCTCGGCTCTGAACAGGTCTCGTATCTCGCTATCGAAACGGGGAGCGGAACTGTTAACGGAAATCCGATTATAGTTGGCAGGACAGCCGATAACTTTGTGGGAGCAACTTACAAAACTATAAACTACGGCGAAACCATCACAAATCCTGTCTTCATAGCTCAAATGCAAACTGCAAATGACCAGACTACATCAGTTCTGAGAAGTTTAGCTGTTGCTGATACTTATGCCAATATCGTGAAACAACGCGAGCGATCAAAAGGAGTTTTGACTGTTTCAAATGAAATGGCAGGTTGGCTTGTGACTTCTGCAATACCAAATATTCCTCAGGGAACCGAGAAAATAAATCTGCCAGCATTCTCAATCTTTCCAAATCCGGTAAAAGATAAGATTTTCTTCTCCGGTTTAAATGGAAATGATGTCATAGATGTTGAGATTTACAACATGACAGGAATTTTGATGAAATCAACGAAAATCATCGGTAGTGAGGTGGATGTAAACGAATTGCCTGCCGGATATTATTTCTTGAAAACAAAAAATAGAGTTCCAACAAAATTTGTTAAACTATAAAACTACATTCAATATAAAATGAAGATCTATTCAAACAAAACATGCAACTGTTTTAAAAAATTAGTACTTTTCGTTTCGGTATTGTTGATAAGTTTCTCATTTGATTCTTGCAAAGATGAATACATCTACGATGATCAAGAACCGGAAAATTTGGGTAGCAGTATTTACGACTACCTGAATGACAATGGGAATTATACCTATACCGTTAGGCTTATTGAGGATTTAAAGTACAAAGATGTTCTACAGGTTACAGGAAGTAAGACCTTGTTTGTTGCCAATGATGACGCATACAAAGAATTCTTTCAAAACAATGAGTGGAACGTCAGAAAGTACGAAGACTTATCGTTGGCTCAAAAGAAATCCTTATTGAATTTTTCACTATTGAATAATCCTTACACTATCGTAAAGTTATCCAATTATAATTCTGCTGGAATTCTAATTGAGGAAACTGCAATGAGACAAGAAACATCGCTGGCTCCGATTGACTCACTTTCGTTTGAAAAAGGCGATGCGTTGCCCACAAGTCCTTTCTGGGATTATCACCGCGAGAATGGTATTCATTTGCTGAAAGACAATACGCAGAAAACAATTGTGTTTTTCACAGAAGAATTTATCAACAAAGCAGGAATCACAAGTGATGACTTCTCGGCTTTGACAAACGGCCGGACAAGAGAAAGAAACGATGTGTATGTTTTTAATAAAAGAGTAATTGAACAAAACGTACGATGCAAAAATGGATACATTCATGTGCTTGAAAGTGTGTTAATTCCTCCTCAAAACATGGCTCAGTACATCCATGAAAACCCGAGTACAAGAATTTTCTCAAAACTTTTGGACCGTTTTTGCGTGATGGTCTATGATGATGCTACTACAAAACTTTATCAATCATTGAATCCGGGATTCAACGATTCGATATTTATTAAATCTTATTATGCTTCTAATGGTGGGATAACCCGTCCGCTCAATGCAAATCATGAGGAAATAAACACCCCGGAGACAGTGAAAAACCTGCTACCGTACAATCCGGGATGGAATGAATACAGGGCTGGTGCATTGGAAGCAGATATGGCTGCTATGTTTGTGCCGACAGACGAAGCCATGAATAACTACTTCAACAGTGGAATCGGTGCTATTCTGAAAGACAGGTTTGGCAGCTGGGATAATGTGCCGGATGAAATCATTCTTCCATTTATCAAAAGACACATGAGAACTTCGCTTATAGAATCAATTCCGAGCAGATTCTCAAAAATGGTAGATGGTGAAAACTATGCTCTGCCTGTTCAGAGAAGTCATATAGAGAGTTCATTCCTTGCCTCAAACGGCAATGTATATATAACGAATGAAGTTTATCCTCCCGTTGATTATATTTCGGTTTATAGCCCGGTACTTTTAAGTCCGAACTCAAAAATCATGAACTGGGCGATCAATATTTCTCAACAAAGTGTTGATGGAACTATGTTTGCTTTCTACAAATTATACCTCAATTCGTTGGTAAGTAAGTACAGTTTATTTATCCCAACGGATGAGTTTTTTGAAAAATACATAGATCCGATTGCTTGGGGACAAGATATAAACGGAGTTTTGAAATACTGGTACAATGAAAACACAAAAACTGTAAATGCTACAGCTTATACGTATGACAAAGTAAATGATATTGTAGGTGATTCGGTAGATGTAATTACTTCAAATACATTCTTGCAAAATCGTTTGTGGGATTTATTGGACAGCCATATCGTGGTTGGTGATGTAGAATCCGGTAAGAGCTACTATATCACTAAAGCAAACGATCTGATAAATATTTCAGGTTCGGGAAGTTCATTGGTAGTGAAAGGTGGCGGTGACATATCAAAAGGCACACAATCGAATACAACTACGGTTTTCAGACAGTTCAACGGTTCTACATTCTTTATCGACAAACAAATTCAACCTGCGTTGAGATCTGTTTATAAAATTTTGAGTGAAACTCCCGAGTTTTCAGCCTTCTTTGAATTGTTGAATGGTGTTCCGGAAGGAAATATTGTTCAAATCTTTGCTCAACAAGGTATTGATTATCGGATTAAGTTTTTCAATGCATTTAGATATACAATTTTTGTTCCGACTAACGATGCTATTCAAAATGCGATCACTTCACAAACCATTAAGACTTGGGAAGAAATTGATCTGCTTTCCGGACAGGAAAGAGAGGATGAAATTGAGCGACTCATTAATTTCTTAAAATACCACTTCCAAGATAATTCTTTGTTTTTCGGTGACAGTTTTAGTGGCAACTATCAGTCAGCTACATTGAAAACTGATGTGACTCAAACACATTTTGGAACAGTGAGAAACAAGTATTACAAACTAGGAGTAACGGGAACATCCGGTTCAATGAAAATTACAATGGATACTCCGGTAGGGAAACCACTACGTACAGCTAACGTAGTAACTGACGGCGGACTCTATAATATTATTGCAAAAGATTACATTTTCTCAAGAGTTCCATCTGCATATAAATATGTGGATGGTACAGGTCCGATAGCAAATCCGTTATTTAGCACATCTGCTATCTCGACTTCTGCTTCTGCTGTAATTCATCAAATTGATAACGTATTGACATTCGAATAATAATGGAAAAAGCAAAAAATATTTCAATTTTAGCATTATCATTCTTGCTTAGCTTTGTATTTATAACTAATAGTTTTGGGCAAGGTGCAGGAGGTGATATTATTCAAGGTACTGTTTCATCTGCTACTGATGGCGAAACTCTTATTGGAGCAAGTGTTACGGAAATAGATGGTAATAATCGTGTTATCAGTGGAACTACAACCGATGTAAACGGTCATTATGTACTTCGTGTTAGAAACAAAAATGGCAGAATCTCTGTAGCCTATGTTGGTTTTGAGAAAGAAGTCATCCGGATCAACAACAGAAATACTCTCAATGTAACGTTAAATGAAATTGATAAAACATTTCAGGCCGTTGAAGTCGTGGCACAAAGAAGACAGACACAAGGAGGATTTAGTATTCCTGAACGTGAGGTTTCTACTGCTATCCAAAAAATTGACACCAAAGAGTTTGAAGGACTTCAGGTGTCTTCTATTGATGAGGCACTGCAGGGACGTATTGCAGGGTTGGATATTGTGGCAAACTCCAGTGACCCGGGAACAGGAACCTCAATGCGTATTCGCGGGGTAACTTCAATTACAGGAAGTAGTCAGCCGCTTATTGTTGTAAACGGTGTGCCCTATAATATTGAGGTAGATCCAAACTTCGACTTTGCAAACTCAAACCAAGAGCAGTATGCTAATATGTTGAGTATCAATCCGGATGATATCTTGGAGATATCTGTATTGAAAGATGCCGGAGCTGCTGCTATCTGGGGATCAAGAGGAGCAAACGGGGTTTTGATGATTTCGACAAAACGAGGGTTGAGCGGACCGACACGGATTGACTATTCCTATCGTTATACACGTACAGTCCAACCAAGAGGTGTGAATATGCTGAATGGTGACAACTTTACTATGTTAATGAAAGAAGCTTATTTCAACGCCCGGCAGGATAAAAATTTATCCAATATTCCTGAATACAATTACGACCAGAATCACCCGGAATACCAAAACTTCAACAACAACACCGACTGGGTAAAAGAAGTGGTACAGCCCGGCAACATCAACGACCACTATGTAACCATTTCAGGTGGTGGTGATCGAGCAAACTACCGTGTGTCAGGTGGTTATATGTATCAGAACGGAACAATTATCGGCCAGAAATACAATCGGATTTCATCGCGTGCCAACTTGGATTACCGTGTGTCGGACAGAATTCGATTTGGTGCAGAGTTTTCTTTGACAAATTCAAGCAATGATAGAAGTTATGATAATATTTTAGGCATGGCTTATCGGAAAATGCCAAATGTAAGTGTATTTGAGCAAGACATAAATGGTAACAATACGGATAAATATTACAATATTTCAAGAGATTCGAGAATAAGTAACGATCAAAAATTCTTAGGAAACCCCGTAGCATTAGCCTTGCTCGCGAAGATGAATGATAAATCATTCCGTATTACCCCTACATTCAGATTGACTTATGATTTACTTGATCCGAATGTTCAGATGTTACGTTTCAATTCATTTATCTCTTTTGACATCAACAATAATAAAGTTTCGATGTTCTTGCCTCAAGAGGTAAATAATGAATACTGGCAAGATACGAACAGGGCAGAAGATGGAGAGTCTGAAAGCTTATCTGTCTTCATGGACAATAACTTAGCCTGGCAACCCAAGTTTGAGAATAAAGACCACAGCTTGTTGCTTTACGGATCATTCCAGGTCAACACGGGTAACTCAACTTGGCAGAATATCACTTCGTACGCGCTTCCTTCAGCTGCCGCGCCGGATGCATCTACCAATGCTTTTCTGTCAGGTGGAGGTTCATCGCATTCATCTTGGAGATCGCTGGCTTACATGTTTAGAGGACACTACGCTTACAAATCAAGATACATTGCCGACTTTACATACCGTATTGACGGAAGTACAAAATTTGGTGAAGAAAATAAGTACGGACATTTCCCGGGTATTTCTTTGAAATACATTATGTCAGACGAACCGTTTTTCAAAGAAAACACACCTTGGTTAACTATGTTTGCTATCAGACCGGCTTGGGGTATCAGTGGTAACCAACCTCGCTCCGAGTACTTGCACTTCAGCCGCTATCAAAACTATGGAACTTATCTTGATATGAACGCGATAAGACCCGGTACATTGCAGTTGAAAAATCTGAAATGGGAAACTACGAATTCATTCAACCTAGGATTTGATATCGGATTCCTTGACAGGTATATATTGGATATAAACCTGTATAAGAAAAATACAAAAGACCTGTTGTTCCCCAATGTGGCAATTTCTCAAATCTCCGGATTTAGTTCATTGTCCTATATCAATGGCGGTACGATGGATAACTCCGGTTGGGAGGTCAATTTCTATGCAAACAGCATCGTGAAAGCGAAAGATTTCGCAGTTGACTTTACATTTAACCTTTCAAACTACACGAACGTGCTTATTGATCTTTATCAAGGAATCTTAGATAGTTATAACGGCGATTTCAACTACTTTAACGGATCATATCTGACTCGTATTCAGAAAGGAAACTCGTTTGGTTCAATCTACGGTTTCAGATACAAAGGCGTTTATGAATACGATAAATACATCCCGGGAATTCAGGAAAATGCTCCCGTGGCAAGAGATGCAGCCGGGAATGTGATTCTTGACCAAAATAACGATCCGAAATTTATGTATTTTGCTTATGGTCAAACCATGCAATACAGATTCCGAGGTGGAGATGCAATGTACGAAGACATTAATAACGATGGAAGTATCGATGAGTTGGATATTGTGTATTTGGGAAATGCCAACCCGAAATTGAACGGTGGTTTTGGACCGACATTCAGATATAAGAACTTCAGTATGCGTACGTTCTTTAACTTCAGATACGGCAATAAAATCATCAATCAAGCCAGGATGCATGCTGAAAATATGTATGATGACAATAATCAGAGTATAGCTGTAAACTGGAGATGGAGAGAAGATGGCGACATTACTCAAATGCCGCGTGCTCTTTATCGTGAAGGTTATAACTGGCTTGGAAGTGACAGATACGTGGAAGATGGTTCTTTCTTGCGTTTCAAGTACTTGACATTCAACTATAATTTTCCCAAAGAAGTATTAAGACCTTATCATTTGGAAAAAGTAAATCTATACCTTACTTTTAATAACCTTTTGGTGTTTACGAAATATACAGGAGTTGATCCCGAGGTAGGTTACGGAGCGTTGACTCACAACAGAGGATTAAGTGTTGACGGTTCACAAACTCCACGTACAAAAGACTTTACTTTAGGTGTAACAATCGGATTTTAATTTAAGTATATCATGAAACAGAAATTTATAATAATCAGTATATTGGTGTCAGTATTAAGCTTTTCGGCATGTACAGACTGGTTGAATACCAAGCCCGAAAGCGAAATAATTTTGGAAGAATTTTGGCGTTCTGAATCCGATGTGCAATCGGTATTGGCATCTTGCTACAAAGGATTGACCGAAGCCGAAGTGGTATATAGAATGGTTGTCTGGGGTGAATTGAGATCGGATAATATGATTGCCGGCTCAGGATTTCCGAATTGGCTGTATGATATGCAACGGGTTCTGGAAGGAAATATCACGACAGTAAATTCGTATGCTTCCTGGGGACCCTTTTACACAGTTATCAATTATTGTAATACGCTGCTCCATTATGCACCGTATGTGATTGATCGTGACAATAATTTCACCGAGTTCGACTTGAAACGTGTCCAGTCAGAGGCGCTGACTATTCGTGCTTTGGCTTATTTTTACTTATTGAGAACTTTCAAAGAAGTTCCTTGGATAGAAGATGCGAGTGTCGATGATACACAGAACTATCAATTGCCGAAAGATTCGGAAGAGACAATTATTTCTAACATTATTCGAGATTTATTGATAGCTCGTGAAAATGCACCGCTTGATTATGGAAAAAGAGATTACGATAAAGGTCGTGTTACTTTGGGACTTGTAAACAGCTTACTGGCAGATGTTTATCTCTGGAATCAAGAGTATGATAAAGCTATTGAAGCCTGCGATGCTGTGTTGACAAATCCGACTTATCAATTAGCATTAGGTTCAAATGTGTTGAGCCAGGTCTTTTATCTCGGTAATTCAAACGAAAGTATCTTTGAACTTCAATATAAAGAAAATGTTTTTGAAAACAGTGCCGTTCAGACACTTTATGGTAACTCCGCAAACAGACAGGGTTCACTTGGATTTCCTATTACGTTGGCACACGATGCCGGACAAAATGAAGAGCCGGGCTTATACAGTCCTTTCAAATTCCGTGTCAATTCGAATGTGACGGAAAGTGAGGAGGATATTCGTGCTCTCGATTCCTATTTCGAATTTGGAGGTAAGTATTATATTTTCAAATATGCAGGAGTTCAGCGTGTACAGTCACAAGATGGAGTCAGTACTTATATCCACCGCTCCAATACACCAAACTGGATCATATACAGACTTTCGGATATTATGCTCATGAAATCGGAAGCACTGGTGCAAAAAGACGGATTGGATAACTTTGAACAAGCGATGGAGCTAATCAATACGACTTATCTCCGCTCAAACGAAGGTGCTGATTCTTTGATGGCTGCCGATTATGGAAACAAGATCGAAATGGAAAAACTTGTTCTTCGTGAAAGACAACGCGAACTGCTCTTTGAAGGAAAAAGATGGTTTGACTTGGTGCGTATGGCAAGACGTGAAAACTCCACCACAAACCTAAACACGTATGTAGATAGAAAAACTGCATCGGCTACTGCTGCCACACTTGGTGCTTTAGTGATGGATGCCATGTATATGCCTATTGCAAGAAGGGAAATAGAAGCCAATCCTAACCTGAAACAAAATCCTTTTTATGAAGAAAATACTTCCTCTACACGTTAAAAATTTATGAACATGAAAACAATAGAAAAAAATAAACAAACTGTTCGTAAGCATTTATTTATAGTGTTTACACTGCTGGTGGGTGGTTTTTTATTCTTCCAGTCATGTGATTCTGATAAAATCTTAGATGAAAATCTATATACGTTTCAAGACAAAATGATGGGGCAGTTCCTGACCGATTCTGCTGATTTTTCTGAATTTGCCAGACTGTTGGATACGACCAATGTGATGGGGCTTCTCAACACATACGGAACCTATACTTGCTTCGCACCCAACAATGAGGCAATGAAAAAATATTATACGCTTCACAACAAGAGTTCGTTAAGCGATTTCACATTGGATACCTTGAAACTCATTGCTTATGACCATATTATAAATGGCGATGAAGTTCTCTATTCGAACTTTGTAAACGGTATTCTGCCTCAAACTTCCATGAGTGACAGGTATATTTCCATCTCTTTTGGAGCTACCGGAAATGCTATTGTGAATAAAACTTCCAATATCATTGAGAATAACGTGATGGTTCACAATGGGGTTTTACACCTGATTGATGAAGTGCTCAATCCCGTTCGTGAAGGAATTGTGGAAGTTTTGGCTGCCGATCAAAAATTTACGCTTTTCTATGAAGCATTGATTGCAACCGGACTTGCCGATTCGCTTTTGAGAACCAAAGATGATACGTATAATCCCGAAGAATTTGATTATTTGATAGATGTGCCAAGAGAGGCAAACCAATGGTTTTATCAGGAAATTCCACTTGCCAGAAAATTTGGATATACAATTTTTGTGGAAAGTAACGAGACACTTGCTTCCTACGGAATTACCGATTTGGAAAGTATGAAAGCAAAAGCCGCTGAAATATATGATCTCGTATATCCGGCTGATGCCAATATTACTGATACATACAATCGTAAAAACAGCTTGAATCGTTTTATAGCTTATCATCTCGTAAACAAACAATTAGGTTATTCGAAGTTAATCGATGCTTATGATACAGGTCATATGGTGAAAAATGTGGATATGTATGAATACTTAGAGCCCATGTGCCCGAACACATTGATTGAAATTAAAAAAGAAAGATTGAGTGGAGAAACAAATCTTATTAATTTTTTAAGAGAAAAAGGTTCCGTAATTAGAATTACAGCCAATAGAGATAATCCTGCAGGAAATGGAGTTTACCATGAAATTGATGGGTTGTTGGTTTATAGTCAAGATGTTGAAGCTGAACACTCTACAAAGCGATTACGATTTGACAGTGCAAGTTTCTTCCCTGAATTGATAAATAATAATATGCGCGGAAGAGGTGTTACAAGTCCTGGACCGGGCCCAAATTTGCAGTTCAAACTGCCAAGAAACTACATCGATAGACTTTATACTTCAGAGCAAACTGTTGTTAGTTATCTAACAGCCGATGCAAGATATCAAAACTACCAGGGAGACGAAATATTTTTAGGTGCAACATCCGGAAACTTATATGACTTCTCCATCGTAACACCACCAATTCCGGCCGGAACATATGAAGTCCGTTTTGGCTATTTGACAAATGGGAAACGTGGTGTAGCTCAACTTTATTTTGATAATATCCCCGCAGGAGTGCCTTTAAACCTCAATAACTACGCAACAGATGTAGCTATCGGTTACGAAACTCCCGGAACTGTTCAGGCAGACTTGGAGGGTTTTGAAAATGATAAAATGATGCGTAATCGCGGATACATGAAAGGACCTGCCGCAATGGTAAGTATGAACTGTGCGTGGTCTTGCGGACAGCCAAACTCTCGTTACAGTCCGGCTGCCTTAAGAAGAATTCTCGGAACTTATGTGTTCGAGAAAGCTGAAAATCATTTGTTTACAGTTAAGGGGTTGAGCGGTGGAGAATTTATGTTTGACTATTTGGAATTTGTTCCGACTAACGTACTTGAAAGCGAAGATATTTATTGATGTGAAATAGTTAGAAATTAGCGTAGTTGGATGGCTGTGCATTCAGAAAATTTTGTGAAACATTCATTCATGGACACCGAAGTAATAAATAGTAAAAAAAAGTTTATAGTTTATAGTATTTTTAAAAAGTCATTACTCTTTGTTCTAAATTAAAAAATAAAATAACTACCATATATATTATGAAATTAAAACAGTATAGCTTAGCAATTCTAATAGCTTTGATTGTAGCATTTTCTGCATCTTCCTGTAAGGAAGAGTGGGACGCACACTACACTGCTTTGCCTGAAAATAAGAGTGATATGAATCTCTACGATTATATCAGGTCACAACCAAATTTAAGCATCTTCGCACAGATGCTGCAAACGGCAGGATATGATACGATACTAAGTAAACCGCAGACATTCACTGTTTGGGCTCCATCAAATGATGCATTGAGCGGATTGAACGCGACTGACCCTGCTCTGGCAACGGAAATTGTGAAAAATCACATTACCCGATTTTCTCACACTACTTCCGGCATCACCAAAAGCGTAATGCCGATGTTAAACGGAAAATTAATTCCATTTGAAAAACAGGCTGCAGGATATTATTTCAACGAAAAGATAATAACCCAACCTAATTTAGCAACGACCAATGGTATTTTACATATTATCAGCGAGTATGCTCCTTATAAACAAAATATCTGGGAATTTATCAATTCTGCTCCCGGGTTAGATTCACTCAGAACGTATATTAACTCATTGACAGTAAGGCAATTTGATCCCGATGCAAGTTATAAAGATGGTGTTTTCGTGGATTCCGTATTCAAAACGACTAACGCGGTCTTAAACAGATTGGCCAGATTGAATGTAGAGGACAGTACTTATACAGCATTGCTTCCGGATAATAACGCGTGGAATCAAGCTTACGCTCAAATTTTTCCGTATTACAACACAACTGAAGAAGATGGTGGAGTTGCTCAGCAAAGAGAATCTACAATGTGGGGAATTGTAAAAGATTTGTTTTTCAGAAATAAAGTTGAAAGTCCAGTAACAGATAATCCATTGATTTCAACTTCAAGAACAAGATTTTACAATCCGGAATACCTTTTCCCCGGATTACAACCAAACATTATGAGTAACGGGTATTCCTATGTTCATAATAATTGGTTGCTGCCTGATACGGCATCATTGTTTAAACCAATTATCATCGAAGCAGAATCCTCGTTTGGCAGGACTGTCTCAAATTACACAGTCAATGTAAACTCAGGACTTGGCAGCGGCTATGAAATATCAAATGGAGATTATGCTATTTTCAGAGATGCAGCTCTAAGCGGATTAGCAAGGTTATACGTGAATTTTAAAATTCCAAATACATTATCGGCCAAATACAATATATATTGTGTCTTCGTTCCCAGAAAAATCCTTGCACCTGCTGATGAGACACAGTATTCTGTGAAATTCTACCTCACTTACGTAAATAGCAGTGGAAAATTATCCTCAAATATTGCCGTAAACGCTTCGAATGAATTGCTAACTTCTTCTGCGGGTGCTGCAACATTCAAAACAGATCCTACAAAAGTGGATAAGATGCTGGTTCTTAAAGATTTTGAATTTCCATTTAGCAACACAGTCTATACCGGAAATACAGAAAGTCAATTGCTGGAACAAATCAAACCGGTCTTACGTATAGAGTCAGTAAATACTTCGGCAAAGGATGATATTTATATTGACTGTATTATACTTGAACCGGTAATATAAATCTAAAAAGTGAATACATATTTCAAAATGAATAATTACATAAAAATATCAGATATGGATTGTAAAGTTCTCATTAGAAAACTTGGTAGAGTAATAGCTGCAGTTATACTTGTATTTGCTTGGTCGGGTTTGTCTGCTCAAAGTGCAGTGGATGACGGCAGTTTGAAAACCCTAAAAGGAGTTGTCCTGGATGCCGGATCAAAAAAGCCGATTAGTGCTGCTCAAATCTCGGATTTGAATAAAAAGGCATCTGCTGTAACTGACGAAAATGGGGAGTTTACCATTCAGCTAAGTTCATTGTCAGCAACATTACAGGTCGTAGCATATGATTACAATCCGGTAGAAGTTTCTGTCAGAGGTCGTGAATACTTGGAAATTAAATTGTATTCGGATGTTTACTCCCGGTATTTCAAAAATATAAATACACTTTCAGGAGAAAAAAGAAACTCATCGTTGACAATTTCAGCCGAATCTGCTGAGAATCTTGAAAAAACAAATGCCATGACTGCCGATGAAGCCATGCAATACAAGCTGGCCGGAGATATCCGCGGTATTACCCGAACCGGAGTTACAGGAGCGGGTGCTTCTTTGTTTATCAGAGGGATTAATTCGTTGAATGCCAATGCACAACCTCTTTTTATTGTGGATGGAGTAATTTGGAACAGTATGTACGAATCATCTTCTATTCACCAAGGCTTTTTCTCAAATACGCTGGACCATATTGATGTGAATGACATAGAAAGTATTTCGGTGCTGAAAGATGGAACTTCAATCTACGGAAGCAAAGCGGCGAATGGGGTAGTGATCATTAAAACAAAAAGAGGTACCTCACCGGTAACTAAAATTAATGTGACAGCGATTACCGGTTTTGTTACAAAACCCTCCGGTTTTCCAATGATGCAAGGGGATCAATTTCGGGTTTATGCCAGTGATTTGCTTAAAACACAGGGAATTGACTGGAACCCAAGTTCGTCAAAATTTCAGTTTTTAGAGGCGGATCCTTCCGATCCGATGATATATTATATGTACAGAAACAATACCGACTGGTCAAAAGAAGTGTACCAAAATGGTAATGTAAACAGTTATAATATAAACGTAACGGGAGGTGATGATAAAGCATTGTATTACTTCTCATTGGGTTATACCGGTAATAAAGGAGTAGTAAAAACTACTAATTTCCAACGGATCAACTCCCGTTTCAATGCCGATTTGAAATTTAATAATAGCATTGATTTAGGCCTGAATGTAGGATTTACCAGAATCGAGAGAAAAATCCTTGATGATGGTATGAGTCGTTATTCTTCTCCGGTCTGGATGAGTAAAATCAAATCGCCGATTTTGAATCCGTATAACTATACATCTTTAGGTCAATTAGCAAAAGAATACGCCCGTACAGACAGCTTTGATGTAGGAAACCCTGCGCCATTCATTGAAAGTTCACAAAATAATCATAAGAAATTCAGATTGAATATCGGGTTTGTTCCGAAAGTGAAAATCACTCCTGAACTGACATTTACTACCGAGTTTGATTATAATATCGATAAAACAGTTGAACGCCGTTTTGTTCCTTTGTTTTACAAGCCATTAAGAGTGATTCCGAATGTAGGTGTCTCACAAAACGAAATTAACAGCCAGGTGATTCGAAATATAGGTGTGTTTGATGATTCAAGATTGACTTATATAAAAGATTTTGATGAATTATCACACATTAAAGCTGTTCTAGGTTGGAGGTTTTCCGGTAATTACTATGAATTAGATTATATCGAAGAGCATAATTCTGGAGCAAATAACAATACTACGATAAACGGTACACGTGACTTTTTAAGTATTAAAGGGCTGAATAATAGCACAAGATCTATCTCAAACTACTTAGGTTTGGATTATAATTATGATTATAAATATTTTATCAATACACAATTCTCAATGGATGCATCTTCAAGATTTGGAAATGACATAAAAGGAGGGATTAATTTGTTTGGTAAAAGTTGGGGATTGTTCCCAGCTATTAATGCAAACTTAGCATGGATATTGTCTTCTGAATCTTTTATGAAACCATATGATTTTATAAGTTTCTTGAAGATAAAAGCTGGATATGGGCTTACCGGTAATGATGGTATTTTAGATAATGAATCGATGGCTTATTTTGCTTATACAAAATTCATGGGAAGAGCAAATGGATTAGTTTTGGCAAATCTTGAAAACCCAAATTTGAAATGGGAAAATAATTTTAAGTCTCATGTAGGAGTTGATTTAATATTGTTTGACAGAATAACATTTACTTTTGATTATTTTAGGAATAGAACTTCTGACTTGTTGGTAATAAAAGACTTGCCGGATGTAGCCGGATTAGGAAAATACTGGGCAAATGACGGTAAGTTGAAAAACAACGGATTCGAAGCTTCGTTGAATTTGAAAGCATTGAATCTCAGAGATTTCAAATGGGAAATAGGAGCATCTGTAGGTCACTACAAGAATGAAATCACCGAACTCCCGAATGGAAGTTTCACAACTCAGGTCTATGATGGTGAAGTGATTTCTGCTGTTGGAAATCCTGCAGGATCTTTCTGGGGCTATAAGACGGAAGGAGTCTTCGCTACTGAAGAAGAAGCCGTAGCCGCTGACTTGAAAATATTGAATACTGACGGATCGTTCACAAACTTCACGGCAGGCGATATGAAATTCGTTGATTTAGATAAAAATGGCATTATTGATGAACGTGATAAACAAGTCATTGGAAATCCAAATCCAAAATACTACGGAAACTTTACTAACAATTTCTTTTTCAATCGCTTTGCGCTGAATACTGTATTTACATATTCGTACGGAAATGAAATTTACAACTATCAAAGAAGCAAATTAGAAGCCGGCTCAGATTACAGCAATCAGACAAGCGCAATGCTTCGCAGATGGTTTGTTGAAGGTCAGGTTACCGATATCCCAAAATCATACTACGGTGATCCGATGGGAAATTCGAGATTCTCCGATCGCTGGATAGAAGATGGATCCTATTTAAGACTGAAAACAGTAACACTTTCTTATGATTTACCATTGAAAAGTGACTTTATTGAAGGAATTCACTTCTGGGTGTCTGCAAACAATTTAGTTACATTTACAAAATATTTAGGATTAGATCCGGAGTTTTCTTCAATGAACTCTGTCTATTATCAAGGTGTAGATGCCGGATTAATTCCACCGACAAAAAGCTATTTTTTAGGAGTTAAATTCAATTTATAATGAAAATTATGAAACAGCCATTTAAGATAAGTCTTAAACCCAAGAGAATGATTAATGGCGTGTTCCATACGATCTAAGTGTTAAAAAATAAAATATAACCGTATGAAACAGCCATTTAAGATAAGTCTTAAATCCAAGAAAATGGTTAATGGCGTGTTCCATACGACCTTAATGTAAAAAATAAATTATAACCGTATGAAAAATATATTGAAAAAGTTATTTATTCTGCTGATTTCAGGAACCATACTTTTTAGTTGTGAAAGTATGCTGAGTCCGGATTCTGAAAGAGTAGTTTTTATAGATGAATATGATTTATCTGCCACAAATGATACCCTGTTTTCATTGTTCGGTGTTTTCACACAGCTACAGAATGTTGCCGACAGTTATGTCCTTTTAGGTGAATTGAGAGGAGATCTGATGGAAGTGCAAAGTACTTCTAATCGATTTTTGAAAGAAATTTATGATTTCAATGTATCACCGGAAAATCCTTACGCTTCTAATGTAAAAGACTACTATTCGATAGTTAATAACTGTAATTATATCATCGAAAAAGCAGCGACGCTAAAAGAAGATGATGGAGTAAAACTTTCTGCGGCTTGTAAAACAATTCGTGCATGGACTTATATGCAGATCGCGTTGAATTACGGTTCTGCGGTTTATTACACCGAACCGATTCTTTCTGTGACGCAAGCCGAAGAAGTTCAAAAAAGAACTCCGCTTAAGTTTAACGAGCTGGCAGATATTTTAATCAGTGAGCTGACTCCTATAAAGGATGTAGAAGAACCAATTCTTAATATGCAGATTCACTCCACAAACTTCCAGTACTTACTTTTCCCAGTCCAATTTGTGTTGGGAGATTTGTATCTCTGGACTGGTCAGTATGAAAAAGCGGCTCAGGAGTATCATGATTTGATCTTTAAGAGAAGCTATACGATTCCAAGAGGTAGAAATACTACTTTAAGAGACGTTATCAACAACGTTGCATTTACAGGAAATTACACTACGGTCGGTGGTGGTTGGCATAACTTATTCACTACTGTTCCGAATGAATACATTACCAATATTGCTTCAACCAATGAATACGGATACAAATTCCACATGGACAGCATTTCATACAACGGTGAAATCACAGCGTCAGAAATAGCTATAAGAAATTGGAATAAGCAAGTTTATGTGCATTCACTTAATTTAGACACATTAGGTGATACAAGACGAATTGGATCTGCTGCCAATAGACTCCCGGCTTCAAATAATGTTAATCAAAATTTCTATTTCTCTGAGTATGATTCTCTTGCTACACAGTACATCGCGAAATTCACTTTAATGAATCCCGGTTCTAATTCAGTAAGAAACACGAGTAAGAAAATCATGGTTTACAGAGTTGGATTACTTTATTTAAGGTATGCTGAAGCAATAAACAGAATGGGAAAACCTAACATGGCCTACGCGGTTATGAAAAACGGACTGAATCCCGTCAACATGAGTAATCGGGATATCATTCCATTCAGTGAGGTGGATAGCGTAAATGTCCCGTCTTACCTTGACTTTAGCGACATACGTTTTGAAAATAATATCGGGACTAAAATGCGCGGATCCGGTAATGTCAATGTCGATACATTATATTATGTCATTCCCGAATTGCCAACCAAGCAAGACTCTATTTTGTATGTTGAAGATAAAATACAGGAAGAACTTGCCCTCGAAACTGCATTTGAAGGGAACCGATTCCATGACTTAATGCGTTTCGCGATTCGTAGAAATGACAATGCTTATTTAGCAGATAAAGTAGCTTCAAAATACACCACAAACCAAGACGCGATACGTACTAAATTAATGGATCAAGCAAATTGGTACATTAAGAAATAATAATAAGTCATTATTAAAGAAAGAGATAACTGAATTTTCGGTTGTCTCTTTTTCTTTTTAACACATATTTAATATATTTCCTACTCTATATATGTTGCATAACATATAATGTATCCCTCGAACTTCCAATAATTATTCATACATTTGTCAAAATTTAATAAGTGTAATTTGTACACTTAATAATCGATAAATCAATATTCAAATGTTAGAATCATTAAAAGAGCAAGTATTTCAGGCAAATTTGGATTTAGTAAAACACGGATTGGTAATCTTCACCTGGGGGAATGTTAGCGCTATTGACAGAGATGCTAATTTAGTGGTAATAAAACCTTCGGGAGTTTCTTACGATGTGATGAAACCGGAAGATATGGTTGTTGTGGATTTGGATGGAAACAAGGTGGAAGGAAAATACAAACCTTCTTCCGACACACCGACTCACGTAGAACTTTACAAAGCGTTTCCGAATATCGGAGGAATAGTTCACACGCACTCCACATACGCTACCGCCTGGGCACAAGCGGGAAAGGATATCCCAAATATAGGCACTACACACGCCGATTATTTTAGTGAAGCCATACCGTGCACGCGTGACATGACTCAAGAAGAAGTAGAAGGCGCTTATGAAAAAGAAACCGGAACTGTAATTATTGAGCGTTTTAAAGAAATAAATCCCGATTTTGTTCCGGGCGTATTAGTTAAAAATCATGCACCATTCACATGGGGAAAAGATGCACACGATGCAGTTCATAATGCCGTAGTGGTAGAGCAGGTTGCTAAAATGGCGTATTTGGCATATGGAATTAACCCAAATTTGACAATGAATAATCACCTGATAAAAAAACATTTTTATCGAAAACATGGTCCTGGCGCGTACTATGGGCAATAGTAAACAACGGAAGCGGTGATTAGTAAGCAGAAAAGATTAACATCCATATCACCCTATATCCGGCATTCAACTAAAAAAACTATATAAAATAATAACAATCCATTGCCTTGAAAAAGGTATATGGCAAAAACTTTTAGAAATATGATTAATTACAATGATTTTGAAGTATGGTTCGTGACCGGAGCTCAGCTTCTTTACGGTGGCGACGCGGTAGTGCAGGTAGATGCACACTCTACAGAAATGGTAAAAGGACTTAACGATTCAGGGAATCTGCCTGTAAAAGTCGTTTACAAAGGTACGGCTAATTCTTCTAAAGAAATTTCAGAAATTTTCAGAAGTGCAAATGGCGATACAAAATGTGTGGGTGTAATTACCTGGATGCATACGTTTTCTCCTGCGAAAATGTGGATTCACGGCTTGATGGATTACAAAAAACCATTACTTCACCTGCATACACAGTTCAACGAAAAAATTCCATGGGATACAATCGATATGGACTTTATGAACCTGAATCAAAGTGCTCATGGTGACCGTGAATTTGGATTTATCACAGCTCGTCTTCGCAAACCCCGCAAAGTCGTTGTTGGATATTGGAAAGACAAAGAAACTCACCAAAAAATCTCCACATGGATGCGGGTTTCCGTAGCGTGGGCTGATGCGCAAGATATGCGAATCATCCGTTTCGGAGACAATATGAATAACGTTGCTGTAACCGATGGTGATAAAGTGGAAGCTGAAATCCGTCTCGGATATCACGTTGATAATGCTCCGATTGCCAAATTAGTTCCTTATGTTGAAGCTGTAAAAGAGGAAGAAATTGATGCGTTGGTTGCAGAATATGAAAGAATTTACGATGTAGCTCCCAATGCTGCAAAAGGTGGAGCTGATCACAAAAGTGTTCGTGCGGCTGCTGCTCAGGAAATCGGGTTACGTCGCTTCTTGCAGGATAAAGGTGCAAAAGCATTTACCACAAGCTTTGACGAATTAGAAGGTATGGATCAGTTGATGGGATTTGCTTCTCAAAGATTGATGCAGGAAGGTTACGGTTTTGGTGCTGAAGGTGACTGGAAAACTGCTGCTTTAGTACGTTCTATGTGGGTTATGGGTGAGGGTTTAGAAGGCGGATGTTCATTTATGGAAGATTACACGTTGAATTTTGATGGTAAAAATAGCGCGATTCTTCAGGCACATATGTTGGAAATTAACCCATCTATCACAAAACAAAAACCGCAGCTTCAGGTACATTTCTTGGGAATTGGCGATGCAGGTGTTTGTGCACGTTTGGTATTCCAAGCGCATGAAGGTAAAGGAATTGCATGTACAATCGTTGATATGGGAAATCGTTTCCGCATGATTGTAAATGATGTTGACGTTATCAAAACAAAAGATCTTCCTAAACTTCCTGTCGCTTGCGCGCTTTGGATTCCACAACCGAATTTTGAAGTAGGAGCCGGTGCATGGATTCAAGCCGGTGGAACGCACCACTCGAGCTTCTCATACGCTCTGACAAAAGAGCACATGGAAGATTTCGCGGAAATTGCAGACATGGAATTGTTAATTATTGACAAAGACACCACAATGCGTAATTTCAAACAAGACCTACGCAATAATGAAGTGTATTATATGCTAAACAGAGCATTGAAATAATTTGTTAATGAAAAAAATATGCCAATGTGCCATTTTCGGTTTCATTGGCATATTTGCAAATTAACTAATTTACAATTTATCCAAATTACTAATTTACTAAATATGAAACAGCCATTTAAGAAACTCTCAAATCCAAGAGAATGATTAATGGCGTGTTCCATACAATCTTAGTGTTAAAAAATTAAATATAATATAACTGTATGAAATACGTAATAGGCTTAGACTACGGAAGTGATTCAGCCAGAGCAGTAATAATTAACGCTGCAAATGGAGAGGAGATTGCAACTTCCGTGAAAAATTATCCGAGATGGATGGAAGGAAAATATTGTGATCCTTCAATAAATCAATATCGTCAGCATCCGCTCGACTATATTGAAGTACTTGAATATACAGTAAAAGATGCATTGTCAAAAAGCCCCGCCGGAACAGCTGAAAATGTAGTAGGAATAGCATTTGACACTACCGGAAGTACACCGGTATTTACAGATAAACACGGAACTCCGCTTTCGCTTTTACCGGAATTCGCAGAAAACCCAAACGCCATGTTTGTCCTCTGGAAAGACCATACGGCTATCCGGGAAGCAAACGAAATCAACGAGTTAGCTCGTAAATGGGATATCGATTATACATCGTATGAAGGCGGCATATATTCTTCAGAGTGGTTCTGGGCAAAAGCATTACACGTGTTGCGTGCTGATGAAAAAGTAAGAGAAGCCGCTT
Source organism: Porphyromonadaceae bacterium (assembly GCA_012523295.1). Classification (GTDB taxonomy): domain Bacteria; phylum Bacteroidota; class Bacteroidia; order Bacteroidales; family Paludibacteraceae; genus UPXZ01. The sequence continues at coordinate 7,157 of JAAYIT010000007.1, read as the reverse complement.
ATTCTATCGTAGAACATTGCGACTGGATGCCTGCGCTGCTTACCGGAATTTCTAAACCGGAACAAATGTACAGAAGTCGCTGTGCTTCAGGGCACAAAGCTATGTGGTTGGAAGAGTGGGGCGGACTCCCTTCAGAAGAATTCCTGACGGCACTTGATCCTGTCTTGGCAGGCTTCAGAAGTCGATTGTTCACAGAAACCTGTACAAGCGATGTGAAAATCGGGAATATAACACAAGAATGGGCCGACAGATTGGGATTAACTACTAATGTGGCGGTTGCGGTAGGTGCTTTCGATGCGCACATGGGAGCTGTGGGAGCTGAAATAAAACCGGGCGCGTTAGTACGGATTATTGGGACTTCCACGTGTGATATCATGGTTTCTGATTATGAAACGATGGATGAAAAACTGATTCCCGGAATCTGCGGACAAGTAGATGGTTCCGTTATCCCCGGAATGATCGGGTTGGAAGCCGGTCAATCAGCTTTTGGTGATATATACGCTTGGTTCAAACGTGTAGTTTCCTGGCCGATTGAAAATATTATCGCTAAGTCGAGCTTGATTGATGAAGACACCAAAGAAAAACTGATCGAAGAAGCATTGGATCAAATTATTCCAGCGCTTACGGAAGAAGCCGAGAAAATTCCCGTATCAGAATCAACTATTCTGGCTACCGACTGGATGAACGGAAGACGTACTCCTGATGCCAATCAAATGCTGAAAGGTACAATTACCGGCTTAACATTAGGAAGCACAGCACCGCTGATTTTCCGCGCACTTGTAGAAGCTACCGCTTACGGTTCGAAAGCGATAGTTGACAGATTTATCGAAAACGGTATTGAAATCAATGAAGTTATCGGAATTGGCGGAATTGCTCTGAAATCACCATTCGTTATGCAGGTGATGGCCGATGTGCTTGGAATGCCGATTAAAGTTGCAAAAGCTGATCAGGTTTGTGCATTTGGCACTTCGATGTTCGCTGCTGTAGCTGCAGGTATTTACGATAAGATAGAGGATGCTCAAAAAGCAATGGGTATGGGATTCTCAACGGAATACAAACCGAATATGGAAAACCACAAAGCATATTTAGAAATCTACAAAGAATACGCGTTGCTTGGTAAGTTTACTGAAGAAAATTTATTCAACCAATAATTATAGTACTATGAAGATCAAATTTTTAGCTTTAATTTTCGTATCAGTACTTTTTGTAGCTTGTAAACCGAGTACAAAAGGTAGTTCTGAAAGTGGAAACATCGAGCGAGATACATTGGTGCAATCCGATTTTCAATTGGACATTGATGGAAAGAAAACAGATTTGTATGTTTTGAAGAATAAAAACGGTATTGAAATTTACGTAACCAATTATGGTGCAAAAGTAGTTTCATTGCTTGTTCCTGATAAACATGAGAATATTGTAGATGTGGTGTTAGGCGAACAATCTATTGAGAGATACTTAGATTCTCCGGAAATTTATTACGGAGCAGTAATCGGACGCTATGGAAACAGAATTGCGAATGCTAAGTTTACACTTGATGGACAAGAGTATTCGCTCGCCGCGAATGACAATGGAAACAGTCTTCATGGAGGTCTGAAGGGCTTTAACAGTGTGATTTGGGATGCGAAACAAATTGATTCGCAAAGCTTGGAATTAACTTACGTTTCAGCTGATGGAGAAGAAGGTTATCCCGGAAATTTAACCGTTAAAATGGTTTACGCACTGACGGATGACAATGAGTTCAAAATAGCTTATGATGCAACGACTGACAAGACAACGGTTTTAAATCTTACGCACCATTCATTCTTTAATCTTTCAGGTGCAGGTGCCGAAACTATCAACGACCATATACTAATGCTGAACGCGGATAAATATACACCGGTTGATAGCGTGTTGATTCCAACGGGAGAAATTGCAACAGTAGAAGGAACACCAATGGATTTCAGAAATGAAACTGAAATTGGAGCCAGAATTGAAGATGATTTCGATCAACTGAAATTAGGCAATGGCTACGATCACAATTGGGTGCTGAATAAAGCTGCCGCAGGTGAATTGTCCTTAGCCGCCAAAATATATTCTCCTATTACCGGGGTTTCCATGGAAGTTTTGACAACCGAACCGGCAATTCAGTTTTACGGTGGAAATTTCTTAAAAGGAAATTCAGGGAAATTCGGACAGGTTTATCCATTCAGAAGCGCATTCTGTCTTGAAACTCAGCATTATCCGGATAGTCCGAATCAACCGAACTTCCCTTCAACAGTGTTGAAACCGGGAGAAACATACACTCAGACTTGCATTTACAAGTTTGGAATTATTGATTAAAAATTTAATATTGAAATATATTGTATGAATTGGAATCCACATCATTTTATATGGCTTGACTGGATAATTATCGCAGTCGGCATTGTAGCAGTAACTTGGGCAGTTTGGCGTTCGATACAGAAAGACAAGCGCCTTCAGGCCGGAGCAGACAGTGAAGATTATCTCTTTGGAAAGGGTGAACCCTGGTATATTATCGGTGCAGCTATTTTTGCTGCGAATATTGGATCCGAACACCTTGTCGGACTTGCCGGAACCGGTGCAAAAGCAGGCGTGGGAATGGCACACTGGGAAATGCAAGGCTGGATGATTCTCATTTTAGGATGGCTGTTTGTTCCGTTTTATCAGCTTATGAATAATAAGTTGGGTAAAATTATCACGATGCCTGACTTTCTTAAAAACCGATACACTCCGGCAACCGGATCTTGGTTATCCATTATTACACTTGTGGCTTACGTATTGACAAAAGTGAGCGTGACTGCTTTTACAGGCGGTATTTTTATGGAAAGTCTCCTCGGTTTGCCCTTCTGGTTTGGCGCTATCGGACTGATAGTTCTAACGGGAATTTTCACTGTTTTCGGAGGAATGAAAGGGGTGATGACACTATCGGCAATCCAAACACCAATCCTCATTATTGGTTCACTCTTGGTGCTTTTCCTCGGATTAGCGGCTTTAGGTGCCGGAAATATCGGTGACGGATGGACCAATATGATTGAATTTTCAAGATCACTGAATGTTGGTGAGGACGGTGTAGCTTACGGAACAAACCATATGTTCCACTTCAACACGGGTGATCCGCTTTACGATGACTATCCCGGATTCTGGGTGTTTATCGGCGCTTCCATCATTGGACTATGGTACTGGGCTACCGACCAGCATATTGTTCAGCGGGTTCTCGGACAACAAAAAGGTGAAGCGACTGAAGTTGTATTGAAACGTGCGAGAAGAGGTACGATCGCTGCCGGTTACTTAAAAGTTTTACCTGTTTTTATGTTCTTGATTCCAGGTATGATTGCTGCGGCATTAGCCGCCCGTCCTGACAGTGGATTTGCGTTGGATGATCCTGATACCGCCTTCGGGTCGATGGTGAAATTTGTTCTTCCGGCCGGTGTAAAAGGAATTGTGACCATTGGATTTATTTCCGCGTTAGTTGCATCGTTGGCAGCATTCTTTAACTCATGTGCTACGCTCTTTACAGAAGACTTCTATAAACCTATGTTCAAAGGTAAAACGGAAGAAACATATGTTTTGGTAGGTCGTATCGCGACTGTAGTTGTGGTAATTCTTGGTATCGTTTGGATTCCGGTTATGATGAGTTTAGGAAGTTTATATGACTATCTACAGGGAATTCAGTCACTGCTGGCACCTGCCATGGTTGCAGTTTTTGTGCTCGGAATATTCTCCAAGAAAATCACTCCGAAAGCAGGAGAAGCAGGTATGATAGTCGGATTCGCTATCGGAATGGTAAGATTGCTAACGAATATCCTTACAAACAGCGGAAAAGACGTGATGACCGGCTGGTTCTGGGAATCTACAACTTGGTTCTGGCAAACAAACTGGCTGATTTTCGAGGTTTGGTTACTTGTGTTTATCATGGGTATGATGGTGGTGATTTCATTCTTCACACCAAAACCGACTGCGAAACAAGTTGAATTTGTGACATTCACAGATGATTATAAATCAATTATCAGAAAAAGCTGGAATAAGTGGGATGTTATCGCATCACTTGGTGTGGTTGCCCTTTGTGCATTATTCTATTGGTATTTCTGGTAAATAATTCTTTAATAAAGTAAACTTTGATTTGATGTTAATTTTAGATTTAAATAAAAGAGCATCTGTCAAAGTTTACTTTTTCTATTCTAAAAATGACTTTTGATTCGTATTATTATCAATCTCATAATTTATTTTTGGTAGCAGTAGATTGCATTATCTTTGGTTTTCAAAATAACGAGATTAAACTTTTGGTGCACCCCAGAAAGATGGAGCCGGAAATTGGCGGATTATCTCTGATGGGAGGGTTTGTTATGAAAAACGAATCTGTGGATCAGGCCGCATCTAATATATTATTCAATCTTACCGGATTGGAAAATATCTTTATGGAACAGGTTAAAGTCTATGGAGAAATAAATCGTGATCCCGGTGAGCGGGTAATTTCTTGTGCATACTATGCGCTGATTGATATTAATGCGTATGATGAATCGCAATTGAAATCTCACAATGCGTTCTGGGTAAATATCGACCAGGCTCCAAAGCTGATATTTGACCATCAGCAAATGGTGGAGGATGCATTGAATATTTTGAGAAGAAAGGCGCAAATAGAGCCAATTGGATTGAATTTGTTGTCAGAGAAATTTACATTGACAGAATTGCAATCGCTTTATGAAGCTATTTACGGAAGAGCGCTCGACAAACGTAATTTCAGAAAAAAAATGCTGAGTCTTGATTTTATTGAAAAGTTGAATGAGATTGACAAATCTGCATCAAAGAAAGGTGCGTATTATTACAAATTCAAAGATGAAAAGAATGTGTTGACAAATACAACTAATTTTAATTTCTAAAACAACAAAAGAGGCTAATTCAAAATGAATTAGCCTCTTTTTTCGTTTCTGAGCGAAAAACGGGACTCGAACCCGCGACCCTAACCTTGGCAAGGTTATGCTCTACCAACTGAGCTATTTTCGCAAATAAGATTTTTCGCTATTTCAACGTCAGTGAGTTTATTCCTTGCCAAGGTTAGTCTTTATTTTCTAATCTTTTGGGGCAAGGTTATGCTCTAACAATTGAGCTATTTTCGCATAAGCGATAAGCGGATACAAAAGTAATCAATATTTTCATTTAGTGCAAATTTATTAAATAAAATCACGATTAACGGATTAAAAATATAATATTTAGCCACGCTGTGGCTGTTTTTAGCGACAGCGTTGCTTAATATATTTGTAGCATTATAATCTAATCTAAACGTAAGTCCGCCGGCTGATGGAGCTAAACCCAATTATTAGTCTTAATAACAGCAAGTTACATTGAATAGTAAAATTTTTATCAGTCAGCAATGATTGATATTCACAACTGCCGATTATCTGAATATTCTCAAAAATCCAATTAACGCATAAAATACTCGCTTTTAAGAGCTGTCGCTATTTATTTTATTTTGTGCATTCAATCCATTTCAGTAATTTTGTGCATTAATAAAATTTAAATATGAATAAGAAAGTCAGAGTGCGTTTTGCGCCAAGTCCTACCGGTCCGTTGCATATTGGTGGAGTTCGAACCGCGTTGTATAATTATCTTTTTGCGAAACAAAATAACGGTGATTTCATCCTTCGAATTGAAGATACCGATTCAGCACGATTTGTGCCGGGAGCTGAAGAATATATTGTTGAATCTCTTGCATGGTTAGGAATAAGTCCGGATGAGGGCGTAGGGACAGCATTTGATAAACTTCACGCACCATACCGTCAGAGTGAACGGAAAGAAATTTACAAGAAATATGTAGATGAGTTACTCGAAAAAGGTTTAGCGTATTACGCATTTGACACACCGCAGGAGTTGGACAGGAAACGAGGTGAAATAGCTAATTTCCAATATGATGCTTCAACCCGGATGCAAATGCAAAATTCATTGACTCTTTCTGAAGAAGAAGTTAACGAAAGGATTCATTCCGGCGATGTGTATGTGGTGCGAATAAAAATTGAACCAAATATTGATATCACTGTCAATGATTTGATTCGCGATGAGGTAGTCATTAATTCATCGATTTTAGATGACAAAGTGCTGTATAAGTCAGTTGATGGACTTCCTACATATCACTTGGCAAACGTTGTTGACGATTATTTAATGGAAATTTCTCACGTAATCAGAGGCGAAGAGTGGTTGCCTTCGTCGCCATTACATGTGCTTTTGTATCGTTATTTGGGATGGGAAGATGCGATGCCGAAGTTTGCCCATTTGCCGCTTCTGCTTAAACCCGATGGTAACGGAAAGCTTAGTAAACGCGATGGCGACCGGCTTGGATTTCCGGTTTTCCCGTTGGAGTGGGAGGACCCGGCAACTAATGTAGTTTCGACAGGATATCGTGAATCAGGCTATTTCCCGGAAGCTGTTGTCAATTTTTTAGCGCTATTAGGTTGGAACCCGGGAACTGAACAAGAAATCTTTTCGATGCAAGAATTAATCAATCTATTCTCATTGGATAGAGTGAGTAAAAGAGGAGCGAAATTTGATTATGAAAAAGGCAAGTGGTTTAATCACAAATATTTACAAGTAAAACCTATCGAGGAATTGACCGATATTTTCCAACATATATTAGTTGAGAAAGATATTTTTGAAGATTCCGGAAAAGTTCGAAAAATTGTGGAGTTAGTTCGTGACAGAGCTGATTTTGTAAATGATCTTTGGGAGAAAAGTTCCTATTTCTTTGAAGCGCCGGATAGCTATGATGAAAAAACTGTGCGAAAACGCTGGAAAGAGGATACTCCGGCTCAAATGAAAGAATTGAAAGAACTGTTGAGCAGCATAGATGATTTTTCTTCACAAAATACGGAAACGAAAGTAAAACAATGGATTGAGCAGAAAGGCTATAATTTAGGAGGGGTGATGAATGCGCTCCGCCTATCACTTGTAGGTGCCCCCAAAGGTGTTCATCTTTTTGATATTACGGAGATAATTGGTAAAAATGAGACGCTGAGCAGAATCGAAAGAGCTGTTGACTTAATAAATAACTAAACTTTCGCAATCTTTATCTGATAATCTCAAAAGGCTTGCTAACGAGTGACCTCGTCCGGTGAGCCAAAAAATCAGAGAGAACGGCGTTAAGAATCGTCCTTGTTTGAGCCTTTAAATAGGTT
>JAAYIT010000058.1 GCA_012523295.1 Porphyromonadaceae bacterium | reverse complement strand
GATATATTGAGAATAGACAAATGACAAATCATTCAAATCTGACTTTAGAGTTAAAAAAACACTTTGGTTTTGACAAATTCAAAGGCAATCAGGAAGCCATTATTCAAAATGTGCTTGACCGAAAAGACACTTTTGTACTGATGCCAACCGGAGGCGGCAAGTCCTTGTGTTACCAGTTGCCATCATTAATCATGGAAGGTACTGCCATTGTTATTTCTCCTCTTATTGCTTTGATGAAAAACCAGGTTGACGCGATGCGAAACTTCAGCGAAGAGGACGGAATAGCCCATTTTTTAAATTCTTCTTTGACAAAAGCGGCGTTGGAGGTGGTGAAAGAAGACCTGCTGAAAGGCAAAACCAAACTACTCTACGTAGCCCCCGAATCACTCACAAAGGAGGAAAACATAGAGCTGCTTCGTCAAATAAAGATCTCATTTTACGCTATCGACGAAGCACACTGTATCTCCGAATGGGGACATGACTTCAGGCCCGAATACCGCAGGATAAGACCTATAATAAATGAAATCGGGGCATCGCCCATTATTGCACTTACTGCCACTGCCACACCAAAAGTTCAGAATGATATTCAGAAAAACTTGGTGATGTTAGATGCGACAGTGTTCAAATCTTCATTTAACAGACCAAATCTCTACTACGAAGTTCGCCAAAAAGACAATGAGATAGAGAAAGAAATCATAAAATACATTCGTACGCAAGCCGGAAAATCGGGAATTATCTATTGTCTGAGCCGTAAAAAAGTAGAAGAACTTGCTGCCAACCTTCAGGTAAACGGTATAGCCGCCCTACCCTACCACGCGGGACTTGAAGCCGCTCAACGGACAGAAAATCAGGACAAATTTCTAATGGAAAAGGCGGAAGTGATTGTGGCGACTATCGCATTCGGAATGGGAATAGACAAACCGGATGTACGCTACGTGATACATTACGATATCCCGAAAAGCTTAGAAGGATATTATCAGGAGACCGGAAGAAGCGGAAGAGACGGCGGAGAAGGAAACTGCATTACATTTTATTCGTACAAAGATTTAGATAAATTACGCAAATTTATGCAGGGGAAACCCATTGCAGAGCAAGAAATAGGAAATCAATTATTATTAGAAACCCAAGCTTATGCCGAATCTTCGGTATGCAGAAGAAAATTATTATTGCATTATTTTGGAGAAGAATACACCCAAGATAATTGTGGAAGTTGTGACAACTGTATGAAACCTAAGAAATTTATAGAAGGACAAGAATTACTTTTATTAGTCCTTGAAACGATTCAGCAAGTAAAAGAGAAATTCAAAGCTGAACACATTATAGACATCCTAAAAGGAAACGAGACATCGGATATTACATCGTATCAGCACAACGAACTTGAGAATTTTGGATCTGCCGTAGAAGAGGATGAAAAATTACTTCATGCCATAATTCGTCAAGCTATGTTAGCGAATTTTATCAGTAAAGATATCGAAACCTATGGAATACTGAAACTCACAAGTGAGGGCAAAAGCTATATGAAAAAACCAAAACCGTTCCCTATTGTAAAAGACAATGAATTTGAAGATGAAGAGGAAGTCGCTAACATTCGCAGTCAAGGCGGTACAAGCGCTGCCGACGATGTTCTTTTTTCAATACTGAAAGATTTAAGAAAAAAACTTTCAAAAAAATTAGAACTTCCTCCGTTTGTGATTTTCCAGGACCCGTCATTGGAAGCAATGGCAACAACTTACCCTGTCACGATGGAAGAACTTCAAAATATCCCGGGAGTTGGCACAGGAAAAGCAAAAAGATATGGTGAGGAATTTCTGAAAGTGATAAAAGAGCACGTAAAAGAAAATGAGATAATCCGCCCTGAAGATCTTCGGGTTCGTACCGTAGCCAAAAAATCCCAGCTCAAAGTCTCTATTATTCAGGCAATTGACAGAAAAATCGCGTTGGATGACATAGCGCTTTCTAAAGGATTGGATATCTACGAATTACTTGAGGAAGTGGAGGCGATTGTTTATTCCGGCACAAAGATTAACATAGACTACTTTCTTGATGAAATTATGGATTCAGATAGAGTTGAAGAAATTTTTGATTATTTCAGCACAGCAGAAACGGACAAAGTAAGTTCCGCGCTCAAAGAACTTGGCGAAGACGACTTTAACGAAACAGAAGTAAGATTAGTAAGGATAAAATTCCTTTCAGAAATGGGGAATTAAAAAAACGGTAGAAAGAAGAAGGAAGAAGCAAGCCGTATTGCAACTATCAGATTAGGCTGCAAAAGTCAAGTAAAATTACAAATCACTAAAACAAAGAAATATGAAACAGTACGCATTCTTAATCCTGGTAGTATTTTTAATCAGTTCCTGCCAGCAAAATCAAAAACAGGTAACTTCCGAATCGATGAGTCAGGAAGAAATGATGGCGCACAATGACAACGGTGTACGTGATGGCGTGTTCATTCACATCACCGAAAGTTACAACGATCCACATAAAGTGCTGATGCCATTGAAAATGGCGGTAATGATGGCAAACGACAAAGATGTGCTAATCTACAACGACATTAAATCAGTAGAACTGTATGTGAAAAGCGCAAAAGACTTGCAGTATGCAGATTTTGAATCGTTGCAAACCTATGTAAAGCAGTTGGCGGAAAAGAATGTAGGCGTGTATGTTTGCCCAACTTGTTTGAAAATGGCCGGATTTTCTGAAGCCGATCTGTTGGATGGTGTGAAAACAGCACAGAAAGATAAATTCTTTAATTTTACAAAAGGAAGAATTATTACGTTGGATTACTAAAAATTCAATGTTGATTTTCATAGAGAAAACTCCCGGAATTTCGGGAGTTTTTTTAGTTTAAACACGCCCTAAAGGACATGGCTGGTTGGCGGGACTGGTTGGCGGGATTTGCAATCCCGCCTGTAATACTATAAGGATTTGTAATCCGTTTTCAATAAAAGTCATTATTCGTATGTATTTTTAATCTGGATTAAAAATCCTAAAAACACAAAAGCCGGGATTGCAAATCCCGGCGGCGCACTGCTCACATTATTCACATTTAAAAGGAGAGCATATCCGAGAGGACGGGACTTTGCTCCCGCGCGATTGTATCGTGTGGTCTGCTCGGTAAAACAACATAAGGGTGGAACGAACTTCCCGATCGAAATTAAACTCTGTATTTGTTTTCCCTTACTTTCCTCATTTAAGCCGGAGAGTAAAATTCCGAGACCCACCGGATACTAAAACAACGGATCAATGACCATAGAAAGAATAACGGCAAGAAAAACAAAATTCATTTTTATAAAATATCGAATCGGATTAAAATCGTCATCTGTTTTTCTTAATAATCTTGCAAATGCAACTACAAGCCAAATAGCAGAGGCGACAATTACAATTTTAAATACCGGCGTTTGAATTAAACCGAAAAAGATTAATATGACGATATTTACCGCAGTTGCTACAATCCAGATAAAAGTAAGCCGTTTTATTTGAACTAAATTCATTTTTTCATTAATGGTCGGATATCCCGCCGAGATATAATCATCACCATATTTAATCATGAGCAGCCAAAAATGCGGCACTTGAGCCACAAAAAAGAAAGCTGCCATGACATAGACTCCCGGCACCAGCAGCGAACCTCCACCAACAACCCACCCTACCATAGGCGGCAGCGAGCCTATCACACTTCCAGGAATTACGGCATATGAAGAGACCCTTTTCAGCGGCGTGTAGATAGCATTGTACCAAATAAAAGCCATGAAAGCGAGTATTGCAGCTGTCATACCACCCCCAAAATAAACCAACAGTGTACCAACAATTATCTCCGAAACAGAAATTGCAAGAGCTGTATTTGGTTTGATTTTACCGGAAGGAATCGGCCTTTTTCGGGTACGTCTCATTATCGCATCCCACCTTCTTTCCTGGTATTCATTCATTACCGCCGACCCGGAAGAAAGTATAAAAATACCAATCAATGGTATAATTATTCGGCTGTCGAGGGTTCGAGCAGCTAATGTAAACCCGGCCAAAGTGGTGAGAGTAACAGTGTATGTAATTCCAAACTTATGTAACTTTGATACTAATTGATAAAATTCCTTTATTTTCTCCATATTTTCTATAATTTCCTACAAATCAGCATTATAATTATTCTCTATACCCTTATAGTCAGTTTCTATATGATCAAGTAAGTTTAAATTTCAACTCACATTCCTTTTCACCTTTTTTCACAAAGTTAATTTACTATTCAAGATATTTTTCAAGTACATGTAAACATATAAAAAACAGTGATTTAAATAAGCAAGACCTCGACTTTGATCACACAAAAATTCACCTGTTTACTTCGCTTGTAATACAATGCAACAAGGTGTCAGAGAGCTTTTATAACCTAATTTAACAACTTAAAAAAACTCATCATTTAAACCATTCAGGATAATTAAAGTTTAGTCAAATGAATTTTTTTATCATTAATTGTACGAATTGGAATATTTATCTATTTTTGTGTTTCAATGTATTCATACGATTAAATTCTATTTTTAAATTAAGGTCGTATGGAACACGCCATTAATCATTTCCTTAGGCTTAAGACTTATCTTAAATGGCTGTTTCATATGTTAAAACAAAATTTGAATAATGCTAAAGAAAAGTTCTTTAATTAGTTTAGTAAGAGGAGTTGGTTTAATAGCGCTTACCTTTTTTCTAAGCGGGTGCGAAAAGTTCATAGTTTTCAACTCCAAAGGCCCAATCGGACAAAAAGAAGCTCAACTTATAATTATAGCATTCGTATTGATGCTGATTGTAGTAATTCCCGTTTTCATTATGGTTTTTCTGTTTGCGTGGAAATACCGAGCTTCAAACAAAGAGTTGGATTACAAACCGGAATGGGTTGACTCAAAGAAAGTAGAAATGGTAGTTTGGTCAATTCCAATCGCGATAATCTTAGTATTGGGGACTTTATCCTGGATTTACACTCACAAATTAGACCCATACAAACCTCTCAAACATGACTTACCGGCTTTGCAGGTCCAAGTTATCTCCACGGACTGGAACTGGATATTTATTTATCCTGAAGAGAATATTGCCACCATCAATGAATTGATAATTCAAGCTGACAGACCGGTAAGTTTCAAACTGACCTCCTCCACGGTAATGACCTCCATGTTCATTCCGCAGTTAGGGCACCAGATGTATGCTATGGCTGGAATGCAAACCCAGTTAAATCTACTTGCAGAAGAACCGGGTATTTATCAGGGATTGAATATAGAATACAGCGGAACCGGATATCACACCATGCACTTCAAGGCAATAGCAAAGACCGCGGATGAATTTAACGCGTGGTTGGCAGAAGCGAAACAAAGCCCTGACGTATTGAATAGAGCAAAATACGATGAAATAAGCGGACAGAGAATTATGAACTACCCGATTACCACCTACTCATCTGTTGAGCCTAACTTATTTCTTGACGTGATGGCTCCGTATATGGAGTGGATGGGGCACGTTGGCGTACATCCTGAAGATTACTTAGAATCACAAGGACATTCGGGACACGGTCATCACCATCATGCTGCACCCGACATGAATCATGACAGCCACTCTGATCACGATATGACCCATGAGGATCATTCCGGGCATGATATGCATACAATGGATACAGATACTTTGAATATAAATAAATAAAATTTGAAAAATATACAGAAATGTTTGGTAAATTAACAACAGGAGATATAGTCCAGGATCCGCTTACGCTGATTGTCGTTATTGGAATGATTGGAGGCGCTATTGCGGTTGTAGCGGGATTAACTTATTTCAAGAAATGGGGCTATTTATGGAGAGAATGGTTAACCTCGGTTGACCACAAGAAAATAGGAATAATGTACATTGTCTTTTCGCTTGTGATGTTGCTGCGCGGTTTTGCGGACGGAATAATGATGCGTACACAACAAGCAATGGCAATCGGTGAAAGTCAGGGATTTATGGATGCCCACCACTTTGACCAAATCTTTAGTGCCCACGGAACCATTATGATTATTTTCGTTGCAATGCCTTTTTTGTTTGGTCTGATGAACCTTGTCATTCCGCAACAAATCGGTGCACGCGATGTAGCGTTCCCACTATTAAACAACATTAGCCTGTGGCTTACAACTGCCGGTGGCGCGTTAATGATGATTTCGCTGGCACTTGGAGAATTTTCAAATACAGGCTGGACAGGTCTGGCTCCTTTATTCGGATTAGAATACAATCCCTATGTAGGTGTCGATTATTGGATGTGGTCGTTTCAGTTAGCCGGAATTGGATCCACGCTTGGGGGTGTCAACTTTATAGTGACGATACTCAAGATGCGGGCGCCCGGGATGAAATTGATGAAAATGCCTATTTTTACCTGGACCTCATTTACTGCTAACGTACTGGTAGTCTTGACTTTCCCGGTAATTACCATTGCCTTATTGATGCTCACCATGGATCGATATCTGGGGATGCATTTTTTCACCAATGATCTTGGCGGAAACATGATGCAATGGAACAATCTGTTCTGGATGTGGGGACACCCGGAAGTATATATCGTGGTTTTACCTTCGTTCGGTGTGTTCTCTGAAGTAGTGGCGGCATTTTCCAAAAAGAGAATATTCGGATACACATCATTGGTTTACGCAACCGGTGTTATCATGTTCTTATCTGCTCTGGTATGGCTTCACCACTTCTACACAATGGCGAACAACCCAAGCGTGAATGTATTTTTCAGCATTACAACAATGGCTATCGCCATCCCGACCGGAGTAAAAATTTTCAACTGGCTCTTCACAATGTACAAAGGAAAGATTTCATTTGCTACACCCATGTATTGGACTATGGGCTTTCTTGTTCTTTTTGTACTTGGAGGTATGACCGGGGTTTTACTGTCAATTCCACCTGCAGACTTTATGGTTCATAACAGCGCGTTCCTTGTGGCGCATTTTCACAATACGCTTATTCCGGGAGCATTGTTTGGTTACCTGGCCGGTTTTTCATATTGGTTCCCGAAAGCAATGGGATTCCGACTGAATGAAAAATGGGGAAAACTATCATTCTGGGGCTGGGCAGTTGGTTTTGTGCTGGCATTTATGCCGCTATACGCTACCGGATTTATGGGAATGCCGAGAAGACTCGCGCACCTGAATAACCCCGATTGGACACCTTACATGTACATTGCTTTGGTCGGCGCTTGTATTATAGGTCTTGGGATTTTCGCAATGCTGGTTCAGCTATTCTTAAGCGTAAAAGACCGCAAGAAAAACATGGACGTTACAGGTGACTCCTGGGGCTATGGAAGGACTCTGGAGTGGCATACCTCTTCGCCTCCGGCCGACTATAACTTCGCGATAATTCCGACTGTAAAAGAGATTGATGATTTCAACAGGATGAAAGAAGAAGGAATTGCATTCAAGCAACCTGAAAAATATTTCCCGATAGTGATGCCAAAAAACAGACCTCATGGGGCTATAATCGGTGTTTTAACGATTGTCTTTGGGTTTGCCATGGTATGGCATATCTGGTGGCTCGCGATTGTGAGTTTCGTTGGAATAATAGGAACCGTAGTAGCTATCGGATTCGATGATGACAGCGAATATGTAATCCCTGCTGAAGAAGTAAAACGCATTGAAGATGAACGTTTTGCTAAAATCAGAGAAGCTATGGCCCAAAAGACTAATAACGAATAAAAGATAAATTATATGAACACTACTGATATTAATAAAATTGAAGAACTTGAAGCGTTAAGAGTAGAGCGCCAACATCACGCTGAAATAAATACCTTTGGGCTTTGGATTTATCTGATGAGTGATTTAATCATGTTTTCCATTTTGTTCGCCACGTTTGTTGTGCTTGGAAAAAACGTCGCAGGCGGAGCTACACCACAGGAGTTATTCCACTTGCCGTTTATTTTTACTGAAACCATGTTCCTGCTTTTAAGCAGTGTTACTTTTGGACTCAGCATGGTGGCAATGAACAATCAAAACAAAAAAGCCGTGCTAATCGGTCTGATTGCTACCGGATTATTTGGATTAGGGTTTCTTGTAATGGAGCTCTATGAGTTTTATGAATTAGCCGCATCGGGAAACACACCTGACAAGAGTGGATTTCTTACTGCATTTTTCACCTTGGTGGGCACACACGGAGCACACGTATTTTTCGGACTTATCTGGCTTATTTCCATGATTATTCAAGTGGCCAAAAAAGGTTTTTCGGACAAAGTTCGCTCTCGTTTAGTAAGATTGAGCATA
The DNA here is from genome assembly GCA_012523295.1 of Porphyromonadaceae bacterium. Classification (GTDB taxonomy): domain Bacteria; phylum Bacteroidota; class Bacteroidia; order Bacteroidales; family Paludibacteraceae; genus UPXZ01. Next base: position 4,955 of record JAAYIT010000058.1, on the reverse strand, counting down.
TTTTGGCACTTCTTAGACGTTGTGTGGGTTGGCGTATTTACGTTTGTCTATCTGATGAGCATGATATAACCCCTTTCCCGAAAAAAATAATTAATTGAAAAAAATAAGGAGACATAAATAATGAATCATTCACATCAAGAAAATGAAAATATGGGTGCGGGAAACATCACCAAAAGAAACTATTTAATTGGTTTTATTCTTGCTACCGTTCTCACAATTATATCTTTCGGATTTGTGGTTTTCAAGGATTCTTTGCCAAGAAATACTATTGTAATTTTACTGTCGGCAGCCGCTTTATTGCAGATGTTCGTCCATTTGTACTATTTTTTACATCTCAACAAATCCTCTGAACAGCGCTGGAACCTCATTGCTTTTTTGTTTACCCTGGTATTGATGTTTATATTTATAGGTGGAACTATTTGGGTAATGTACACACTGAATATCCGAATGATGTAGAGACACAAATTCTTTTATTTTGAAAAAAATCCGGACAACACCAACAATTGCCCGGATTTTTTTTGTTAAAATTCAGGAATTTCCCCTCTGTTTTGAGTAAAACTTACCCTTTTAAAGCCAAAAAAGGGACATAATGAGCCATAAAAGGAGACATTTTTCTATTTTATGACATTTAGTTTAAACAATTCCAAAAAAAACAATGTATCTTTGTAGAAAGTGAAATTCTATTGCTACAGGTAGTTTTTCAGCACCTCTTCAGTGACTAACAGTCATTTCTTTTTTATTTTTCCTTGTAAAATGACAAGTAAGTTCAACATACCACGTTGGTTGAAAAGTTTCTTTAACTTTTATAGAGACGGTTTCAAAAACATGAAGCTTGGTCGAACGCTTTGGTTGGTTGTCATTGTAAAGCTTTTTATTATGTTCGCCATCCTGAAAGTTTTCTTTTTTCCTAATTTTCTGAATTCAAAATTTGAAAGCGAAAGGGAGAAAGCCGATTATGTAAACTCAGAATTGATTGAGCGCTCCACATCAAAATCAGCCACAACATTAAATCTTACAGACTCAGTATCAAATTAGCATACAATTGTTAACTAAATATAAACCAAACAATTAAATTCAAATTTATGGAATTATTAAACTCAGCAGTTGTCGATTGGTCAAGAGGGCAATTCGCCCTTACTGCAATGTACCACTGGCTGTTTGTGCCGTTAACTTTAGGTCTCGGTGTCATTCAGGCAATCATGGAAACCATCTACGTAAAAACGGGAGATGAAAAATGGAAAAAAGCTACAAAATTTTGGATGTCAATCTTTGGGATTAACTTCGCCATCGGAGTGGCGACAGGAATAATCTTAGAGTTTCAGTTCGGGACAAACTGGTCAAATTACAGCTATTTTGTCGGGGATATTTTTGGAGCGCCTTTAGCGATTGAAGGGATACTTGCTTTCTTTATGGAGGCTACCTTTATTTCAATCATGTTTTTTGGTTGGAACAAGGTCAGCAAAGGAGTACACTTAGCAGCAACCTGGCTTACCATCACGGGAGCAACACTTTCCGCACTCTGGATTTTAATAGCCAACGCCTGGATGCAACTCCCATTGGGAATGGAGTTCAATCCACTTACCGCGCGAAATGAAATGATTGATTTTTGGGCGGTTGTTTCTTCTCCGGTTGCGATTAACAAGTTTTTCCACACCGTTTATTCGGGCTGGATTCTTGGTTCTTTATTCGTTTTGGGAGTCAGCGCATGGTATCTTCTCAAAAAGCGAGAAGTTGATTTTGCAATCAAGAGTATCCGTATCGCTGCCATTTTCGGTATTATATCATCAGTCCTTATCATATGGACCGGACACGGTTCGGCAAAACAAGTCGCTTATCATCAACCCATGAAACTCGCCGCAATGGAAGGACTTTATGAAGGTAAGAGTGGCGCGCCACTGATTGCCTGGGGATTTTTAAATCCGGAGAAAAAATCGTATGCCGATAATGTTGAGCCGATTGTTTTAGCCGTTAAACTCCCGAAAGTGCTTTCCTGGATGGCATTTGGCGAGGCGGATGCTTTTGTACCCGGCATAAAAGACATAATTGATGGAGGTTATGAAGTACCCAAAATAGATCCGAGATACCAAGATAGAGTTCCTGTCAGAGCGGATGGGACAGCATTGTCATTTGATGAGAAAAAAGCAATGGGACAGCGAGCGCAGACAGCGTTGAGCAATTTTCTGAAAGCTGAAAAAGAGAAAGATACCGTCGCGATGGCTGAATATAAATCCATACTTGACGCGAATTATAAAAATTTCGGCTATGGATACTTGGACAAAGCGGAGGATTCTATCCCGAACGTCCCGCTGACGTTCTATTCATTCCGTATAATGGTGATTTTAGGTGGTGCTTTTTTATTACTGTTTTTAATTGCAGCCTATCTGGACTGGAAAAAACAACTTCACAAGTTCAAATGGATTCTCTGGGTTTTCATTCTCTTCATTCCGCTTGGATATTTAGCCACACAGTTAGGTTGGGTAGTAGCTGAAGTGGGAAGACAACCCTGGACAATTCAGGACATTCTGCCGGTGCAGGCTGCCGTTTCAGGCATTCAGTCTTCTTCGGTGAAAATCACGTTTATTTTATTTGCCGTGCTATTTACGGGTCTGCTGATCGCGGAGATCGGAATTATGAAAAGACAAATCGTTAAAGGTCCGAAAATAGAAGAAAAAGCGGATAAGAATGATGATTCAGATACGTATTAATTCTCCAAATTTAATCTACAGTTATTTATAAATAAAAGTTCAATAATATGATAACATACTCATTTTTACAACATTACTGGTGGTTTATAATATCACTGTTAGGCGGGATTCTTTCATTCCTTTTATTCGTTCAAGGCGGACAAACTTTGATTGGTTCGATTGGAAAAACAGAGAATGAACGCAAACTACTGACTAATGTTATCGGCAAAAAATGGCATTATACATTTACCACATTGGTTACGTTTGGTGGAGCTTTCTTCGCATCTTTCCCGCTGTTTTACTCCACAAGTTTCAGCGGCGCTCTATGGGTTTGGATGCTGATTTTAGCATGTTTTATTCTTCAAGCCGTATCCTATGAATACCAAAACAAACCGGGAAATTTCTTTGGAAGAAACGCGTATCGAGGTTTCCTTTTCTTCAACGGCCTGGCCGGTACTTTCCTGATTGGAGCAGCTATCGGAACATTCTTTACAGGTTCGGAATTTCTTGTAAACAAGGCAAATATTGCTGAATTTTCAGGTCAATTTGCACCCGTTATCAGTCAGTGGCAACATCCATTGCACGGATTAGAAGCTTTGTTTAATCTTCGGAATTGGCTTCTGGGATTGACCGTATTTTTCCTTGCACGAACAATGGCTGTTTTGTTTTTCAAAAACAGGATAAAAGACAATAATATCGAAGGTAGATTGAACGGCGCTTTACTGAAAAACGCAGTTCCGTTTGTAGTCTTTTTTCTTACTTTCTTAATTTGGACACTACTTGCTGAAGGTTTCGCGGTAAATCCCGAGACAAACGAGGTCTATATGGAAAAGTTCAAATACTTCAACAACCTGATTCAAGTCCCTGCATTGCTTATCCTTTTATTGGTAGGAGTTGCAGGCGTATTGTACGGAATAATTTTCTCTATGTTAAAAAGTACTTGGAGAAAAGGAGTGTGGTTTGCAGGACCCGGAGCTATAATCACAGTTACCACCCTGCTACTAATGGCAGGATTCAACTATACAGCTTATTATCCTTCAACGTATGACTTGCAAAGCTCGCTGACAATTTTCAACTCTTCATCGAGCTATTATACGCTGAAAGTGATGTCAATTGTGTCATTCCTGATTCCATTCGTGTTGGCTTATATTTTCTACGCCTGGAATGCGCTTGAAAAAAACCATGCTACCATTGATGAGTTTAAAGAAGGACATTCGTATTAAAATTAGAAGTTAGAAATTTGAAATTTGAAATTTGAAATTTGAAATAGAACCACCCGAACAGCATCGCAATTCGGGTGGTTTTTTTGTAAAAAAAAATGTTATATTTGCAGAATACATCTCTATTTCAAAATCATTCATTCCAAAATTAGTATGGAAAACTACAATTCAGACAACGAGAACGAGAGAAATATTAGAAAAAAAAACGATGAACTGCGACAACAGATTCAAAATGAATTTGGCGGAAAATCTTGGGTAAATCCTGATTCCGACCTGCCTCCCGAACTTGAAAACGAATTCCTAAATCATATTCTTGCATTTGAAAAAGCATTTGAAAACAGGATTATAACAACTGTTTATGAATTCTTAGGGAAACCGAATTATCGTAAGATTGAAGAATTGAGCGAGGCAGAAATTCCCGCTGAATTAGCCAGGTTGTATGAAATAATGCACCAAAACGAAATGAAGCTGAGTACGCTCTGCGAAGTTTCGGACAGGGAGTTGTACCGGTTTATTACCGAAGAGTTGTTTTTTGAGGAAAAGGATGACATACGCATTCCGGGCATGACCTCTCACTTTACTTACGAAGAATTTCACCCGAACCACGATTATGATATCCGCCAGCATATCGACATGTTTACTTCATCCTACTTCGATAAAGACAACGATTTTTATCTAAACATGCTAACTTCTGAAAGCAAAAAGGCTACATGGCATCAAAATTTCAGGAATACTTTCAGCTTTTTTGAAGTAGTGAAACTCGAAGTTATTGACGTGGATTTTTCATTGGAAACCGAGATGGCAACGGCTGATTTTAATTGTGAGATTCTGGCAACTGTAGAAAATTCATCAAAAAAATTCCGATTTTTCGGTGTCGGCACCGTTGGGCTTAAAATGGAGTATGATTATTGGTGCGTAGATAGTTTTGGGTTATTCCCCAAACCGCAAAAACAAAGCCAACTAAATCATTGTGAGATAGTTGGCTTTTTTGTATCTTTGTATATTACCTCGTTTTTGTAGTTTGTAGCTCAAAACGGGGGTAACCAAGAAT
>JAAYIT010000057.1 GCA_012523295.1 Porphyromonadaceae bacterium | reverse complement strand
GGGCTACTAACCTTGAAATTTACCACATCACCTGCCATTACTTATACAAAATGTTGGGTGTTCGTACTTTTGTTTTTGTTTTATATTAAGTATTTCAAATAAAATGAAACTTCAATTAGATTTTCGTTTCGTAACACTGTTACCTTTATTTGTTTCCCTTCTCCGTTCATTTCTTCATAAAACTCCTTTTCTGTCAAATCTTTCACTTTTTTGTCGTTGATTGCCACAATTGTATCTCCTAATTTAATCCCATTTTTATAGGCATCTGATTGATAGTAAACTGACATTACTATTGCAACATCGTTTGTTTTCATTGCATAAAAACCCGTCAAACTTGACTTAAAGTTTTTTTTTGATGTAGCGTTTTTTGTCAGGTAAAGTTTTTGGGCGTGATAGTCTATCGCATAATTATAGCGATCTAATATCTCATTACCAAGTAAACCATCATAGTCTGTTTTAGAGAATGCACCTAACGTGTCTTTTGAAAAACTGATTATTGGATTATTAATTATGTCGTTTCCTAATTTAATTGAAGTTATTCTGAAATCACCTCCATCTGAATTGCCTCCTAATGCTCCACCGTATAAAATTGTATAATCAATTATATTGTCGGGCAGGATACTTTTTTTTAATGATTTAAAATAAGGTGAATTTAAAATAATGGCATCTGAACAACCTAAATCGACCAATAATTTACTTGTAACCGTTTGTCCCTTTTTCATTGTTAAATCAACAGGCAAATAAATTCTTCCGTTATCAAATTGAAATGGAATTGTTATTTCATATTTTTTCGTATCTACAACTGTGTCAATCTTTAATGTAAGTTTATCGTTGTCAACTATTAGTATTTGGTTTTTAATAAATTCGTTCCCTATAATTCCTGCAATGTTTTCTCCGTTTATATCTGTTAATTTTAAAATAGGTGAATTTGTAAAATTATGAACGTAATTTCCCACACTTATTGACACACTGTCTTTGATAAGAAGAACTTGCTTATATCCTGTTGCTCCTGCGCCTCGCATTCTTGCAGTATCTAAAATGGATTTTATAATTGAATTGTGGTTTTTTACAAAAATGCTGTCAAGATACAAGCCACTTGCACCTGTGTCAAAAACAAAACGCCCTTCTATAGAATCATTTATAACAGCGTAAATGTAAAAATGTCCATCTTTTTCAAATTTCACTCCATTTTTTTCTGTCGAACAAGACAACGATAAAAATGAAATAATAATTATAAATAAGATATTTTTTTTCATTGCAGGATTTGTTTTTAGTATGGCACCCAACTTCTTTTTATACGCCACTAAATTACATCTTGCGCCAATTTTATACAAGTAATTTGCCCTCGCTGGTGCAAAGCTTTGCTTTGTGCCTTGCCCGGCATAACGTCGTCATTCTCGCCCAACGGGCGGGAATCTTCCAATTAGAGGAAAACATACGGATAAGCATTTTATTTTATTTTATAATCTTCAAATTTTCTATTCATTGGTAAATTTCGTAACTTTATATTTTCACTAACTTTTATAGATTATGGCAGGTCATAGTAAATGGTCAAATATTAAAGCCAGAAAAGGCGCACAAGATAAAAAAAGAAGTAAACTCTTTTCAAGGGTATTAAAAGAAATCACCATTGCCATTAAAGAGAATGGTTTAAATGGTGATCCGGATTCTAATCCTGCTTTGAGAAACGCCATTCAGAATGCCCGTGGGATTAATATGCCCAAAGACAACATAGAAAGAGCAATTAAAAAAGCTACAGGAGCAGAATCTAATAATTATGAAGAGGTGTCTTTTGAAGGTTATGGACCTCATGGAATTGCTATTTTTGTGGAGTGTACTACCGATAATATGAACCGTACCGTTGGCAATGTGAGGTCTGTTTTTAATAAAAATGGAGGAAGCTTAGGCACCAATGGTTCCCTGGAGTTTCTTTTCACCCGAATGGGAGTTTTTACCATTTTAAAAGAAAATATGACCATGGACTGGGAAGAATTACAGCTGGAGATGATAGAAGCAGGAGCTGAGACCTTTGAAGAAGAAGAAAATGCCTATTTCATTTATACGGCTTTTACGGACTTTGGGAAGGCTTCTGATAAATTGAGAGAATTAGGGCTTGAAGTCACCAGCTCTGAACTCGAAAGAATACCTAATCATACAGAAGTAATTCCGGTTGAACAGGCGCTTAGTATCCTGAAAATGGTTGATCTGTTTGAGGAAGACGATGACGTTCAAGGCGTCTTCCATAATATGGAATTAACCGAAGAATTAGAGAAAGAGCTGGCTGAAATGGGATAATTGCGGGAGTGGTCTGTAAAACCACGCCAGCGGGGGGAGCTGTTGTTATGCGGTCGTACTTGTCCACTAAATTGTTTCAAAGCACTCAACAAAGCTTTTTATTCCGACAAAAATAATTCCTCTTTTATACTCGTCCATTTTTAATAGCACAGGTTTGTGGTTGTACCTAAAAAGAACTGCTGCCAATAATGCCTTAGATTTCAGGTTTTGCAGGTCATCGGAATAAATTTTCAACTTGTCATTCTGTTCAGGCTCGCCTTCTATATATTGCAACATTTGAATATTTCTGTTTTGTATTTTCTCAAAATGAGCTTCTGTTACCTTTTTTGTCGGAAGGTTTTTATATTGCTTAAAATATTCCCAAATCAGAAAGTATATTTTCATAATTTCCTCCAACTCTTCCGGTGATGTGTCTAAGCGGTAACCCAGCAAAACAGTCAGAAAAAATGGTTGTTGCTTGAATATCTCGTCTGAAATCTCATTGACATATCCCTCATCTATGTTATCTATTTTAACTTGAAAGTCTGCTAATTCAATTGCTTCTTTGAAGTCCTGTGGAGTTATTTTCATATTCAAATTATTGTCGAACTAAGAACTGAAAAGTATGCCGCGCACACGTTTTGAAAATTGACGAGGGTGGCTTTACCGTAACTTCAACCGAAGCATCCCGAGTCCTCGGGATTGATTTTACTTAAATGTTCAATCGAAGTCGTTTCTGCCACTTCCCGTATGAACGGGACAGGCTGTTCAACATCGGTTTCATTGCCTGCCCTGCGGGCACGACAAAATCTTAGGTGTTACCGGCTGTTTATTTTTCCAATTCCTTTGTCACATATTCTTCGTATTCTTCATTAAAACCTATTTTTAACTGATTTTTATACAACTCTGTCAGTTGTTTTAGTGCATTTTCTTTCCCCGAAAAACGATAATAATTCGCTAATTTTAAGAGAATAGAAGGATAGCCGTAAACAACAGTTCCTGATATTCGAGGAAAATTATTCTCTTTCACATTTTTATAATTAGTTAAATTTTTGGCTTTGAAAAGCTTTTCGAGTTTAGCAACATCAATTTGATATTGAGTATCTGCCGTCGTAATAGGGGTCAATCGGTTTACAAGTCCGCAATTTTGGAAATATACCTCTAATCCTCCCAAAAAACTTGGATCGGCACCGATAGAAAAATAAATTGGGCGTTCCGAAAAATTATCTTCAACTATTTGCAAAAGAATGGCTCGTTGGGGGCTTAATAATGTTCTTCTTGTTGGTTCTTCGCCTTCAATTTTCGAATGCATTCGATACGACTGTAAATCGGGTACAACAGCCCATTTCATTTTATAATCTTCAGCCAAATCAAATTTTAATCTGTCCGCAGGCGAAATATCAATAAAAATATTCGTTTCTCTCCATTTGAAAGGGCGAATATCCATTATTTGTTCTTCTGTAAGGTCAATATTTATTCTTCGAACAGTATTTTCCAATCCTTTTTTCAAAAGACTTACATACCAAGGTCTATCAGTCAAACCAATGGGAATTACCGTTACATCTGTTCTAAAATTCTTGCAAATTTGCAAATAAGAACAAATGTTAAAATCCGCATCTCCACCTGTAAAAAGAATGGCATTTTCTCCGCAACCAGACAACATATTTCTGCCATATTCAATCAACCATTTCGGAAAAGTACCTTTCTTAAACGCAAGTTCGTAATAGTATTTCACTTTCTCGGCATCATAATTTTGCATTTCATTCATAGCAAGCGAGCCACATTCTGCTGAATAAAAATATTTTGCATCCCCATAATTGGGGTTTAGTTCAATAGCTTTGTCGAGATATTCAAAAATTCGTTCGGTAAACACGAAATCATAACCCTTTAATGGTCGGCTGTCGTATGCGTTGTAATGATTAAAGCAACCCAAATGAAAGTAAATTTCCGCATCATCAGGCGATTGTTTCAAAGCTTGTTCGAGTAGATTGATTGCATCATTATAATGCTCTGCCTTAAATTGCTCTAACGCTTGTTCTTTCAATGATAAATTTTGCGAAAAAACTGTCATCGAAATAATCATTGCTATCAATAATGAAAATAACTTGTTCATGTTAGTTGCTCGTTTTGTTATTATTCTCAGATACTGCCATTCTATCCGCAAATTCTGACTAACTTCTTTTTATACGCCACTAAATTACAACTTGCGTACAATTTATACAAGTAATTTGCCCCCGCTGGCGCAAAGCCTTGCTTTGTGCCTTGCCCAACAGGGCAAAATATACTTTTTTTGCTTTTGCAAAGCAAGGCACAGTTTACAAAACCACGTCTGCGGTGCAAACAGGAATAAGTAAAAATGCAGATTTATAAAAATACTAATTCGCCGTTTTACGATTTTACAGTTTCACTCTTTATTAAATTTCAGTAAAACTGTAACGTTGTTGTTTTCGCCAATAATGGTGAGCGTATCGGTTTTGTTGTCGGCGGGAACTGCATCTTCCTTTATGGAAAAAGTTACAGTTGCGTCATTCGCACCAAAAGTTTTGTCTGCTTCATACCAATCAATGAAAAAGACTGCACCATATCCCGGCTCAATTCCTGAAGCTGTTATGTACCAATCCCCTTCAGTTGAGATTTTCAAAGTAGCCGAACTGTTTTTATCCGAAAGGACAATCTCTTCTTTATCAACGCTCAGAAGGCTAATTTCATCTTTTTTACAACCAGTTGTCAGCATAAGAAATAAAACTCCAAAAATTGTAAAATGACTGATTTTTAATGTTTTCATAACTTTTTTAAATTATTTGATTTCAATGATTTTTTCGCTGCTGCTAAAAGTCTCCAGCACACCATAACCGTTTTTTATGTTGGTAAATATTTTTATATGTTCGATGAAATTATCACTGTTCATTGCTGTTTCCAGCGAACGCAGATATTTATAGAGATTTTCTGAAAGTGCATGAATCTCCACTTTAATGCGGTGTCTGTGGTTTGAATCTCTGTCATTTTGATGATCAAACTTATCATCCTGAAAATAGAGATTAAGACTATACGTTTTCCCCTGAAAAAGATCATCCAAAAAAATATCATATCCAAAATCCGGCGCACCCATCTCAATATTCCCGGTGATGTAATTAAATACGATTTCCCGGTCGGTAAAAACTTCAACACGCTGCCACTCGGTTCGGATGATGAATAATCCCATTTATGCTCTTTTTTGATGATTACACGGTAATAATTTTTTTCGTCGGGATTGTCTTTTATCTTGATCTCGGTTTGCAGAAAGCTTCCCTGCAAAGTTTCATGTTCGATCCAGAAGACTTTCACTTCGGTTAATTCAAGAAGTTCAGGCACAATATCCACACCATGCAGCTTCCCGTACCATAATTTCCGGTCTGAAGTTGTGGAAAATATATGCCGTTCCTATTCTGATATAGTGATTTGCACCCGATGAGACTTTCTCCCGTTAGCGCATCACGCACATATCCGCTGACGGTGTAAGATTGAGCTAACGCAGCGAATGATGATAATCCGAAAAGCAAGGCAAAAAGCAGAGAAAATTTCATTTATGATTTTTGATTTAAAAAGGATAGATGAAAATACAGAAAAAAGGTTGCGTTGGTTTTTAAGAAAGTACGATTTTGGGGATAAATTCCGGAAATAACAGTCTGTAGAAAACCATGCCAGCGGGGGACAAGGAGGAATTCTTATCCGGATTAAACTTTTGCGGTGCAAAGTAAAGCAGGCGAATGTGCAATTAACAGATTTTTCGCATAGCGAAAAATGATTCCCCATTTTATATTATTTAGATGGTTTTCGGGCGGTTGCACCGCCCAAAAACTATCTCCCAATATACAAAGCAACGTCATCCCGAATGAAATGAGGAATCTTTTGGTAGTTAGATGAAACGAGCAGTAATGAAGTCAATCTGTTAATATTCAGAACAGCCCGTTAATAAGGAAAATTTTCAGCAAGAAGATATAATTATAACTGCCAAAATAAACGTGAACAGACAAGATAATTAGCGACAAACATAGATTATGTTTATAGCCTATTGAACATACATATACATAATTTGTTACGGGTTACATTAGGTTGCATTTTATGAATCAAATTAATCCAGCAGTTTAGTTCAATTCAGTTATTTCTAAAAAAAGTAAATGTTATGGGCTCACAAAAAAATTACCAGAAAAAATTATTATTTCCGGTTCTCCTGATATTGGCCGGAACAGTGTTGTTAATGAACCAAAGTATCGTTGGTTTATTCAGCAAGTCAAAAATTGATGTTAAGATTGAACATATCCCGTTTATAATGCCGGCAGCTTACAAAGTTTATGCAAACCCCGAAGCGTTAGACGGTAAATATGGATTGTTCAAGATGCTGCTTACCAACAACGGAAGTACTACCATTAAAAACATGGAAGTCTATTTTGAAATTCCGGATTACATTGAAGATACCCGATTGGAAAAAATCCCAATCCTCTTGCCCGGACAATCTTTCGTTGTGAATTGTTTCCCCAAATTCAATCAGGATATTGTTGAGAAAACAACTGCTTCGAGAGAAAAGGTTCATATCAGAATTGAAGGACAAAATATTGAAGAAATAGAAGAAAGCTTCAATATCGACATTAAGGGAAGAAATGAATTCCTTTATACTCAGATTCCTACCAGCGAAATTGCAGGTTATCAGGATATTTTCGATAATGATGTACTGCTCAGCTGCTTCATCACACCGGAAGATCCGATTGTCAAATACTATACGCAGCAAATTCAGGAAAAAGTCTTAAAAGGAGAAAAGGCCGTGGTTGTGAATACGCCCGAAGAGAGTGTCAGGGTATTGATGGGAATCTATCAGGCAACAGTCAACAGCCACATGGTTTATAGCGGAACCGGAGGTATTCCGACAAACGAGTCAGATTATCAGTCTATTTCTCAAAATCTGCGCCTGCCGCGCGAAGTGGTGACAGGAAACACCGGATTGTGTATCGAATTGTCTCTGCTTTACGCCAGCATTATGCTGCAGATGGGAATGGATCCGGTCATTTATATGATTCCGGGACATGCCTATCCCGGCTTTCATTTAAACGGAAGCTACTACGGACTGGAAGCTACCTTGATTGGCGGTGAAGGACTGGGTAGTATTGGCACAAGCGAAGAGGCAATGGAGCACGGTATGAAACAGGTGGAGGAATTTATGCAAATGGCTCAAATGGGAGATCCCCGTTATTCAATATTGCATATCGAAAAGTTAATCAAAGACGGAGCGGTAGCAATGGAGTTGAAAGACGATAGTTTCCTGCGTCAAAAGGTAGATGACATAGCAAAAAGCTTTACTCAAACCGGTCAGAATGAAACCTATTACGCACAAAATCCGCAAGGCGGACAAGCAGGTGGCGGAGGTGGCGCTGTTGCAGGTGGCAAACAATACAGAGGTGAGGTTACATTTTCATATCCGTCACATTGGTCACAATTTCCTGATAATTCGCAAAATCCCTATATGATTGCCATTTTTGGAAACCAATCTACCGGTGCCAATGTACAGATATACAGCATCAGAGGCGCAAGCAGTGCCGACCAGGCGATGATGGCAATCAAGCAATCTATTGAGGCTTACGGCTATCAGGTCAGCTATTCCACAGCTGGACAAAGCAACGGCTTCACTGTTTATCAGGGACAAACAAACGGACCATACGGTTATATCAGCTGGAGTGGCGCATTCAAACGGACATCCGGTGGAGTTGCAGGAATCACTGTAGATATGGGAAGCGGAAGCCAGAACGATGTAACCATGATTTACAATTCATTACAATAATCACCAATAAAAGAGATCATTATGAACATCAGAATCATTATATACGCCATAATTTTGCAACTGCTTTTCGCAGGGTTTAACAAAATAACTGCACAACAAGAAATCAGAGGCTTAAAACAATTATTAGAGTTAAACATCGATGAACTGGGCAATGCAGAAATAGCAATGACAATGAAGCTCAATGCGATGCAGTGGGATAACTTCAAAAGGACAACGGGAAACAACCAGGCATCACTGAAAAGACTGATCGAGAGAGGAATGCCTTCTTACTTTTTTTCAGATTTCAAATATGAGGAAGAACCTATGGAGCGCACTTATACCTTCACAATGAAAGCTCCGGCGGTGATGAATTTGGGCAAAAACGGAAAATGGAAAGGTGAATTAGATATGAAAGATCCGGATATCACTCAAATTAACGACCGTGAATTTCGTCTCGATCTGAATATGCTTACTGACGGCGGATTTGTTGAACAGGTACAAAAAATTAAACTGCCCAAAAAAGCAAAAAATGCAAAGATAGAAAATGACAGCTTCGGAAAAGCTGTGCTTACCTATGAATTGAAAAGTAAAAGAAAAAGTCCACTGGCTAAATATGCCGGCATCATTTTAATACTGAGTGGATTTGGG
>JAAYIT010000056.1 GCA_012523295.1 Porphyromonadaceae bacterium | reverse complement strand
GCCTAATATTTATATTAAAATGAATGTTTTTTAGGTACGACCCCAATTGGAGTCGAATTTTCAATGCTGAAGTTAGCTGCAAATATTAAATTCCGGCGGAATTTTCCTAAGAAGACAAAAGTCAAGATAACTTCATAAGTTAGAATGTTATAATGTTGATTGTCAGCCATATATAATATGTCGCTGCTATCCCCCAGAAAGACGTGTAACGCCGACACTGTTGGTAGTAAAATAAGTTTCGTATTCCATATTGGTGCGTAGCACTGACATTGTAAAATATCAACTAAACTGACTTATAGGTCAAAAAGTAGGCTGAAATCTCTGTCAAAGCCTATTATCACGAAATTTGAGAGCAATAATAAACTAAGTTGTATAAACTCTAATATCTTATGTAGCAGGGTATTATCCTTCATGCGGTTGGGTGAAAATTTGCTTATAATGGTTGTTTCATGCTAAATTATTCTAAAATATAATTTCCAAAATTATAAAAATAACAGGAAAAATGTATGATTTCAGCAGATTTTATTTGTTGAATTTGTCTTGTCTTTTAAAATTTTGTTAGTTAATAGGGCACAGACGCTTTCTGCGGCTTTGACAGCTGCGATATAAAAATGTAAAATGCCGCTGCAAACGTCAACTCGCAATGGGAGAAAAATCAAGATCACCTTATTGACTCTCTTTTAAACAACAAAAATCACACTTTCATGTGATTTTTGTAATTCTGCTTGTCAAGGCTTTTTTAAGTTCAGACCTTGTAGCGAAAACTCCACTACCGTCTTTCTACCAATTTTTCCATTGGTTTTCTCACCTTTGGTTTGTCAACTAAATGATCGGTTGATGTGTCACGATACCCAAGAGTAAGCAATACAACTGCTTCTTCTTTATCAGTATCTAACTCAAGTAACTCATTCATTGCTTGAACATTAAATCCTTCGATAGGCGTGCAGTCAATGCCTAATTCGGCAGCAGCGAACATCGCGAATCCCAATGCGATATAAGTTTGTCTCATCATCCAACTGAACTTATTTATCGTTGGATTTTCAATTACTCGTTGGATTTTGGATCTGTAGCTATCTACATATTCTTCGGTTTCGTTTCGTGCCCGCTTGAGTTCTTTCAGATAACCCTCCATATAGTCCTCATCAAGTTTTTTGTTCGCCTTGAAAATTAGCAAATGCGAACATTGATTTATGACGATTTGAGGACAAGATTTTTTATATATTTCATCCAAAAGATCTTTATTGTCTGTGACGATTATTTTATACGGTTGGAGTCCATAAGCAGTTGGTGTCAAGCGAATTGTTTCCAGAATTGTTTCCAATTCCTGTTCGGATATTTTCTCTCCGGTCATTCTTTTGGTGGCATATCGCCAATTTAATTTTTCTATTAAATTCATGTCTTGTAAAATGATATAAATAAAATGTGCCAGACCATAGAGAATGGCCGGACACAAGTATATGATAGAACAACGGTTTTACGATAAAGTTTAATTTTCTAATTTTTCTAACAGCAGAAGAACCGCTTTTTCCACATCCCCGGTTTCATTCAACGCTTTGATAAATGCACTTCCAACTATAGCTCCTGATGAATATTTGAAAACCATGTCTTTAGTGGCTTTGTTTGATACGCCAAAACCAATTAGTCGCGGATTTTTAAGATTCATCGAGTTAATACGGGTGAAATATTCAATTTGTCTGTCGAATGAATTTTGAGTGCCGGTTACTGCTGCCGAAGAAACCATATAGATAAATCCATTCGTATTATTATCTATTTCTCGAATGCGCTCTTCGGAAGTTTCGGGAGTTATCAAAAAAATAAATTCCAAACCATATTTATCTACAATAGGCTTATAATCAGACAGGTAGTCCGACATTGGTAAGTCTGGAATTATCATTGCATCCACACCTGTTTTCTTACATTCCAAACAAAACTCCTCAAATCCGAACTGCATAATCGGATTCAAATACCCCATCATTACCAATGGAATTTCTATGGTTTTACGCACATCTTTCAGTTGAGAGAAAAGTTTTCTCAGCGTCATGCCATTCTTCAAAGCTGTTTGACCACTCTGCTGTATTACTACGCCATCTGCCATCGGATCTGAAAAAGGAATCCCGATTTCTACTAAGTCAATGCCGTTTTTTTGCAAAGCTTCAAGCGTAGGAATGGTGTCATCCGGTTTTGGATAACCTGCTGTGAAGTAGATGGAAAGTATGTTTTTATCTTTATTTTGAAATAACTTATTAATCCTGTTCATTCGTATTTTCATCCTCGTTTTCTGTTGGTTTGTTTAATTCTTCTATAAATTCTCGCAGCATTGATACGTTTTTAAGTCCCGGTTTTAGCTCAAAGCGGCTGTTCAGATCCACCCCGATCATTTTAGGATGCTTCAGTTTCCGAATAGCTTTCACATCATCCGGTCCAATCCCGCCACTTAAAAAAAAATCTTTTTCGCCATGGTATTCATGCAAGATATTCCAGTTGAATTTCTGCCCGGAACCACCGTAAAGGTCGGTTTTAGTGTCGAATAGAAATAAATCTGCTACATCTTCGTAATTTTTTGTTACTTTCAAGTTGTATTTGTCCATAATTGGGAACGCCTTAATGACCATCGTGTTGGCTTCTTCTTTTATAGCTTTGCAAAGTTTTTGATTTTCTGCACCGTGAAGCTGCACCGCATCCAAATCAAATTTATGAATATAGGTGAGAATATTTTCTAAATTTTCATTTACAAAGACACCTACTTTTTTTATCTCATCCGGTAAGGAAGATATTATTGAAATATCCGGATTTTTGACAAATCGAGGACTTCTCGTATAGAATATAAATCCCATATAATCAGGATTTAATGCCGAAACTTCAATAATATTCTCGGGAAATTTCATTCCACAAATTTTGATTTGCATTTTCTCGTTTCTTATTGTTTTAGGGAAAGGTCAAGTCCTGTCCCGGTTATTTTTTTGATAAATTCTTCTAACGCATAGGGTGGATTTTCAGTTTTCATAAAATTTTCACCCATCAAAAATCCCTGATATCCAAATTTTCTCAATTCGATAACAGTTTCAGGATTTGAGATACCGCTTTCGCTGATTTTTATGAAATCATCAGGAATTAATTTTGCCAGCTTTTTGGAAGTTTCAATGTTTACTTCAAAAGTTTTTAGATTTCTATTGTTAACACCCACTATATCAACGTTTTCATTTATATGTGAAAGTTCTTGCTTGTTGTGGATTTCTAATAAAACCTCCAACCCCAACGCATTGGCTTGTTTTGCTAATTTCTTTGTTTCTTCTACTGTCAGTGCGGCTGCAATTAGTAAAATCACATCGGCACCAATTGATTTTGCTTCGTAGATTTGATATTCATCAACAATAAAATCTTTTCTGAGAATTGGACAATCGACCAAATGTCTTGCTTCAATTAAATCATCAATTGTTCCGCCAAAAAATGGTTCATCGGTAAGTATTGAAATTCCTGCAGCACCTGCTTCACAATATCCTTTGGGGATTTCCAATGCATTCGCATTTTCGAAAATCCAACCTTTGGATGGTGATTTTCGTTTGAATTCGGCGATAATTCCTGTTTTTGAATTAAGTAAATTCTCTTTCAAAGATATACATTTTCTACCAAATGAAAGTTCTTCTTCAAAATTCGAAATGGTTTTTTCAGTTTTACGAATAGCAATTTCTTGTCTTTTTTCAGCAATAATTTTATCAAGAATGGTCATTATAACATACGATTTTAGTTTGTGAAAATTGAAAATTAGGAATACACTTCTATAAACTTCTCAAAAGCTTTTTTAGCATTCCCATTTAATAATGCTCGCAGTGCTTCGGCTTTGCAATCATCAATTGATTTTTCGGGACATAACGTTTGAATTGCAAAAGCAGAGTTAATAACTACCGCATTTTGTTGAGCTTCAGAAGCTTTATTATCCAAGACATCCAAGAAAATTTTTGCTGCATCTTCCACCGTTTCACCGCTCCAAAGCTCTTTTTGCTCTATCCGTCTGAAACCCAAATCTTCCGGTTCATAAACTTTTTCACCCTTTAAGTTCACAATTTTGCCGGTCGAAGTGAGTGAAATTTCATCATAGCCATCAAGCGAGTGAATAATAGTGTAGTTAATCCCTAACCTTTGGTAAATGTAGTTATATAATCGCAGCATTTTCAAATCATACACGCCGAGACATTGATAATTAGGACGAATTGGATTAATCAGCGGACCAAGCACGTTGAAAAATGTTCTGACACCTAAATTTTTACGAACTCCCGCTACATTTTTCATTGCCGGATTGAAAAGCGGAGCGTGAAGATATGCAAAACCTGATTGCTCAATAGATTTTTTCAAAGTATTATTGTTATTTGTGAATTTTGCACCGTAGAACTCAAGTACATTCGAAGAGCCGCTCACTGAAGTAGCACCGTAATTACCGTGTTTTGCAATTTTATATCCCGCTCCGGCAACAGCAAAGCAAGAAGCTGTGGAGATGTTGAATGTGTTTTTACCATCACCGCCGGTACCCACAATATCAAGCGGATCAAATTCAGACAAATCAACTTTTACAGCCATATTCAGTAAGGCATCGCGAAATCCGATTACTTCATTCAGTTCAATACTTCGCATAATGAAAACCGAAATAAATGCCGCTATTTGCGCTTCATTGTACTTTCCTTCAGCTATACCGGTCATTACTTCTGTCGCTTCTTGTTGAGTAAGTGGCTGATGTTCAAATAATTTATTAAGGATTGTTGCTCCTCGTCCCCCTAAAGAAGGAGTTTTTAATGGGGAATCAATTGGTTTCGTTTTTCCTGTTGTTATCTCGTTCATCGTTATTTGGCTTTTTTAATTTTATTGCAGTTTGGAATTCAAATTTTCTTCATTCTCTTAGCATGTTAAGGGGTAAGTTTCAACCAATTTTCCAACATTTTTTCTCCCATTGGAGTGAGAACCGATTCGGGATGGAATTGTACGCCGTGAACATGGTATTTTTTATGCTTCAGCGCCATTATCATTCCATTTTTATCAACGGCTGTTATTTTCAGACAGTCGGGGAGTGTCTCCGGATTAACAACCCATGAATGATATCTGCCAACTGTCAGTGTTGAAAGCATATCATAAAACAAAATATCATCTTCTATAACGTTAATTTCGCTTGCAATGCCGTGATACACTTCCGGTAAATTTATCAAATCACCTCCAAATGCTTCAGCTATGGCTTGTTCACCGAGACAAACTCCCAAAATGCTTTTTGTTGGTGCATATTTTTTATCAATTCAAGTAAAATACCCGATTCGTTTGGCAGTCCAGGTCCGGGTGATAGAATTATTTTGTCAAATCGTTCGACTTCATCCAAGCTTATTTGATCATTTCGATGTACTTCCACATTCATGTAACCCAGTTTTTTTACCAAATGAACCAGATTGTAGGTAAAACTGTCATAATTGTCAAATACTAATATCTTCATACGGTTATATTTTATTTTTTACATTAAGGTCGTATGGAACACGCCATTATTCATTCTTTTAGGTCTAAGATTTATCTTAAATGGCTGTTTCATAGCGTAATCTGTTTATTATTATTTTTCTATATCGTGAGAATTTTTAATTGATTATTAGTAAAAAACATCAGTTTTCAGACATTTTTACCGCCTTCTTCAAAGCTCCCAATTTATTGTTTACTTCTTGAAGTTCGCTTTCTTCGTCTGATTTGCTGACAATTCCGGCGCCTGCCTGATAGTATAGCGTGTTTTCTTTACTCACAAACGAACGGATTGTAATAGCTTGATTAAAACTTCCATCAAACCCGATATAACCTATACAACCTCCGTAAGGGCCACGGTCGTGTGGTTCTATTTTATCAATAAGTTGCATAGCCCGAATTTTTGGAGCACCGGAAAGTGTTCCTGCCGGGAATGTATCTGCAAAAAGTTTGATGATTTTAGTATCCGGATTAAGTTTTCCGCTGACACTTGAAACCAGATGCAATACGTGTGAGTAGTATTGAACTTCACGGAAGATCTCCACATTCACTTCTTCACAGTTTCGGCTCAAATCATTTCTGGCCAAATCTACTAACATCACATGTTCCGCATTTTCCTTCGGATCTTTTTCTAATTTTTCAGCTAATTCAAAATCTTTCTCATCATCTCCTGTTCGCTTGAAAGTACCTGCAATAGGCTTAATGTAAGCTCGTTGCGTTTTAGCATTCACTACAAGGTGAGCTTCGGGAGAGGAACCGAATATCCGAAAATCACCAAAATTGAAATAATACAGATAGGGAGAAGGATTTATCGATCGCAGATTTCGGTAAACTGTGAAATCATCTCCTTTGAATTTTTGATAAAATCGACGAGATAGAACAATTTGAAAAACATTTCCTTTGACACATTCCTCTTTACCAAGTTGAACCATCTTGCGGTAATCTTCATCAGATATATCACTTTGTTGGTTGCCTACAGCCTTAAAGTCGTATGTAGCAAAGTTATTATTCGACAAAATTTTTTCAATATCCGGAATTTTGCTTTCTTCATTTTCAAGAAGATTTTCTATGATTGTCAAATCGTTATTGAAGTGATTGATAGCGATTATATACTTAAACAGCATATAGTGAAGTCCGGGCATACTGCCGGGTGTAGTTTGTCTCGCATTTAATTTTATATCTTCAAAATATTGAGTGCTTTCATACGAAGTATAACCTAACAATCCGTTTATCTTTGCATTGTTCCCATTGTTTTCGATTTGGAATGACTTTAAAAAAGCGTCAAATCGATTTGCAACTGTCATTTTATCGGTTACCTGAGTTTTTATCCGGCTTCCATCAGGATAATTTTCTGTGATCAAAAAATTATTCACAGAAATCCTTCCGATTGGTGAAAAGCCAATGTATGAATAACTGTTTTCTGTTCCGTGATAGTCGGAGCTTTCTAATAATACGGAATTTGTATAAAGATCCCTGATTTTTAAGTAAATTCCAACCGGAGTTTGCAAATCAGCGAGCATTTTTTTTGTACGGACAAATAATTTCATAGTCTGAATTGTGATTAATGTGGTTTTACTCTAAAGAAGTAGTTTTATGAGCTGATTCTTTTTTGAGCTGTTTTTTTTATTGAATTTATTACTAATCGGAGCTGTGGGTATCTAAAGTTACTTTTTATCATTTTGTTTAGAAGAATCAAAGTGCCGACTGTATGTTTCCATATCTTTATCTCCTCTTCCTGAAACAGTTAACACTACAATGTCATCACTTTTGAAATTCCCTTTTTCCTTTTTAAGGATAGCTAAAGCGTGCGCGCTTTCTATGGCCGGGATAATTCCTTCCAACCGGGTCAACTCAAAAGCCGCTTCAAGGGCTTCATCGTCGTTTATTGCGTACACTTTTGTTCGACCTGTTTTTGCGAAATGAGCATGCATCGGTCCGATTCCCGGATAATCTAAACCGGCTGAAATAGAGTAGGGCTCTGTGATTTGGCCATCTTCGTCCTGCATCAAAAGCGTTTTGCTTCCGTGAATAATTCCTACTGTTCCGAGATGGATGGTCGCGGCAGTTTCACCGGTTTCTATCCCTTTTCCACCCGCTTCGGCTGAAATTATTTTCACTCGTTCGTCCTCTAAATAATGATAATAAGTTCCCGCGGCATTACTTCCACCTCCAACACATGCGATTAATAAATCAGGATAATCACGACCTATTTGCTCTTGCAATTGCTCTTTAATCTCTTCACTTATAACGGATTGGAAGAAAGCGACCATTTCGGGATAGGGATGAGGTCCCACAGTGGATCCAATGATATAAAAGCTGTCGGGATTCGAACACCAGTAACGAATTGCTTCATTTGTGGCATCTTTCAGCGTCATATTTCCACTCAATACGGGTTCCACTTTAGCTCCGAGCATTCGTATTTTTTGCACATTAAGGAATTGTCTTTCCACATCCGTTTTTCCCATAAATACAATGCATTCCATACCCATAAGCGCACAGGCAGTTGCGGTGGCTACGCCATGTTGCCCGGCACCCGTTTCGGCAATGATTTTTGTTTTACCCATCCGTTTTGCCAGTAAAATCTGACCGAGCGAATTGTTTATTTTATGCGCGCCGGTATGATTTAAATCTTCTCTTTTAAGATAGATTTTAGTACCGTATTCCTGAGATAGCCGATTGGCAAAATAGAGTGGGGAAGGACGTCCTACATAATTTTTTAGAAGATAATAATACTCCTCTTTGAATGTGGGATCATTTTTTATTTTGTAAAAAGCCTCTGTTAAGTCATTTACGATTCCATGCAGGATTTCCGGTATGTATGCACCTCCAAAAATACCGTAATAGCCGGTCTCTCCATCACCCAATCCCTTAAAAGAGGAGTTGTCAGATCGCTTTTCATTTTTTTCTGTATTTTTGAAATTTCCCATATCTAATTTTATTCAAGTTTAATGTTTTTTGCTGTTTTATCTTACCATGCCAATATTCCTCCTTCAGAGCCAAGTGAGAGACAGGAGGTCATAAAAAAAGCCTATCGGTGAGTTCGATAGGCTTTTCATATTAGTTCAATATTTATTTACTTGACAAATAATTATAGCAGTACTTCCTCACAAATTGTATTTTGCAAGTGCCACCACCAAAATTTAAGTGTCATAAAGTTTTTCATTTCGTTTTGTTATAATAACGGGTGCAAAGATTACACTTTATTTTTAATTTTGCAAGTAAATATACAAATTAATTTATATTTTTTTGAAAATAATATCAAT
This sequence comes from Porphyromonadaceae bacterium, assembly GCA_012523295.1. Taxonomy (GTDB): domain Bacteria; phylum Bacteroidota; class Bacteroidia; order Bacteroidales; family Paludibacteraceae; genus UPXZ01. Next base: position 8,448 of record JAAYIT010000056.1, on the reverse strand, counting down.
GTGTGTGATTATGCTCTTCTGAATCTGTGTTTGATAATATAACATCTACTGCTGTATAACTTTCATTTCCGGCTTTATCCAAACAATATACCATAAAATGATACGGACCAGCTTTTATTGGTTTTCCATTTTGCTCTTTTGGTATCAAAATGTCATGATGATGTATAGTAGCAGATTTCTGTCCTGAAATATCCGTCCAAACTTTTGTAAATTCGAATTGTACGCTATCATTCTCGGCAGGCGCTTTAAATCTTTGTTTCGGAGCGTGATTGTGCCCTTCAAAATTACCGTGAATATTTATTTTGTATGACGAAAGTGCTTCATTGTCTGTCAGCAGCATGTCTAAGCGTACACCATGCTCATCGCCGATTTTAAGTACAGCATGGTCTTTGGGTGCTACGATTTGAATTACCGGTTTTTCTACATCTATTTCATCTTTTTTGCAGGATGTAATTCCGAAGAGGATAAGCAGTGTGAAGACACTGAAATTGAAGATTAAGATTTTTTTCATGTTTGTTTTTTTTTAATTGTTAATATACTGAGTTGCTAAAATGGAAATTTGAGTAAAATTTGAATATTTCTTCCCGGTTCAGGAGCATTGAGTTTTCGGTAATAGCTCAAATGATTCAGATATGCCGTGTCAAAAATATTATAAAGTTGTAATTCGCTGATAACTTGACGTTTATAGATGCTCCAATTGAAGGAACCATTTAGGTTGAAAAGCCATGCGCCGGGTGTTTTGATTTCGTTATTGGCAATTTGATTCTGTGCGAAAATTCTCTGCGCTTCGGCATTGACAGAGAAATGGGATAAAAACTTTCCGGCGTGAAAAGAAAAAATGGCATTTGATGTCCACACTGTAGGGGGTGAAAAGGGCAGGGCATAACCTGAAACCAAGTTTTGCGTGTATGTGTATTCAACGTTTGACGATAATTGTACGAAGTCTAATGCCTGGAAATAGATTTCAATTTCTCCTCCTGCCATCAAAGCCTTGGATTGAGCGTATTCATATTGTTGCCCTGTGTGTGGCAGCAAAGACCATTGCCCTGTGGGATTGAGAAAAATAAAGTTTGAAAAATAATTTACGAAAGGACTACTTTTGATGTGCCATTTATTTAAATTGTACTCATATCCCAAATCCAACTGAAGACCTATTTCAGGTTTTAAATTTTCATTTCCTTGCTCAAATCTGAAAGCGCCGTGATGAACACCGCTCGAAGCTAATTCATTGGGAGTGGGGAAACGAAAACTTCGCCCTAAATTGGCTTTAAAAAGATGTACATTATCGGGCTGGTAATTTACTCCTACAGATCCGGAAAGGCTTGTGAAATGTCGGTTTAATGCTTTGGCTCGTTGCGCGTAAAAATTTGCTGTCACAAGGTCATAACCTGATTCCGTGAAGTAATTTTCTAAAATTGGATCATAAAAACCGTGTGTGCTGATTTTTCCCCAATCTATTCTTAATCCGCTGATTATCTTCAGGTTATTATTAAATTTATAGTTGTTTGCACCAAAAATTCCACCGGTGATACGTTCAAATTCAGGCATAAGAAATGAGTAGCCTCCAATCTTATTCATTTGATATTCTGCAGAGATTCCAAGAATCAGACTTTGGTTTTTATTGTCATTGCTGTGAAGCCGGATATTTCCGGAGAAAGTATTCAGATCAAAAGCCAACTCCCGATCTTTGTTTGTTTTCGGGATGGGCTGGTTTGGAAAATGTGTGTGAAACAATGCGTATTCCGCACGTTTATTGTTTTGAAATCCAAAGTCTGAATGTACCTTCCAGTCTTCAAACACCGGAAATTCGGTCGAATTAGTTATCTTGAAGTGATTTACAGTGCTATGAGGTAGTTCTATATTCCTGTAAGAACCGTCGTAAGCTAATCTTCGCAAATCGGGTACACCATGTGCGCCGGGGAAAAAGCCATTTTTTGAATAGCTATTTGAAATATAAAAAGCTGAATTAAACTTGTTTTTATCATACCTGATTGACCCCGAAAGATTTATTTCTTTTCCTGCCGTATTTTTCATTCTTCTTTTATCCACCGGCATCTTCCATGTCAAATAGCTAATGGAATCTGTTGGAATTCGATAATCACCATAATTTAGTGTGGTTGCTCGCATACGATAGAACCATTTGCCTGATTTTACATTAAAACCCAAGGATGAACCGATCAAATCATTGTTAGATTTCGAGGTGAGAATGGCATCGCCCCATTTTTGATCATTCCCGGGAAGTTCTGCCGGTAAAATTTCGACTACACCACCCATGGCATCCGAACCGTAAAAAAGCGACATTGCCCCTTTGTGAATGATTATTTTATCTATATCGAACTGATCAAGCTCTAAACCATGATCTGCGCCCCATTGTTGATTCTGAATCACAATTCCCTTATCAACCACAGCCATTCTGTTAAAACCCATGCCGCGTATAAGAGGCTTCGAAACTCCTGACCCAATGTCCATTGAGGCTATTCCAGGCAATTTGGCAAGTGAGGCTGAAAGATTAGAAGCATTCGATTTCTGGAAAAAACTTCGGTTCACGGAGATAGTATTTATCGTAGTTTCAGTGAGCGTATGTTTGCTTTGTCCGGTTACCGTCATGGCGTGTAATTTCACGACTTTTGGTTTCAAGTGAAAATGCAGAGAACGATTTTTTCTGTCAATCTGTTTCGTAATATCGTAGTATTCAGGATGTTTAACATTCAATAATTCTGTACTGTCCGTTTGAACGTCGAATGAGAAATGCCCATTGATGTCAGTTTGAGTTCTGAACCTGCCTGATGCATCTTCAATGCTTGCATTTTCAATCGGTTCTTTGCTGTAAGCATCGCATATGATACCATGAACTGTAATGGTTTTTTGTGATGAAATACTCAAATTGCAGAAAAGAAACAATAACGGTATTGTAACTGTTTTTAAATAAGCTTGCATTGATTTTAAGCAGACTTTAAGTGAAAATTAAAACTCATGTTCTAAGCGCGTAAAAAAAGTACATGTAGAAGTGTAAAAAGGCAAACTCATGAATATCAATTACAGTTATTACAAATTCCATTCACCACTATGTCTAAATCATGCAAAATGTATCCCGCAGGCAGATTTGTTTTTACTTCTACAGCATCGTGTAAACATTCCACATCATTACATCTTGTGCAATGAAAATGCGAATGCACTTTATCTGCATCAAACTTTGTTAAAGCATACTTCACCACATTGTTGCTGAGTACGATGCTATGTATAATTCCGGCATGCTCCAGCGTTCTCAAAGTTCGGTATAAAGTCACTCGATCGAATATGTCTTCCGAATTTTCCTTTATTTCTTGTTCGGTCATTGCCGTTTCACTTTTAATCAGTTCATTCAAAATCATTTTACGACATGCTGTGTTTTTCAGCTTGTATTGTGATAGAATGTCCTCTGGACGGAGTTTTGTGGTCATAATATAATGTGAGTTAAATTACTTAAATGCAACAATGTTGCAAATGTAGTAATATTTCATTTAACTGCAATAACTTTTAAAGAAAAAATAAACAAAACAAAACAAAATGCTTTATCTTTGCTTTTTATTAAAAAAAAGGTAGATTTTATGAAAAAAGCGCCTTATGATGCTACATTTTCTCCATTCAGGGGATTTACTCGAAATGAATGGAGCAAGTTAGAAGATCATCCCTTATTCCCTGTTCATGGTATTGATTTGTCTGAATTAAAAGCCCTGAATGAGCCCTTGACGATGGAAGAATTGGAGGAAATCTACATGCCAATGGTGCGATTTCTCGAAATCCACATCACGCATTACCGTCGTTTACATAATGAACGAGATGAGTTTTTCAAAAACGAAAGTCGGGGAGTACCTTATATAATAGGAATAGCGGGTAGTGTGGCCGTTGGGAAAAGTACTACGGCTCGTGTACTCCAGAAACTGCTTTCGATGACACCGGAACAACCCAAAGTAACGTTAATTACTACCGATGGTTTTCTTTATCCAAACGCTGAATTGGAGCGGCGAGGAATTATGAACAGAAAAGGATTTCCGGAAAGTTATGATGCAAAAAAGCTTATCGCGTTTCTTTCGGCGGTGAAATCCGGCAAAGAGCACCTTGAAGCCCCGGTATATTCGCATCACTTTTATGATATCGTTCCCGGAGCGTTTCAAACTTTTGAAATGCCTGATATCATGATAGTTGAAGGTATAAATGTGTTGCAGGTGTCGAGTAATAAACACAATAAAAAACGCCGGGTTTTCGTGTCAGATTTTTTTGATTTTTCAATTTATGTCGATGCAAGTGAAAAAGATCTTCGAAAATGGTATATGGATCGATTTGTTACGCTTCAAAAGACAACATTTGCTGATACAACCTAGTTTTTTCATCAATAATCAACATGGTCAAAAACGAAACTTCTAAAATTTGCCAATGAAGTTTGGGATGAAATAAATTTGCCCAATCTGATTGAAAATATTCTTCCTACACGATATCGAGCCGATTTAATAATTGAAAAAGGTTCTGAACATTTCACCAGAGGTGTGAGAATCAGAAAGATATAGACCCACATTTTCGTTATTAATTAATGCCTTGATTGCTATTATTTATTGACTAACCGAGATGTTGGAGCGTGTCGAGTAATTGAGGTTTTATAACCCGTTGATAAATATTTATTCACAAAATATCCATTTGTCGGAAAAAGTAATTAAATTTGTAGAAATTCAAAATTTAATTATGAACTTGAATGTAATAAATGAAACCTCGCTTTTAAAAACCGTAGTACTTGGTCAACCCGGGTCTCTGAGTGAAGGTCCGCCATTGCTCGAAGAGGTTTATGATGCAAAATCTTATCATTCGATAAAAAACAATATTTGTCCGACAAAAGAAGCTGTGCACAAAGAAATGTCAGCTTTTGAGAAGATTTTGAAGAAATATGATGTTCAGGTTTTTCGGCCCTGAATGCTTGAGAACTGTAATCAGGTCTTTGCTCGCGATGTAGCTTTCGTGATTGATGATAAAATAATCAACTCCAATATTATTCCTGACAGAGAAGACGAAAAAGAGGCTTACGAGGTTGTTTATGACCAAATTGCATACAATAAAATCTATAATTTACCGGAGAAAGCTCATGTCGAAGGCGGCGATGTAATATTGTATAATGATATAGTTTTCGTTGGAATTTACTCCGGTACCGACTATGCTTCACTTAAATCGGCTCGGACAAATTCATATGCGTTTTACTTTTTGAAAGAACTTTTTCCAAATAAAACATTCATACCTATAGAAGTAATAAAACACGATACGGATCCATATAAGTCAATTTTGCATTTGGATTGCGCGTTTATGCCAATTGGGGAGAAAATGGCTCTCGTTTATAAACAAGGATTTGTATATAAAGAAGATTATCAGGTAGTTGAAGATATTTTCGGGAAAGAAAATATTTTTGAAATAACTCAGGAAGAGATGTTTCATATGAATACAAACATCTTTTCGATTTCTTCGGAAATTGTTGTATCAGAGGAAAGTTTCACACGTTTGAATAATCATTTAGAGAATTCTTGGAATATAAAAGTGGAACGTCTGTCGTACTCAGAAACTTCAAAAATGGGAGGATTGCTTCGTTGCTCAACCTTACCGTTGATTAGGGAACAGTAGCAAAGTTATCACTCCTTTTCAGCAGACCTCAATTAGACATAAATCTCTGATAAACAGTTATTTAATCTGTGTTTTAAACCTAAGTCAATATCCCGAAATCTATCTAAAGGTGTGTTCCATACGACCTTTAATAAAAAATATTCGCATGAAACAGCCATTTAAGATAACTCTTAAACCTAAGAAAATGGTTAATGGCGTGTTCCATACGACCTTAACGTAAAAATAAATTTTAACCGTATGAAAACAATTGAAAAATACGCATTGGGTTGCACAGATACAATTCTAATGATTGAACCGGTAGCTTTTGGATATAATCCTGAAACCTCCGTTAATAACTATTTTCAGAAGAAAAACGAAACCTCGGAAATCGAAACTCAAAAACAAGCTTTGCTGGAATTTCAAGGAGTAGTTGATTTACTGAGAAATAACGGAGTAAATGTTATTGTGATAAAAGACAACCCGTTTCCACACACACCGGATTCAATTTTTCCGAATAATTGGATTTCGTTTCACTTGAATAATCACATTATTTTTTATCCAATGTTTGCTGAAAACAGGCGTTTGGAACGCAGGATGGACATTCTGCTTGAGGTAGAGAGAAAGCTGGATCGAAAGTTTCATTTTACAGATTATTCTATGTTCGAAAAAGAAAACATCTTCTTGGAAGGAACAGGAAGCATCGTTCCCGACAGAAAAAACAGGATTGCTTATGCTAGTATTTCACCCAGAACAGATAAAAATTTATTTTTAAAATTTTGCAGTGAGCAGAATTTCAGACCTGTATTTTTTAATGCTTTCCAACCGGTAAACGGTGAGCAACTTCCTATTTTTCATACGAATGTGATAATGTGTGTAGCCGATCGGTATGCTGTGGTTTGCCTTGAAGTGATTCCGGATGATAAAGAAAGAAAAATGCTGCAAAACGAGCTTGAAAACTCAGGAAAGGAAATTGTTGAAATTACAATTGAACAGATGAATGGCTTTGCAGGTAATATGTTGCAATTAATAAATGCAAAAGAAGAAAAATTGTTGGTAATGTCATTGTCTGCCTATAATTCGTTGACTGATAGTCAAATAGAGAGGTTGAAAAACTTCAACAGGCTATTAGTCGCTCCGATTCCTACCATTGAACAAAATGGCGGAGGAAGTGTGCGATGTATGATTGCGGAAATATTCTAATCTCATCTCATTCTCCTTATTTAGCGATGAAAGCGGGACTAAACAAAGTGAACCAATCAATAGAAAAATCACCAATACTATATAATATTATTGTAAAATGAACGAGAAAAACTACACGAAAAAAGATAGTAACGGGCAAGAATTACCGGATTCCCCTTTTAGTGATAAGGGAGCTTACTTTATTTCCTTGGAAGATCAATACGGCGCTCATAATTATCAGCCGCTACCGGTTGTGTTAGAAAGAGGTGAAGGTGTTTTTCTCCGGGATGTGAATGGTAAGAAGTATTATGACTTTTTGTCTGCTTATTCAGCTGTTAATCAAGGTCATTGTCATCCCAAAATAGTAAATGCGCTTGTCAATCAGGCTCAAAAACTGACATTGACTTCACGTGCTTTTTATAATAATAAATTAGGCGTATTTGAAAAATTTGCAACCGAATTCTTTGGGTATGAAAAGTTATTGCCAATGAATTCCGGAGCCGAAGCTGTAGAAACCGGATTAAAACTTTGTCGGAAATGGGCTTATCAAAAAAAAGGAATTGAGGAAAATCAAGCACAGATAGTGGTGTGTGCCAATAATTTTCATGGACGAACAACCACGATTGTCTCTTTTTCAGTTGATCCGCTTGCAAAATCAGATTTCGGACCTTTCACGCCGGGTTTTATTATTATACCTTACAATGAGGTTGATGCTTTGGAAAAAGTACTTCGAGAGAATAAGAATATTGTCGGTTTTTTAGTTGAGCCGATTCAAGGTGAAGCTGGTGTAAATGTACCTACTGATGGATATTTGAGAAAAACGTATGAACTTTGCAAAGAACATAATGTGCTTTTTATTGCAGACGAAATTCAAACCGGTATTGGCCGAACCGGAAAGCTGTTGGCATGTGAGTATGAAGCTGTCAAGCCTGATATTTTGATTTTGGGAAAAGCACTTTCCGGAGGTGTTTATCCTGTTTCAGCCGTACTTTCAAGCCGAGAAATAATGGATGTGATTCGTCCGGGACAGCATGGATCTACTTTTGGAGGTAATCCGATAGCTGCGACAGTGGGCATTGCAGCCCTAACAGTAATTCGTGAAGAAAAGTTAGCTGAAAATGCGTTGGAATTGGGTGAGATTTTCCGCAAAGAAATGCAAAAGCTTTGTGATAGCTCTAATGTAGCGCAATCCGTACGTGGAAAAGGGTTGATGAACGCATTAATAATAAACAATGAAAAACACAAGGATTTAGCGTGGGATATCTGTTTAAAATTAGCTGATAACGGTCTTTTGGCAAAACCAACACACACAAATATTATTCGATTTACGCCTCCTTTGGTCATGACAAAATCCCAATTGATGGAGTGCATAGAAATAATTAAAGAAACAATTTTGCAATTTGATAATTAGAGTTTTATTAAGAATAATATAAATAAAAAAGACATCAAAAGCATCAATAAGCGCTATTTCGATATAAGAAAAAAGATTTCAGCATAAAAATTCAGAAATAAATATATTTATTTCGTTATCTGAAAGAAAATTTATACTTTTGCAGTCTGAATTTTAAATAATTTTATTCCCATTTTATGTCTAAAAAGAAACAAAGCAAAACTGAAGAACAAATTCAAGAAAATGTAGGTAATATTATCAGT
>JAAYIT010000055.1 GCA_012523295.1 Porphyromonadaceae bacterium | reverse complement strand
CAACACGGCTTTTACGCATCTTGGTATTCTTGATGGCGTACTCGACCACGTTAGATTTCACTACTTTGTACGCATTGCTGCGCATGTTGTCAAACAAACCACGGGATTTCATTCCTTTCATGTTAAGAAAAGAAGTGATAGGCGTAATGTCTTCCTCGTGAAGAGAGAAAACAGTTGGCAGAATATCCGGGTCTGCTACTGCATGGCTCATAAGCGAGTAAGATGTAATACTCTCATGAGCTATGTCTTGCGGTTGTCCAGGTAGGTATCGCATTTTAAGTAAAAATTAAAAAAGTTTTCTGAGTTTCCCAGCTATACAAGTTTGCCCCTGTCAACAGGTTTGGCAAGCTTAGTTGATCCTTTCTCTTTTTCTAATGCCGGGTCTAATTTCTTCTCAATCTCTGTTTTGATACCTTCTTTAATTTGGGTAATATACCCTCGAAGGTTTTCACCTTTCCACAAAAAAGCGGCAACTTTATAAAGAGTCGTGTCGTCACTTAGCATTTCTGCTAATTTATGAACGCCTGTCTCTTTATTGATTTTGACCATCTCAACAAAATCTTTGTCAAACTGAGCCTTGTCCTCTGGAGTAAACTCAATTCCAAAATAATCACGGCTACCCTTAAATTGATTTACAATTTTCTCTGCGGCAGCAATTTGATCTTTTTGGAGCTTTTCGAATTGTTGGGCTTTGATCTGTTCTGCTTCCTTTATTCTTGCTTCATTGCTTTGCTTTTGCAGTTCTTTAATTTGTGTGCGTCCTGCTTGGGCCATTTCATGAAGCTCGATTCTGCTTTTTCTGGAAAGAAATTCCTGGATGTCCTCATCTGAAAAACCATCAGGGTTTTGTTCGGATTTACCGTTTTTCGCCTTATAGATTTCAAACAAGAAGTCTTGATCTCCAAGTTTAGTTATGTCGTTTTTTGTAGAACGATTCTCAAAGTATTTGCTCGGGTCGTACTGTCCTTGCCGGTGAAGTTCAATCTGTTCCCTGATTTCGTCCGGATATCCCGAAAGATCAGGCTCAAGGTTCTTCTGAAAAAAATCAAGCATTACCTCATATTCATTTTCAGGGGTAATGCCTTCAGGTGCTTTAAAAGTTCCTTCACCAAATTGTTTCTCGTAGTCGCCTTTTAATTGTTCCCAAAGCCACTTGCTTCTTATCTCTTGTTGAGTTGGGGCGGGAGGGGTTTCTGTTTTTTGAGGAACGCTTTCAACCGGCGGTTTATTGTCCGGTGCAGGCTCAGGAGAATCGTTGTCTCCGGGCTTTATGTCCTCAAGCTGAATATCATTTGCATAAAATCCTTCATCTCCTGCAAGGGCGCTTCTCATCTTTTTCTCATCAGGAGGCGCCGGAGGTGGAGAAGCAGGGGATTCTTGCTTTTCTTGTGGCTCAACGTTGGGAGCCGGTGCAGGATTAGATTCTGTTCCTGTCTGAATAATGTTCTCATTTTCTTCTGTAACCATATCTCTCTGTTTTGGTTTCAACAAAACTACGATTTTTTTTAAATTCAGTAATTGTTATTAGTTTATTTTGTTAAATTTGTCTCGTCCAACTCGCTTTATGCGAAGCCCCGGGTATTCAACAAGCTTGTTTCCCGGGGTTTTTTTATCTGCCTTGTCTGAAAACGGCCTGGTTACGGTCTACGCCATATACCCTTCCACTTTGTGCCCTTCTTATCTTGGCTGCATTGATTACATAGTTTAAGACTTCATCATTATTACCAAAATAGGTACGGGCTTTTTGTTGCATTTGATTTACGTCTTCAATCTCTGAAAGCTGCTGAATGAAGCGATCTGCAAGGTTTTGATAGGTTTGTTCCTGCCTTTCGTTTTCACGTCTTGCCACTTCGGGGTGCGGAGCAGCCTGTGCCTGGTGAGGCTTTAACATATACCCTGCTGTTCCCAACGCCGCAGCAACACCAAAAGGAATAGTACTTATGAAACGTCCGGCACCCCTTCCATATCCTTCCATACCTGATAAGCCTCTTTTTGCAATATCGTCGAAAGTGTTTACAACATCATCTGCTACGTTTGAAACGCTACGGGCACCATCAGATGCAGGTCCTATAGGAGAAGGAGGAACAGGAGTTGCATTTCTTGCAGCAATAGCATCTTCGGCAGCCCAGGTAGCACGAAAACGCTCCGGATTAGCGTTGAATCTTCTAATGTTTTTCATTCGACCTTTTGAAAGCTTTTCTGCCTCTTTCCTGATTACTCTCTGAGTCAAGAGATTTTTTCTTGGTGTTCCTGTTAACCATTTTGGCAAATCCTTTAATTCAGGTTTAAGAATTTTAGCCCCCATATAAAGACCGCCAAGAGTTGTTGCGAATCGTCCCAAGTCACGGGTTGACAAAGTTTGGGTGTTTTCTGCATTTAAAGAAGAAAGATAATCTTGAAGGTCAGCATATCCCTCTTCTGTCATTACCTCACCAAACGGCAGAATATTATAATCTCTAGCTTGCTGCATAGCGTCAAGATAAAAATCCTTTCCATATTTATCAGACATTGATTTAAATATGCTGTCGTTCTCGGAGCTTCTTCGCATCCAACTTGGAAACTCAGACTGAACATTAGGCGTAGGACTTGTAGGAGGCGCTACGCTCTTAGGCCTTGTTTGAGAAACCCTTTGTTGCGCCTGAGCCGGTGCAGGGGTTTGTGTTTGGGCCGGATTTCCCTCAGGAGCCTGTTCCTCAGTTACGGGTTGGGCACCATATGTTTCCCAATTTATTCCAATCTTGGGGTGTTTCCTTCGTGGTTGTGTTGGCATGGCTTATTGTGTTTGTTGTTGTTTTCTCCAATCCAAAAGAGCATTTAT
>JAAYIT010000054.1 GCA_012523295.1 Porphyromonadaceae bacterium | reverse complement strand
TTCTCTATCCAATTTACGACAGCTACGTTGAAAAGGTGTTGATGGCTTTCAAGAAAAAGGATCGTTTTGCAAAATTTAAAAAAATTGATCTGAAAGATTATATGAAATTCAAAGCGGTCATTATTGAATTCAGAGATTATTACGATCTAAATGACTTCGATCTTAAAGATATTGATCGGTATTTGTGGCAACTCGGGAAAGAAACTTTTCCCATAAAATACTAACAAACAGGCAGAGCAGACTGATAGAAGTTCGACGTATTTAATGCGAATTCCGAATAAGCTCGTCCTCATATGACAGGACGGAATCAGCTAGATTAAGCCCGGGTGATTCCTTAAAACAATGTCGCATGATGCCTAGATGATAATCAGGATTATCGAATCGCTGGTTGCCGATTAGATACACCCATTTAGTCATATAAATTAATCAATGTTTATAATGTTTGTGGAGGTTTCGCCATGAAGAAAATTATATGTACACTTGTGTGTTTGATGCTGGCTGGGATGACATGTGCATGTGGAGGACATGAAGTGGTGCCTTCTAAGAAAGCTGAGACGGCCTCGATTGCTTCGGTTACACAAGATACTACGCCCCATACACCCGGACAAGATACAGTAACTTCTGCTACTACAGGACAACCTAAGACCTTGAGCCAATCCCAATTAGAGTCAGAACTTAGGACACTATTTTCCAATTATGTTGCGGCTGTCAGGGGAGGGTATGAAGAGTTATGTGACTCTGTATTAGATGGCGTGGATGATGAAGGCATGTTTGAGAATATAGATGTTGATGACCCTTCACTTTTTGCCAAAGTATATAAACCTGTAGAATTTATTGGCTTGATGGGGACAGTTATTGTTGGAAATGTAGGTGCGGACAACGAGCTTCTCTTTTTCGCCTACGAACAAGATAACGCGCATCTTGGCAGTCTATCTAATATTGCAACTCGGGCACAACGCCTTGTAGCTGCAACTTTTTCAGATTGGGATGCTGAAAAGCAAAGAGCAGTCGTTATCGTGGACAATGATATTTACGCAGTAGGAGTTCAGATAGAACCCGACAAAGATCGCATCATAATCGTCATGGCAACAATTTTCGTTGCATCTTAATGCTATTACTTGTTCTCCGATGTTGCTCGACCTGATCCAAGACAAACGAAAGTTTTGAACCTTTTGCTTTAACTGGTTCAGAGGCAGCTGCGGATTTTTCGAAGTTGTTGCCAAGGATCTGCCCTCGCCCAGCAGATCTTCGGTGAGGGCGAAGATTGACAACAGAGTGAGTCCTGATTATTGAGTTCTAGATGACCAAAATCAAGCAATAACCCATGTTTAAAGTCGGACTATACACGTACAGTTTGCTGGTGCCATTTAAATTTAAATACAGATATTGACCGTCTTCCTGATTTTTTGCCTTATCTATATCATTTCTCAATGAGGATGCCCTGGAAGGATCATTCATGAGTTCTATATCAATCATGCCGATGTGATCCCTGAAGAATCTTTCAGACTCTTCGCTCACCTGGTGAAAGTTACTGATGACTTTCGGTTTCTTTAATGAAAAAGAATAAATATCGAATCGATCATTGCCAAAGCCTCTCTCACTTTTAAATACGACTGAGGAAGTAGCGATATCTGCGGTAATATCATTTAAATCATTGTTAATTCCACAAGATGAAAGCAAAAGTAGA
>JAAYIT010000053.1 GCA_012523295.1 Porphyromonadaceae bacterium | reverse complement strand
GGGAAAGATTTCATACATGTTCATCACCTAAGGCAAGTTGCTACAATAGGTAAAGAGTATGAAGTCAATCCTGTGAAGGATCTGAGACCAGTTTGCCCAAATTGTCATGCAATGATTCATAGACGAAGTGAACCATATACTATTGAAGAGATTAAGGAAAAGATAAAAACAGGTGGAAAATAAGTTAATGTTACAACGATTGTGCCCGGCTTATACTAGATAGTTTGTTTGGGTTCTGTTTGTTTAATTATGATATAGTTATTAGGAGAGAAAAGAATTATTGCTATAATTATTTGATTATGATAAATAAACCATATTACAGAATCTATAGACCTTTTTACCTTAATAGTGAAGGAATCCAACAATGGTCATATATTGAAGATACAAGAAATTGTGCTAGTAAAAATCAACTTATTCGTGTCTACCAAATAATTGAATCCGAAGTAATTAATTTCTTTCAGTATGTTGAACCAAACACAAAAAATGAAGACACTTTTTCTTTACACCTCTACCATTTATTAGTTAAAATATGTATAGAAATAGAAAATAATTTTAAAGGTATAATACAGGCAAACGATTACAATAAAAACCCGAGTAAATACGACATAACTGATTATTTCAAATTAAACAAATACCTGAAATTAAATGAATATAGAACAAATAATTGTTATTATAGTTTAATTGGGACGGAGGCACCATATGAGGAATGGCACACAACAAGTTACAAACCTCTAACTTGGTATCAGGCATACAATAATGTTAAACATAACAGAGAAACGAATTTACATGTAGCAAATTTAAAAAACGTTTTAAGTGCACTTACAGGGTTATATGTTTTACTTTACGCACAATTTTATTCTTATGCAGATTGCATAACAAGTAAAAATATTTTAACCATGACTCCCGAACCAACAAAAATCAGATCAACTATCTCAAATATTGATAGATCCATGATTGTTTTTCCAGGGAATCTGATGGGTTATAATTTTACTGCACAACCGAATTGGACAGACGATGAAAAATATTCTTTTGACTGGAGTATTCTATCCAAAGATGTAAGTCCATTTGAGAAATTATCTATATAATTATACCCATACGATTTAGGATAGAGAATAATTGTAAAATACAAAAAAAGTGGACAAGATGATAAAAGATTTATGCTGCATAAAGGAAAAGAGAATGGAAACTGCCAACACACAAAACAGTGTATAAAACAGCACATTTGGCAACCCCAATACATAAGCTAATGCTTTTGAAGATAATTGAGTTGTTTTTTTGCTCATGTACACTACTAATGGATAAGTTTTCAATATTTTAAATTTTTGAAATTCAAAATTAATAAGGAACGAGAATCAATGAATAATAAAGTTCACAATCAAATAGTTACTTTCATTTGGAATATTGCCGATGATGTACTGAGAGATATTTTTGTAAGGGGAAAATACCGAGATATTATTTTACCGTTCACAGTATTGAGGCGTTTGGACGCTCTACTTGTACCCACAAAAGAGAAGGTGCTCGAAACGATTGAGTTTATGGAACAGCAAAAAATTGACGACCGTTCGGCTTTAAAAGCGGTAACGGGTTATCCTTTTTGGAATACTTCAAAATTCACTTTTGAAAGCCTGTTAAATGATTCTGATAATATTGACAGCAACCTTGAGGTATATTTGGATGGTTACAGTCCAAACGTTCAGGAGATAATAAGCAAATTCAAACTGAGAAACCAGCTAGAAACAATAAAAGAAAGTGAAATAACCTATTTGCTTATTGAAAAATTCGCTTCTAAAGAAATCAACCTTAGCCCGAATGAGGTATTAAACGGAAAAGGTGAGAAAATGCCCCCTTTGACCAATTTGGGTATGGGTTACGTTTTTGAGGAACTCATCCGAATGTTCAACGAGGAGAACAATGAAGAAGCAGGGGAACACTTTACTCCAAGAGAAATCATTAAACTGATGACTCATATTTTGTTCCTGCCTTTAAAAGACCAGATTAAAAAAGGAACTTATTTGATTTATGACCCTGCTTGTGGTAGCGGTGGGATGCTTACTGAGGCTGAAAAATTCGCCGAAGAATTAACAGGTCGTAAGGGGGGTTTTAATCTTTACGGACAAGAAGTTAATCCAGAAACATACGCAATTTGTACCTCCGACATGCTCATAAAAGGCGATAAGCCCGAAAATATTGCATTTGGCTCAACGCTTTCAAAAGATGGTTTTCCAAACTTGCATTTTGATTTCATGCTTTCAAATCCACCTTATGGAAAAACTTGGAAGTTGGACGAAAACGCCATTGTGGATAACCGTGGCAAAAAAGGAAGCGGAGAAAACAGCGAAAACATAAAAGACCCTCGTTTTCAGGTGGGTTTGCCAACTATTTCTGACGGACAGTTATTGTTCCTGATGAATATGGTTAGTAAAATGAAACACAATACCGAATTGGGGAGCCGCATTGCAACGGTTCACAATGGTTCAGCTTTGTTCACGGGCGATGCAGGCGGTGGCGAAAGTGAAATCCGCAAACACATTATCGAAAACGATTGGTTAGATTGTATCATTGCTTTGCCAAAAAACATATTTTACAACACGGGTATTCCAACTTACGTGTGGATTGTAAACAACCGTAAACCAGCACACCGTAAAGGAAAGGTTCAATTAATCAATGCACTTGAATTGTACGTTAAACTTCGTAAAAATTTGGGCGACAAAAACTGTGAAATGAAAGCCGAACACATCGACCAAATTACACAGCTTTACCTCGATTTTAAGGAATCGGATATTTCAAAAATTTACCCCAACGAATATTTTGGTTACAATAAAATTACGGTTGAGCGACCGCTTCGTTTATCGGCTAAGTTTACCAAAGAAGCAATTGAAACCTTGCGTTTTGATAAAAACATAGCGGAAGAAATGAAATGGGCGTATGCCAAATTTGGTGATGATGTGTACACCAAATTGAAAGACCTGAAACCCGAAATTGAAAAACACCTTGTCAAACATGAAATTAAACTTAAAGCAAGCGATAAAAAGAATTTGCTAAGTCAAGATTTTTGGAAAGCACAGTTGGAGTTAATGAACGAAGCAACCAAATTGATGAATGCTATTGGGACGGAGCAATTCAACGATTTCAATACATTTTCGGTACTGTTTTCTGATACCATAAAAGACAAGAAACTGAAACTCGACAATAAAGCACAAAAGGCAATCCTAAATGCCATTACCTGGAAAAACGAGGATGCCGAACCTGTAATTAAGAAAACAGAAAAAGACGGAACCATTGTTTACGAACCTGACCCCGATTTGCGAGACACCGAAAATGTGCCATTGGACGAAGACATACAAACCTATTTTGAGCGTGAAGTATTACAACATATTCCCGATGCGTGGATTGACCACAGCAAAACTGTGAAAGGTTACGAAATATC
>JAAYIT010000052.1 GCA_012523295.1 Porphyromonadaceae bacterium | reverse complement strand
GGGCTTTGCCCCAAACCCCACTTCATTTTTTGTCTTGACACAAAAAACGAAGCAAAAAAAGTCAAGACTTCGCCCGCCTCACTCAAAAAATTGGCGTTCAAACGGCTAAATCGTCCAAACTCGCCCCCAAGTGTTTCGGTTTTTGAAACCTATTTACAGGCTCAAACAAGGACGATTCTTAACGCCGTTCTCTCTGATTTTTTGGCTCGCCGGACGAGGTCACTCGTTAGCGAGCCTTTTGAGACTATCAGATAAAGCTTGCGAAAGTTTAGTGTTTTATAAAACTGTCCGGCTTGATAAAGTTTCCCTTTTCTTTACAAAAATATAAAATTTTCACGCAATAAAAATACTAAAATTGTTTTTTGTATTCAAAAGAACATTGTATTTTTGTAAAAAATAGACGAATGAAGCTCACTTTTGATAAAAAAACACGACAGAATGCTATGAAAATCGGTCTTTTCATTGCAGTTGTCTCAATTATTGTTCTTCTGTTTCCCAAAGATATGAAATTTAAGTATCAGTATGAAATTGGGAAACCGTGGACTTATGAGTTGATGACGGCTTCTTTCGATTTTCCGATTTATAAGACTGAGCAACAGCTCGAGGCAGATAGACAGGAACTGTTGACTAATTATACGCCTTATTTCCAAATGGATAATAATGTCGCTGACCAGCAAATAGGGAAATGGCTTGATGATTGGCGGCTTCGAAATCCGGACGATCCGACTTATCGGGGGTATGTGGAGCGAAAACTCAAAGATATTTATCAAAAAGGTGTTGTTTCTGTAGGAATGTTGACTCAACTCAAGAGTGATGACCGTAAGAGTATCGCCGTAGTAGATAAAAATCGAAAAACAGAAACGAAAAGCGTAGATGAGTTGTACACTCCTAAAACTGCGTATGAAGAACTGCTACTTGACAAGCCGAACTATGTGGATAGTAAGGAAATCAGCAGCTACAATTTAAACTTGTATATTGTTGAAAATCTGCGGTATGATAGCATTACTTCCATGGCAGTAAAGGAAGATATGATTCAGAACCTTTCGCTCACGTCGGGAATGGTGCAGACGGGAGAACGAATTATTGATCGTGGTGAAATTATAAGCCCGGGAACTTTCGCTATCCTCAATTCGATGAAAATCGAATCCCAAAAACGGAATTCTATCTTTAAAGAATCCGGCTATGTGATTATAGCTGAATTGATTATCGTCTTTGGGTTGATACTTATGCTTTCACTCTATCTCCATTTGTTCCGAATTAATATCTTTGAAAGTGTCAGTAATCTTATTTTTATCGCCATACTTATTTTGCTGATTGTTTCACTCTCGGCTATCATTATAAAATACAGTTCTTGGGGAGTATATATTGTTCCGTTTACACTCTTGCCGGTCATAATTCGAGTGTTTTTTGATTCACGTACCGCGCTTTTCACACATATAATTACCGTGTTGATTATCTCATTGATGGTAGATAATCCGTTTACGTTTATTTTAATTCAAATTTTAGCTGGAATGACAGCTGTGTCAGGACTTAAAGACCTCACAGCACGCTCTCAGCTTACCCAAACAGCGCTTTTCATTTTCATCAGCTACTGTATTTCATACTTGGCGCTTGAGTTATTTGCTGAAGGCGATATCTTGCGGCTCAACTTCAAACCGATAATTTATTTCGCGATCAGCTCCATACTATTGCTTTTCGCGTATGTTTTGATTTATTTGTTTGAGAAAATATTTGGTTTAGTTTCCTCCATTACGCTTGTGGAATTGACTAATATCAACAGCGATTTGATGATGCGTTTTGCAGAAGAAGCACCCGGAACTTTCCAGCATTCACTCCAAGTTTCAAATTTAGCTACTGAAGCCGCGAAAAAAATTAATGCCAACAGCTTACTTGTTCGCACCGGGGCACTTTATCATGATATCGGGAAAATGAAAAATCCGCAATATTTCATTGAAAATCAGGTGGGTGATAATAATCCTCTACTCAAAATGAGCTATGAAGAAGCATCTCAAGCGATTATTCAGCATGTGCCGGATGGAGTGGCTATAGCAAAAAAACATCACTTGCCCGAACAGATAATCGGCTTTATTGCCACACATCACGGGCGAACTAAGACTAAATTTTTCTATAATTCTTTCGTGAATGAAAATCCGAATGTAAAACCCGATGAAGAGAAATTTACGTATCCCGGACCACTCCCGTACAGCAAAGAATCAGCAATTTTAATGATGGCGGATGCTATTGAAGCTCGCTCGCGAACGCTGGGAGTCTATACAGAGAAAAGCATAACAGATATGGTGGAAAGTATGATTGACACGCAGATTGCAGAAGGTCAGTTCAAAGACGCGCCTATAAGTTTTAAAGATGTGGAAACTGTAAAAAGTGTGTTGGCGGAGAAAATAATGAATATCTACCATTCCCGAATTTCTTATCCGGAGCTAAATCCTTAAAAGCCCAAACCACACTCCCAATCGTGAAGGGTGGGGGATAAGAGCTGTCTGTTTTGCAAACATGCTTCCTTTTTTTTGGAGGCAAAGTCTTAATCATAAAGTAAGCTGCAATTTGTTTTACTGATGGATAGGAATGACTATGAAAATAGTTTTTTCGTCACCTGACGTAAGAGAAGCTCGATATAAATTAAATGAAGCTGCCTGTCAATCGAGTCGAGGCAGCTTCATTTGTTTTTCTTTCAGTGTTCCGGTAAGTTCTTAGAATTCGAGATTTACACTGTTCTGTTAAATTTTCCTCATTCGGAGTTAGGGGATTTAAACTACTATCGACCCATTCGCTAATTTTTCGGTCGGCCTGATCAAAGTCAGTGTCCCATCGGGATTTTCAGCTGAAAGTATCATTCCTTCACTGTCGATTCCACATAATTTTCTTGGAGCAAAATTAGCTATAAAGAGCACTTGCGAGCCTACTAATTCTTCAGGATTTGGGTAAAATTGAGCTATTCCGGAAAGAATCGTTCGTCCACCCATTCCATCATCCAATCTGAAATTCAGTAGTTTGTCAGCTTTCGGTACTTTTGTACATTCAATTACAGTGGCAACACGAATATCTAATTTCCCAAATTCTTCAAAAGCTATATTTTCTTTTACTTCAGGAACTTTTGGGGTCGCTGCCGATTCATTTGCTGTTTTTGTGCTGTGCAATTTTTGGATTTGCGCTTCCACCTGTTCATCTTCTATTTTCTCAAAAAGCAATTCCGGAGTATTTAGCTGATGCCCTTCTGCAAGTAAATCCATTCTTCCAAGTTGTGCCCATTCAAAGCTGTTCAAGTTCAGCATCTTGCGTAGCTTGTCGGATGAAAAAGGAAGGAACGGCTCGAAGGCAATTGACAGATTTGCCGCTAATTGTAAACTGATGTTTAGAATAGTTGCTACGCGAGTCATATCAGTTTTGGCTAATTTCCAAGGCTCGGTTTCAGCTAAGTATTTATTTCCGATACGTGCCAGATTCATCGCTTCCTTTTGTGCGTCACGGAAGTGAAATGTATCCAGTAAGGCTTCTACTTGTGTCTTTACATCAGCAAAATCGGCTAAAGTTTGCTTGTCGTAATCATTTAACTCACCCAAAGCAGGAACTTTCCCACCAAAATATTTTTGTGTAAGCACCAAAGCGCGGTTTATAAAGTTTCCATAAACTGCGACCAACTCATTGTTATTTCTTGCCTGAAAATCTTTCCAGGTGAAATCATTGTCTTTTGTTTCCGGAGCATTGGCGGTCAAAACATAACGTAAAACATCTTGTTTTCCCGGGAAATCACCCAAATATTCGTGTAGCCAGACGGCCCAATTTCTTGAAGTTGAGATTTTATCTCCCTCCAAATTCAGAAACTCGTTGGCAGGAACGTTGTCCGGCAAAATATAACTTCCTTCAGCTTTCAGTACGGAAGGAAATACGATACAATGAAAAACGATATTGTCTTTTCCGATAAAATGGATCAGCCTGGTTTCAGGGTCTTTCCACCAAGTTTCCCAGTTTCCGTATTTTTCAGGTTCTGCTTCGCAAAGTTCTTTTGTGTTTGAAATGTAGCCAATTGGCGCGTCAAACCACACGTAGAGAACTTTACCTTCGGCGCCTTCTACCGGAACCGGAATTCCCCAATCCAAATCACGACTTACCGCGCGAGGTTGCAATCCCATGTCTAACCAGCTCTTGCATTGACCGTAAACATTGGATTTCCACTCTTTGTGATCTTTTAGAATCCATTCACGTAACCACGCTTCATGTTGGTCTAACGGGAGGTACCAATGCTTGGTTTCTCGCATTACAGGGACACTTCCGCTGATGGTCGATTTGGGTTCAATCAAATCAGTAGGATTGAGTGAAGTTCCGCATTTTTCACACTGGTCACCGTAAGCATTCTCGTTGTCGCAATGTGGACATTTCCCTGAAATATATCGGTCGGCAAGAAATTGTTTCGCTCCCGTATCATAATACTGCTCAGATGTTTGTTCAATGAATTTTCCGTTATCATACAGTTTTTTGAAAATATCGGAAGCTACTTCATAGTGCGTTTTTGAAGTCGTACGGGAATATACATCGAATTTTATTCCGAAATCTTCAAAGGCATTTTTGATAAGTTTATGAAACTTATCCACGATGTCTTGAGGTGAAACCCCTTCATTACGCGCTTTGATGGTGATGGGTACGCCATGCTCATCAGAGCCTCCTACAAATAGCACCTCTTCTCCCTTCAGGCGAAGATAGCGAACATATATATCTGCAGGAACATATACACCGGCCAAATGCCCGATATGAACAGGCCCATTGGCATAAGGAAGTGCGGAAGTTACGGTAGTACGTTTGAATTTCATTTACGATTTACGATTTAATAATTTACGATTGAACCCGGAAAATAATGTAAAAATCAGATTTTTTGATGTAATCCAATTTATTCAAAATTCTTATTTGGGGTTGCAAAGGTACAAAAAAAATGAGAATTTATTAGTAAGAGTGGATAGGGATAATTCCATTTTTAAGTACAGAAATAGATTACTTTTGATAGTAAAATAACATGGATGTGTGGTGATTCAAATCGCACGGAAAAATTTAGCGCGCTTAATTTTTTATTTTAAAAGCGGGAAGTAGTCATTAAATGAGTGAGAATTGAGCGTCGTTTGTTGGTATGTTCTATCTGTCTTCTGTAGCAATTTACCTCATTTCCTGTGGTGTTTTAATTTCTGTAGTCAGGTTTTAATATCGCGAATGTAGGTCGTCTATGGGAGGTCAGGGCTGTTAAGGTATCTAATTTTTAATTCGCCTTTTTAACTTTTTAAGCGGCTGGAAATCTTTCAACTAATTGAAATAAAGAAAAACTTAACAGTCCTGTCCGGAAGAGAGAGCGTATTCTATCCCCACCCAAAGGGTGGGGATAATCTGAAAACCCAAAATAGACACCCTGAAAGAGCAGGAGATTTGTAATAGGGAAAACAATTGTCATAAATGTCATTTTGGTAATATTACGGTTGTAAATTATATTATTTTAACATATTCAACGAATATACTTTATTTGTTTTATTTAAATGAAAAATATCAATTATTGAAAATTTAATGAAAAAGTTTATAATAATAATATTAAAAAGATTGGTACGTAAGTTGCTTATATTCAGGAATAAATAGATGTTGTTATTTTAACATCTTGCGTTAAAAATACTAAATCGTTCTTTTTTTTAATTAGTTGTTATTGTTAATACTTAGTATCCGTTATGTTACAATTTAATACATTATTTAAGAAAAATTTGTTTTTCTTTGTCGTTCTGTTTTGTTTTTCATCTATTCAGGCACAAACCGCTACCGACTACAAAGTTACCGCCACTGCCACTCCATCTACGTGCCAACAAAATGGGACAATTACCGCCAAAGTTACCAAAGCGGATGGTTCGGCGTTGGACATGAGCCAAATTGAAAAAATCTTCTATGACTTCAGGATAGCGGGTACTAACCAATCTGTAACCGGCGGATTTACTGATACCAACTTAGCAAGCCAACTGTCTCCCGGAAATTATGACATTCACGTGAATATTATCCACAAGAACTCCACAACCACATCACTTTCAACCAGTAACATCAATGTTGCCAACGAATATGTGGAGCTTAAGCAGGTAAGAAAACACGTTTCAAAAAACGGCTTGACCTTAAACTGCGTACCAACAGGAGAAGTGGAGCTCACTGTCGCCGGTAAGCAATATTCAACTTATTCCATCACTTTTTTAGAAAAACCGGCGGAATATCCGAACCAAAAGATAGAGGATATCACAATAAGTACTTCCGCTGGGACATTATATAAATTGAAAAATTTACCGGCAGGGAAATACAAATATCACATTACCAATGAGTGTGGCGGACTGCCTGTGGATAGTTTTACCATCACTGCGGTTACGTCTGATTTCCCATACCAAAATTTAGATAAACCACGCAGATTGCATATTACAAACTTTTGCAGCGGTTTGAATTCAATATTAATTTACGATTCTTCAAGCAGTTCTTACAGTACGTTTTTCAGCACCTTTGTAGGTAATTCAAGTCCTTTCTATGGTGGTGATTGGTTATTCTTTGATTACGCCATTGCCTCACGGGGAGAAGTGGAAAAAATAGAAAATGGGGAGATGACAACCTCAGGACTCACTTGGTACAGCAAACCACCTTTCAATTCTAAGAACATATACTATTATATGTCGGCAGATAAACCCACTTATGCACAATTAACAAATCCGGCCGATCCTTTGTATAAACTTGCGCCTGTACGCCTGTATTTCCGAATTAAATCCTCGTTAAATCCGGATCCTTCGTGTGCTGATCAGGGCAAGTACATTCCACTTGAGTTACCTCCAAAGCCAATTTATAAAAAAACTAACCTATCCTTTAATAGTGGTTATCCTAAATGGGAATGTGCTACCTACAGAACTTCTGTATATGCCAAAGCAGACGAAAATTACTCTGCCTGTTCGCTCAACTTCACTACGTATGAAGTAGATGCTACTACCAATCAACGTGTAGGAGATCCACAACAACCACACAACATTGCGAGCTATTTTGGCAGCTACTCTCCAACAGGATTAGACGCTCAAAAGAAATATCGGGTAATGGTTCTCACGACTGATATAGATGGAGGTACACACCTCGATTCCATTGATTTGGCGCCACCCACGAAAGGTTTTTTTGATGCGAGGGAGTTAAAAGGAATCGTGAGCTTAAAATACTGCAGCTCTGAATTGGCTAGGATGTCTTTACAATTGCCAAGTTCTTCACATGATGGCGTGCAAATCACCTTGCTTTCAGTGCCGGCAGGTTATGACCCCAGCTACGTGCCTGCTACCGGATACAGAATGATACAAATAAATGAAACACTAACACTTAAAGATGGTAGCTACACATATCCTTTCTGCTACTCCGATGCTACACAAAAAACTAATGACCAATACGCCAAACTACCGGCAGGCGACTATACATTTAGCGCTACCCACCCGTGTGCCGGAAAGACTATTACGTTTACAGTGTCGGTATCGTACCCCACTAACGCGGACTTAGTACAAAACATTGACCCTGAGTTTGGTGGCGGCTGTGGTTCGAGTATGCTGTATCCATTTAAAAAAGGCATTAAACAATACGTTACACAAAATGGGAAACCGATAAACTTTAGAGTACAATTTTTTCAAAATGGCATTCAGTTAGGAGGTTATCTTGATATCAAGGTGTCCGATATTACTAATCAAACTGCATCCATAAAAGACAAAGGCTATCCCGTTACCACAACAGCGGGACCTATAACGGCAATATTCTCCCATTCACCTATTTATTATTACGAGTACAAAGGATCTCCTTCTACATCAAATCCGTTGCACTATGACATGAAAGGAGGACCTCAGTCAAGTTATGTTCAACCCTGCGAAGTCGGTACCCAAACCATTACGTTGCCGGAACTTGGACTTACTTACAACCGCTCTACATACTACGGTTATAAATGCTCGGATGGAATGAATGCCTATTTGGGTATTGAAGCCATAAATGGTGTAGGACCTTACACGTATGTACTTATGGATATGGATGAAAATATACTGCAAGAAGTAAAAGCCGTACCGAAAGGTACATTGGCAAAATTTACCATTCCCAAACCGGATGGTGGTGAGTTGACACAATATTACAGAATGCACATTAAAGATGACGGATGCCCCGGGTATGAAAAATACGAAACACTAGAAGTCTATGAGTTGTCTGCGCAACAAATCCGTAACTATGCTCGTAAAGTTTGTATCGGCACCGATCAGAATATTTCACCAATAAATGGAATAGACGGCATTGTAGGTGAATTGATGTCTTATGATTGGGAGATAATTCAAGACCCCGGTACTATCAACGGGCTTGAAGCAAAAATCAATCAAACTCAAGTGATGAGTGGTGTGCTGACGCTTCAAGAAGGTGTAACTACGCCACAAGTGGCAAAATTGAGAGTTACTCCGAGTTATGGAAATTGCGGAGGTCAGCCTTTTGAAATCACGTTGGTAGTTTCTCCTTGTATCAACTACTGGTACGGCACCACAGGTACCGCTTGGGATACACCCGATAACTGGACTGAAAACAAAGTACCAACTACCGGCGAAGATGTAATTTTTGCTACCAATGAAAATAACCCATTTTTCGAAGGAATAGCTAAATCCGGTCCGGCAAAAGACGATTTGATGGTGCCTAAAGGAAGTCCAAAAACCGTTGGTAACTTTATCAACGAGACTCCACTTAAAACCATTATACCTTCAGAAGCCTCGCTTATTGTTACAAAAGAGGTAAAAGGATCGGGTTTGCCTGAGCAAGCACACAAACTCGTTGTGGGAGCAGAGGCAAACAAACCAAACGGCACGTTTATCGTCACTACCGGATGTGCGCAACCACCGATTTATGGCACTGTGCAGCTATACGCTAAAGGTTATAAAGGAGCCAAAGAAACCTGGGAGGACACAATTGAAGGTAGCCCTACCAAAGGACAAAAATTCAGTTCAGAATACCATTGGCAATACTTTGGTGTGCCGGTAGAAAGCATATTGGCCAATCCGACTTTTCATGGTTCAAAGCTTCGCAGATACGATGAAACGTTGAACTCAGACACAAGTTTTTACAACAAATGGCACTGGCTCAATAATTCGAGCGTACTGGAAGCATTCAAAGGGTACTCCATCACGCAGGAAAGCCCTAAAATCTATTCAATAGCAGGAAAACTTCAGTTCTGTGAAAAAGAGGTGACGATGACACGCCGCGCACCGGCTGTTGCACGAGCAGGAAGCCCTCTTTCTCAACAAAATATTCACTACGGCTTAGGTCAGAACTTATTTGGAAACTCCTTTACTGCTGCAATTGATATCACAAAACTGACATTCCCGCCAGAAGTAGAAAATACGGTGTATCTTTATAACACCGGACGTTTCCACGATTGGGCAACCACGGGAGAATTAGTTACCGATAACACACAAAGAAGTGCCGGAAATTGGTTCGCTATTCCGCAAAACTCTGCGCCGGCTGTTTGGGACAACCAAATTCCTTCGCTGCAAGGATTTATGCTGAAATTCAACGATGATGATGCCGTTTTTGGCGAGCCGGATGTAACTATTGCACTGAAATACGCCGATGGTGGAGTAACCGGAAATAAACGCCCGCAACTTGTGAAAAGCCAGCACGCGCAAGAACCACTTTCGTACATGCGTGTCAATCTCGAAAGCGCCTCCACCCGTGATGCCCTGTGGTTAATCAGCCACGATGAGGGCACCAATGGATTCGACAACGGATGGGATGGTCGTAAGTATTTCGGTACGCCTACAGCCTATATCTTTACCGAAAATAAAGACGGACTGATGCAGGTAAACGCGGATAAGACCATTGATGGAAGTATTGTCAGTTTCTACGCTAACTCCGACAGAGATTACGAACTGACTCTGATAAAATCAAACCTTGACCAATATGCCGATTTACACCTGTTGGACTTAGTCAATCACACGGCTACGGCATTGGATTCCGATACGACACACTACCGTTTCAGTTCCATCAATCAAGGTCATGTGGAGAAACGATTTATCATTGTAAATAGTGGGGAAATTAACTTTGATTACGCCAACTTGAGCATGCTAAGTGCCTATTGGAAAGACAATAACATGCTTGTAGTGAGCAATCTGACCGGTAAAGAAGGTCGGGTGAGCCTTTATGATACCGCGGGACGATCGATACTGTCCAGTGAAATGCCGAAAGGAATTTCAGAGATTCCCGTAACACTTTCGCAAGGCATTTACATTGTTGATTTGCAAGTAGAAGGTATCCGTGAACCGGTAAAAATTGTAGTCAAATAGCAAGTACGCAAAAAGTTATTTTCTCACATAAACCTAAATTGAAAATGGATATTAAAAATAAAATATTATCAGCTTTAATAATTACTGTGGTAATTGTTGCAGGTGGCTTTTCCTTGATTAATCGGATTAGTAATACAGTTGATTACCCTTACGAATGGGACAAAGAATCCTACATTCTTCCCTTTAATGATGCGGTGTTGAAATCCATTGATGGCAGAAGCCCGAAATCACCGACTCGTTCATACACAGCAAAGAACTTTGTTCCTTCGGTGAAGTTGCCTTCAGTCGGCTTTGAAAATCATGAAGGGATGAGCTTGACCGGGGGCGCGGGATTATTATCAGATAAAATTCAGCATGGATACAGCTATTCATACAAAACCAAACAACGTGAAAATGAGAACTTAGGCGGTCACCCGGGACTTATACTTCCCGGGTTGAGTTACAGTGTCCGCAGCGGCGTATCAGCGCCTGCTGGGCAAGGGAGCTATACGACAGGTACTATGCCTTCAATCGCTGCAGCGCCACTCGCCACACCATTCGGAACTTCGGCAGGTCCTCCCAAAACAGGTGGAGGTACAATTCTATTTGATCCCGGTGTCGAGACGGATAATATCGAAGGAGCTACAATTCCCGTAGGCGAAGGAGGGTGGATTTTGTTGTTGTTGGGAGTCGGTTATTTTATCATTAGAAAATACTGGATAAAATGAGTATTGATAGGCTGATGAACTGAAAAAATGTTTTGACTTAGAACAGACGTTTTATTAAACTAAAACTAACCAATGATATCATTAAATTGTTAAAAATAAAGACCTGACGGGTATGAAAAACCTGTTGGGTCTTTTTTATTTATCGAATACCTCTTAACCTGAGTTCGATTAATAAATAGTGTTCCTCTAAGTTCAATATAGAAGTGCAAAAGACTTGACAACTCGCCGTTATGTACAATAAAGGCCATAAAGTACGATTAAAATTTGAATTGTAAGTTTCATTCTCCTTAAAAATCCATAAATAAAAACTATACTTTTTCTAAATAATTCAATTTACTTATCTTTGCAACTTTAAAAAATCAGTGCTTCGATAAAGTCATTCCTCGAAAGCGGAATTTTAGAAGTTAGAACTGTACAGCATAAAATTGAAAGCATAAAATCGTTATAAATCCCTATGGAACAAGATTCCTCAAAATCATTCAAACGAAAATTCTCCAACGCGTTTTGGGTAGCAAACGGCGTAGAACTTCTCGAACGCCTGGCATATTATGCCGTTTTTATCGTTATCACACTCTATCTTTCCAATGTTTGGGGTTTTACTGATATCGAAGCGGGAGCTATTTCCGGGATATTTTCAGCATCACTCTATTTGCTTCCTTTATTTGCAGGTGCTTATGCCGACAAAATCGGTTTTCGTTCGGCAATTATTCTCGCTTTTTCGCTTTTAACGCTTGGTTATGCCGGGCTGGGAATTTTACCGACCATGCTCGAAAGTGCAGGATTGGTACAATATGAAATGACCACCACTTTTTACGGGTTGAAAGAGAGTTATCTGCGTTGGTCGATTTTACCTGTGATGGCATTAATCGTGATTGGCGGTTCGTTTATCAAATCGGTGATTTCCGGAACGGTGGCTCGTGAAACTACTTCTGAAAATCGGGCACGCGGGTATGCCATATTCTATATGATGGTGAATATCGGAGCTTTTACCGGAAAAACGGTAGTGGATCCGCTCCGTAGAAGTATGGGTGATCAGGGGTTGGTTTACCTCAATTATTTCTCAGCTTCTATGACGTTTCTGGCACTTATTGCCGTAGTTTTGTTTTACAAATCGGTGAAAACCGAAGGTCAGGGGAAAAGTTTCAGGGAAATTGGTCAAGGTTTGATACGCGTGCTGACCAATTGGAAATTGCTAATTCTAATTTTGATTATCAGTGGTTTTTGGTTAATTCAAAGCCAGATGTACGCTACCATGCCAAAATATGTGATTCGTTTGATTGGTGAAGAGGCCTCGCCGGGCTGGTATGCCAATGTGAATCCGTTTGTAGTTTTTATTTTGGTAAATTTCGTTACATCGCTGATGAAAAAGCGGAAAGCAATTTCATCCATGATGATTGGGATGCTGATTATTCCGCTTTCTGCTTTAGTTATGTCCTTGGGCAATCAAATTGATACGCCAAGTATTATGGGTATGCACCCCGTAGCTTTTATGATGATTGTTGGGATTGCTATGCAGGCTGTTGCAGAGTGTTTTATTTCGCCTCGTTTCTTAGAATATTTCTCACTCCAATCTCCTAAAGGTGAAGAAGGTTTGTATCTTGGTTTTAGCCACTTACACTCTTTTGTCTCTTATCTTTTAGCGTTCCTAATGGGAGGATATTTACTGGACAGGTATCTTCCGGACCCGCGTAAGTTTGCTGATGCGCAAGGAATTATTGATCAGACAGCTTATGCCGCGGCATCTGCCAATGCACACTACATTTGGTACGTTTTCGTTGGGGTTGGATTTATTTCCGCTATCGCGCTGTTTATTTACGGAAGGGTAACGAATCAGGGGGCTGAAATGAAAACTGAGGCTGAAAAAGCAGAGTAAAAAGTTGAAATTGCAATTTTAAAACTCCACTTCAGGATAAAAATACGCACATTAATCAGTATTTCTCACCGATTAGATATTCTCGAACTGCTTCCCAATCAGGAAATTCGCTGCTTCTCCTAAATATTTCTTTATAATATGAGGAGTCTGTATCAGCTAAGTAAATAATATGCTAAATTTTCCGGCTCTACGCGTTACAAATAAAAAAATCTTTACTGGAAATCTCAATTTAAATTATTCATCACACCTTTCAGTTTATAGCTTGAATTATTTCCCGATACAAAATTTCGAGAAAATATTGCCTAAAATTTCGTCGTTACTGATTTGTCCGGTAATTTCGCCAATGTGATGCATGCATTCGCGGATGTCTTGACTCAAAAAATCTCCGGAGATTCCTGTCTCGAGACCCTGTATAACTCTATGAATAGCATCGTTGGCTTTTGAGAGGGCGACGAAGTGACGCGCGTTGTTGACAATCACATCGTCCGGTTGTATGGATTTAATCTGTGAAGCTTTCACAAGTGCTTTCTTAAGGTTGTCGGTGTTAATTTTCTTTTTGGCGGAAATGTAGATTCTGTCTCCTTCAAATTGTTCGAATATTTGCGCGATTATCTCTTTTTCTTCCTCTTCTAATTTGTCAATCTTATTGAAAACTAAGATTATTTTTTTGCCTTCGGCACGCTTGGATATTCTCTCGGTCAGCCATTCGATGTGTTCGCTCACCTGTGTACAATCCACCAACCAAAGCACAATGTCTGATTGTTCGATTTTTTGATACGTCCGTTCGATTCCCATGTTTTCGACCGTATCATGAGTTTCTCTGATACCTGCAGTGTCGATAAATCGGAAAGTAATCCCATCAATATCGACAACATCCTCGATGGAGTCGCGAGTCGTGCCATGAATATCAGAAACAATGGCTTTTTCTTCGTTTAACAGGAGATTGAGTAGTGTTGACTTTCCTACGTTGGTTTCACCAACCAACGCGACTGGAATGCCTATTTTCAGTACGTTTCCTACTTTGAAAGAATTGGCAAGTGATGCGATTTTTGTTTCAATTTTTTCTGCTAATACTTTAAGCTTTTCTCTATCGGCAAATTCCACATCTTCTTCAGAAAAGTCAAGTTCTAGTTCAATTAACGATACAAAATCAAGCAGTTCTTGACGAAGCTTATTCAGTTCGCCGGAAAAACCGCCCCGCATCTGATTCAGAGCCATTCTGTGCGAAGCTTTGGTAGTGGAAGCTATCAAGTCTGCAACTGCTTCTGCCTGTGAAAGATCCATTTTTCCATTATGGAATGCACGCATGGTAAATTCGCCCGGATTGGCGAGTGAGCAACCGTTTATGACGAGTAGTTCGAGAATTTGTTGTTGGATAAAAATTGAACCATGACATGAAATTTCCACCACATCTTCTCCTGTAAATGAATGCGGCGCTCTAAAAACAGTCGCGAGTGCCTCGTCCACAACTTGGTTTTTCGAGTCAATTATTGTTCCGTAGTGGACGGTATATCCCTGTTTGTCGGCAAGCTTTTCTTCTCTGTTTTTCAAAGCAAAAATCTTATCGGAAATGCTCAACGCGTCGCTTCCCGAGATACGTATTACTGCAATCCCGCCAGAACCCGGCGGAGTAGAAATGGCACATATGGTGGCAGTTTGCTCACCACCTCCCTGAAAAATAGAGTTCGATATTGTAGGTTGACTTGTTTTATTCATTTTTTTTGTCTTTTTCCGGGGGTGAATATTGTTATATTCTTTGTAGCACGGTTTCAATCAATCTTTCAACATACGGTTTGTAGTCTGTGTTTGCTGCTTCTATACGTCGATTGGCGATAATACAGCAAACGGTCATGGCTCTATGCCCCATTAAACGTGCAAGGCCGGCAATGGCAGAACTTTCCATTTCATAATTGGTGATTTTGAAATTCTTATACCTGAAATCTTCAATTCGGTCATTTAATTCCGGTTCTGCCAAATCGATTCTTAAAACTCTCCCTTGTGGCCCGTAAAATCCGTTTGCAGAGATAGTTACACCTCTTATCATGTCATCTTTTCCTATTTTACTAACCAAATCGGGATCGGAATCTACCACATAAGGAGCACAAAACTGCGGATTCCATTTGAGTTGTTTTTTCAGCTCTTCCTCAAATTCCAAGTCACACACACCATCTCTTCCTGCATAAAAATTTAGCATTCCATCAAATCCGATCGATTTTTCTGAAATCAGGAAACTTCCCAGAGGGATATCCGATTGCATTCCACCTGAAGTTCCTATTCGAATAAGATTTAATTGCCTGAATTCCGTTTTTTCTAACCGCGTATTTAAATCAATATTGGCTAACGCATCCAATTCATTGACCACGATATCGATATTATCTGTACCAATACCGGTAGAAATAACTGTTATTCGTTTTCCCTGATAAGAGCCTGTTATGGTGTTAAATTCACGACTTGAAACAGAAAATTCCTGACTGTCAAAGTAAGAAGCTACCAGAGCCACTCGTCCCGGGTCGCCTACTAATATGATGTTGTCAGCTATTTGTTCCGGTTTTAGATGAAGGTGAAATATGCTTCCATCGTCATTTATTATCAATTCGGAAGGTGGGAAATGTTTCATGGTTTTATGTGTATTTAGAAGTGAATTACAAATATAATCAATAATTTTATATTTGTAGTTGAAAACAAACGGATGAAAGCTTAAAAAATAAAAAAAGCGGAAATCACTTTCACAAGTTTTTTCCGCTTAAGAAATTTTAGATTTTGAATTGAGTCCTATTTTTTCACTCGCGCATTTAATTGATTAATTACATCGGAAGTAATATCATAAGTCTCTTTTGAGAAAAGAACGTTATCATTCGCTGTGTTGCTGATAATCATCTCGTATTTCCCGTTTTTGTTATAATCTTTAAAGAAATTTTGAATGGTATCTCTCAACTGGTTGTTCATTTTTTCTTGTTGCTCCATCAGTTGTTTGGTGAGATTTCCCTCTAATTGCTGAAGATCTTGCTGTTTTTTCAGAATACTTCTTTGTGCATCTTCTGCTCTTTCTCTACTTAAAAATGCGTTGTTTTCAAGCTTTCTGTTGAATTCATCCATCTCATTTTGAAGTTGTCGCGCTCTGGAATTAAGAGTTGCTCTCGAGTTTTCTTGTTTGCTTATCAACTCTTCGTTCGCGTTTTTTGCAAATGTATAATTCAGCAGGAGAGAATCAATATTCACATAAGCAATCGGCAAATGTTTGGATTCAACTGAGTCTTTTTTCTGGTCAACATTGCTGATTTGTTTTCCTTTTTTGTCTCCCAACACCAAAATAAACAAAATTATCACCGCGATAAGCAAGATAATATTAAGAATAAGCGAAAGATTTTTTGTATTCATATATTGTTTTAATTTCTTATAATTCTTCTATTTCGTCTAAAAGTTTGTTGTAATCGTATTTCTTTGATTTGGTTGATTTTTGTGCTTCCTTGTCTTGAGAAGTGGCGCAAGAAACACCCTGATCACTTAATGCTTTGCTCCCACCTATATGTATATTAGGAAATTTTCCATCTTTGAAAATCCAAATCTTGAAACCCAGTAAAAATACAGAAATCAAAACAATGACAAAAATTACCACTACGGTAAGGATTAATGTTTTCATTTCAATAATATTTCATGAAGAAAAATAGCTTTTACTTCAAAATTCGTTGCAAAGATAATTCATTTAGGATATATAATAAGTGATTGTCTTTGTTTTTTATAAAAAAGAATGTTTGGAAAGCAGATTTTAACTTTTTTTGTTATAAAACCACGCATGTCACTAATCGTGCCGATAGCGTTAAAGCTATCTACAAATTAATTTTAGCTTTACACTCTAAGTGATGCTCTTTTGTAAAACACCAATCAACCCGAGAAGCTATTTTTTCCCAAAAAAAGCTCCTAAGATTGTCCTGGTAATGGTGCGGCCCAATTGATTTGAAACATTTCGTGATACCGACTTGCCTACATCTTTCAGCAATCCGCCAAACACATCGTCTTTCTTTGCCGCACGACGCTGTCTTTCTGCTTCGCGTTCAGCTTTTTGCTGCGCGCGTCGTTGATTTTCAAGCTGTTTTTGCTCCTCAAGTTGTTGTTTCAGCAAATCATCTGCTTGCATTCTTTCAGCAATTATCTCGAATGCGGAAATCCGGTCAATCTCTTTCTCATAGACCCCATAAAGGAGAGAAGATTGCATAATTTGCGTTCTTTCCTGAAGTGTTATCGGCCCAATTTGTCCTTGTGGCGGGAGTATAAATGCGCGTTCTACGGGATTTGGAGCGCCTTTTTCATCCAAGAACGAAACCAATGCTTCACCGGTTCCTAACTCGGTAATAACTTGCTCCGTGCTGAATTTTGGGTTGGGACGGAACGTATTTGCTGCTACTCTTACAGCCTTTTGGTCGTTTGGCGTATATGCCCGGAGCGCATGCTGGATGCGGTTTCCAAGCTGTCCGAGAATTGTTTCAGGAATGTCAGCGGGGTTTTGGGTGATGAAATAAACTCCGACACCTTTTGAGCGGATAAGGCGGATGATTTGTTCCACTTTTTCAAGTAATATTTTAGGCATATCATTGAAAAGCATGTGTGCCTCATCGAAGAAAAAGACCAATTTTGGTTTTTCCAAATCACCTACTTCCGGTAAATTTTCGAATAAATCGGCCAGCAGCCAAAGCAAGAAAGTGGTGTAAATTCTCGGAGAATTCATCAATTTGTCAGCTGCCAGGATATTAATAATCCCTTTTCCACGATTATCTGTTTTTAGCAAATCAGAGATAACCAGTTCCGGCTCACCGAAGAAAACCTTCCCGCCTTCGGTTTCCAAACGAGCTAAGTTTCGTTGAATAGCACCGATACTTTGTGAAGAAATATTGCCATATTGTGTAGTAAATTGCGCCCTGTTTTCACCCACATATTGGAGCATTTTCTGCAAGTCTTTCAGGTCAAGAAGCAGTAAGTCATTTTCATCTGCAATTTTGAAAATCAGATTTAACACCGCGCCCTGGGTGTCATTGAGGGTCAGAAGTCTTTCGAGCAAAATGGGACCCAGTGAAGACATCGTTGCCCGAATAGGGTGTCCTTGCTCACCGAATACATCCCAAAACTGAACCGGAAAATTCTTATATTCGAAACCTTTTTCGGACAGCTTAAATTTCTCAACCCGTTTGGTTACACTCTCCTTGTTGCCGCCGATTTTAGCCACTCCCGACAAGTCTCCTTTCATATCAGCCGCAAAAACAGGAACTCCCATATCGCTGAAAGTTTCGGCAAGTATTTGCAAACTTATGGTTTTGCCTGTACCGGTTGCTCCGGTAATAAGCCCGTGTCTATTTGCCATTTTAGGGATAAAACAGATTTCTTTCTCGTCATTAATTGCTACAAATGAGCGGTTTTGATTGTCTAACATATCTTGCTGTATTTATGATTTAAATGTTTGCGAATGGATTTACTCAGCTATGCTGTGCTGTTGATAAAAAAGTTTTAATATTCATACAAAATCCCTTTTTCTGAGACACTAAGCCAGATTTTATCATATTCTTCAATTTGCAATTTTCTTATGTCAACTGAGATTTCTTTTACGATATTAACACCGCACATTTCTTTGTTTTCTAACGAAAGCCTTAACGTTCTTTGTACAGGATAAGACTCAGCAACTATCCCCGCGTCAATCAGTTTTACTTTCCAGCTTGTGCCATCACAGCCATTCGAACTGAAAGTTATTTTTAAGCAATCGCCGATAATCTCTAACTTATTTATCTTAAAAGGATCATTCGGGGCGTTTTTAAACTCACTTTTGCTTACTATCACCGTTTTATCGCAGTCAGTCGGTAATTCCTGCGACTCATTACAGGCATAAAAAAGCAGCATGACTCCAACTACAATTGGAAGTGTGTGGATAAACTTTTTCATGTTTTCGGGATTTAGGTTGAAATAAATCAAGTTATATATTGCAAATTTACCATTTTTTTAATGTTAAACAATATTCGGATTAAAAATATTAATTTTGCACCCAATGATACGTATAGAAAAAGAATTCTATCTGCAGAACGCGGTCGTTTTAGCTCAGCAATTGTTAGGGAAAACTCTTGTCAGGGTTTTTGATGACGGTTCGTTGCAGAGGTGGCAAATCACTGCCACTGAGGCATATCGCGGCGCCGAGGACTTGGCATGTCATGTCAGCAAAGGGAGGACGAAACGTACAGAAGTGATGTTTCATGAAGGCGGTAAAGTGTATGTATATCTCATTTACGGTATGTATTGGATGCTGAATGTGGTGGCGGCGGAAGAAAATAATCCGCAGGCTGTCCTGATTTGCGGAATTGACAACATAAAAGGCTCGGGCAGAGTAGGACGCGAATTAAAAATTGATTCATCTTTTTATGGTGAAGATTTACTCACTTCCGGTCGGATTTGGATCGAAAATAGCGATAGAATTCCCGAATTTATTTCAAAAAAGAGAGTTGGAGTAGATTATGCCGGAGAATGGAAAGATAAATTGTGGCGATTCGAGTTGATTGATTGAATTTTATTAAAAATATCGAAACAAATCGACTCTACAGGCATACCTTTATGAAAAAGTCTTTTGTTAGAATAGAATCTTCTTTCTATTCAAATTTTTATTTCAAGTTTTTGTAACTTCCTGTGAAAGAGTAAAAAAGCGACAATTGATAATTATTTGAAAAATATTTTCTCGCAAATTTTTGCTAATTAAAAAAATAGCCGTATATTTGCACCCGCAATTGAAAGCAGGTGTTATATTCACCTTATTCAAAAGGCCCATTCGTCTATCGGTTAGGACATCAGATTTTCATTCTGGAAAGAGGGGTTCGATTCCCCTATGGGCTACTAAACCTAAAAGATTAAAACTTCTCAAAATTATGGCAAACCATAAATCAGCATTAAAAAGAATTCGTCAAACTAATACTAAAAGATTAGCTAACCGCTACTATGCGAAAACTGCCCGAAATGCAGTTCGTAAATTGCGTGCTACAACTGATAAAGCTGTCGCGGTTGAGTTACTTCCTCAGGTGAGTTCAATGCTTGACAAATTAGCTAAGAAAAATGTAATTCACAAAAACAAAGCAGGTAATTTGAAATCAAAACTTACACTGTACGTGAATCGTTTGAGTTAATATTCTTTAAGACAAAATATACGTATAAGCTCTTTTCTGTATGGAAAGGGCTTTTTTTGTCCAATTTTAAAAATTTTATAAGAGCAATATATCCCCGGGCTTGCTTCTATTTGAGAAGTAGTATGTGGATTGCTTTTCGAAAATAATAAATCGAATCACTATTGTCCGGTAAAATATAATCGTATGAAAATAGAACATTTTGCAATTAACGTAGCAAAACCGGTAGAAATGGCTGACTGGTATGTCAAAAATTTAGGTTTAACAATTGTGGCAGGTCAGAAAACAGCTCCATACGCACACTTTCTTGCAGATAACAGCGGAAAAGTGATGCTGGAGATATACTGTAATCCTGCTGATCAGGTTCCCGCTTATGGCTCTATGGATCCGTTGATTTTACATTTAGCTTTTGTCTCCGAAAATCCGTCCGAAGATAAGGACAGACTGATGCGTGCCGGAGCAACATTAGAATCCGAAACGATATCAGAAAATGGTAATCATTTGGTTATGCTTCGTGATCCTTGGGGATTAGCGCTCCAGCTATGCAAAAGGGCGAAATCGTTGCTGGCAGATTAGTTTGCAGATGCAATTATTCCTAATGCGCTTCTAACCAATTCGCTCCAACTCCGCACTCTGCTACTAACGGCACTTTCAGTTTCAGTACATTTTGCATCTCGTTGACAACAAGTGCTTTTAATTCTTCCAACTCATCTTTTGGAACAGAAAAGTTCAACTCGTCATGCACTTGCATGGTCATGGTGGATTTGAGATTATTTTCTTCGATTTTTTGTTGGATTTGAATCATTGCCAATTTAATTATATCGGCTGCCGAACCCTGTATCGGAGCATTTATCGCGTTTCGTTCCGCATAGCCGCGTACAATGCTGTTTTGGGAGTTAATATCAGCCAAATACCGTTTCCTGCCATAGATCGTTTCTACATATCCGTTCGTTTTTGCATTCTGTATGGCAGTATCCATATACTTTTTCACATCCGGATAAGTCTCAAAATAGCCTTCAATCAACTCTTTCGCTTCACTTCGAGGAATTGCCAATCTTTCTGCCAAACCAAATATGGAAATACCGTAAATAATTCCGAAGTTAGCCGTTTTTGCTTTTCGACGCATATCGGAAGTAACTTCATCCATTGTCGTTTTGAAGATTTTTGCAGCAGTTGCGGCATGGATATCCTGACCGCGGTTAAAAGCCTCAAGCATTGTCTTGTCGCCGCTCAAGTGCGCCATTATTCGTAATTCTATCTGAGAATAATCAACACTAACAAAAAGTTCATCTTTGTTTGGAATAAATGCCTTCCGGATTTCACGTCCTTGCTCGTCCCGCACCGGGATATTTTGTAAGTTTGGATTGGTAGAGCTCAATCGGCCTGTAGCGGCAACAGTCTGATTGAATGAGGTGTGGATTTTGCCGGTTTTGGGGTTGACCATTTTTGGAAGTGAATCGATGTATGTTGAAAGTAATTTTTTTAATTTTCTGTAATCCAAAATTTTCTCGATAATCGGATGTTTTGAACGGATTTTTTCCAATACATCTTCGGCTGTGGAATATTGTCCTGTTCTGGTTTTTTTTGCTTTATTGTCCAATTTCATTCGGTCAAATAGAACTTCTCCAACTTGCATTGGCGATGATACGTTGAATTCGACTCCCGCCATTTCTTGAATTTCTTGTTCCAACTCATTCAAGTTTAGTGTGAGGATTTCTGAGCTTTCACGCAGTGCTTCTGTGTCAATTTTTACTCCGTTCATTTCCATTCTGGCCAAAACCCGTATCAACGGCATCTCCATGTCATAAAAAAGTTTCTCCAAGTCGTATTTTTGAAGTTCTTTTTCGAGAATTTCTTTCAGTTGGAAGGTGATATCAGCATCTTCTGAAGCGTAATTGCATAACAAATCTAAATCAACATCGCGAAGATTGAGTTGTTTTTTTCCTTTCTCGCCAACTACATCTTCGTAGTAAATTGTACGGTATTTCAGATAAATTTCTGCCAGATAGTCCATTCCGTGTCGTAAGTCAGGCTGAATCAGGTAGTGTGCAATCATTGTGTCAAACAATTTTCCCTTCAATTCAATCCCATGTTGAGCAAGCATCAAAAGGTCAAATTTTATATTCTGTCCGATTTTCTCAACTTTTTCATTTTGAAAAAAGGCTTTGAATTCCCGCATCACATCTTTGCACTTCTCCCTGTCTGCAGGTAGCGGGACGAAAAATGCCTGACCTGCGGCAAAGCTAAACGAAAGTCCTACCAAATCTGCAGAAAAGACATCGACATCAGTTGTTTCCGTATCAAAACAAACGGACTTTTGCGATTGTAGTTTACCTATCAAAACAGAGCGTTTTACCGCATCATCAACCAAAATGTAGTTGTGCGGAACATCATTTATGGTTTTTAGGCCACTTAGATTTTCTGCTGATGCGAATATATCGGGAGTTGTCGCAGAGGCTGGTTCCGAAGCCGGAGTGTCGAAAAGTGACATTTGAGCTTCCGGTTGAGTTTTTGAGCTTTTCTTTGCAGTCGGTTTGTCATTCGGAATTACCGGACTTCCCCACATCCGATTTATGATTGTTCGGAATTCTAATTCTTCAAAGATCGAACGTACCGCCTCTTCATTCATTGGTTCGGCTAAAAGCTTTTCTTCATCTAACTCTATCGGCACATCGGTGTGAATTGTTGCCAGAAATTTCGAAAATTGAATTAATTCTTTATTCTCTTCTATTCTTTTTTTGAGCGCGCCCTTCAGTTGATTGGTGTTTTCAAGTAAATTATCAATGCTCCCGAATTCGCTCAAAAGTTTTACTGCGGTTTTTTCTCCAACACCGGGACAGCCGGGAATGTTGTCCGACTTGTCGCCCATAAGTCCCAGCATATCAATAACTTGAGTGTGACTCCCCAGCCCGTATTTATTCTTCACTTCTTCAGGTCCCATTACTTCGTATCCGCCGGTGTGTTTTGGGCGGTACATAAAAATACGGTCAGAAACTAACTGTCCATAATCTTTGTCGGGTGTTAGCATGTAAGTGTTAAACCCTTTATGCTCAGCCTTTTTTGCTAATGTGCCTATCACATCATCCGCCTCAAACCCGGGAACCTCCAACACAGGAATATTATATGCTTCAACAATTTTTTTAATTATCGGAACGGCAATTCGTATGTCTTCGGGAGTAGCTTCGCGTTGGGCTTTGTAATCTTCAAACTTTTCGTGACGAAAAGTTTTTCCTTTCGGATCAAATGCCACGGCGATATGAGTTGGTTTTTCTTTTTTCAGAATTTCTTCTAAAATATTCACAAATCCATAAATAGCAGAAGTATTCATACCTTTTGAATTTACCCGCGGATTGCGGATAAAGGCGTAATATGCACGATAAATTATTGAGTAAGCATCAAGTAAAAAGAGTTTTTTCATACGGTTAAAATTTATTTTTTACATTAAGGACGTATGGAACACGCCATTAACCATTCTCTTGAGTTTAAGACTATTCTTAAATGGCTGTTTCATACAGTTATAATTTGTTTTTTTTTACATCAAGGAAGTATGGAACAGGCTATTAATCATTTTCTTGGACTTAAGACTTATCTTAAATGGCTGTTTCATATTTCGTTTTGATTTTTTGTCGGATTCGAATACTTAGGGCATTACATTTTGCCCAATGTCTCAATCGAATGATATTAAATTGTAAAATTAAGAAAAAAAAGTAACTGCTCATATTTTAGCGGACTAAATTTCTCGGAAATTACTATTCCGACTGTCGAAGTTGTGATTAAAAATGCTGAAAATTTCTTTACCTCGAGGGATAAAAACGTCATTTAGCGGATTGTGGATTAAATTTCCATAATTTATTTTACCTGATATTGATTAAATGGTAAATTTGCTTATTTTTGTATTCCTAAATGTCATGCGTAGAAGCGAATGATTAATATTGAAAAAATAAAACAGCCTATCCTGGCAGAAATGCAGGATTTTGAAAAAGTTTATTCAGAAGTATTGAAAAGCGATAATGAGTTGTTGGTCAATGTTCACAACTATATTATGGCATCAAGCGGAAAAAAACTTCGCCCCATTATCACTATTCTGGCTGCTAAAGCCGTAGGCAAAGTGAATCAAGCGACTTTATACGGAGCTTTGTCATTGGAGTTGCTTCATACAGCAAGTTTGGTGCATGATGATGTGATT
Source organism: Porphyromonadaceae bacterium (assembly GCA_012523295.1). Lineage (GTDB taxonomy): Bacteria > Bacteroidota > Bacteroidia > Bacteroidales > Paludibacteraceae > UPXZ01. The sequence goes on along the minus strand of JAAYIT010000052.1, from coordinate 3,870 downwards.
GATGACACACTCGAAAGACGCGGAAGACCCTCCGTGAATGCACGTTGGACGAATAAAATAGCGGTTTTGACAGGGGATTATATCTTGTCAAAATCTCTTCATAGCGCCAACAAAACCAAACATCTCGACATAATGGAAGCCATTTCTATTGTCGGGATGGTGCTTCCGGATGGTGAGTTACTTCAACTTTCTCACGACAAACAATCTACATTTACAGAAGAACTTTACTTCGAAATAATTAAACGAAAAACAGCTTTGCTTTTTGCGACTTGCATGACAGTAGGTGGGATGTCAGTAGGCGCTGATCAGGACACATTGGCGAAACTCGAAAGAATCGGAAAGTTTCTTGGGATTTGTTTTCAGATTAAGGACGATATTTTCGATTATTATGATAATGCTGATATCGGCAAGCCTACAGGCAATGATGTTCGTGATGGCAAGCTGACCTTACCTTTGATTTTTTCTTTGAAAAATACTGCCGGATCAGAACGAGATAAAATAGTAAAACTCATTGATCAAAAAGATTTTACTCCGGAAAACATCGAAACTATCATGCAGTTTGCACATAAAAGCGGTGGAGTAGATTACGCCATAAAGGTGATGGATGAGTATAAGCAGTTGGCGTTGGATGAAATAAAGTCTATGCCTGAAAATGCAGCTAAGCAGGCATTGATACATTGCGTTGAGTTTGTTACTGCGAGGGAGTTCTGATGTAATTTTGCTTAAAACCGCACAGCTATTTTTGCTGATAAGCACCTCGTCTATTTAAGGCATAGATTGATAAGAAAAACCGATTGAAACTTCTGGAGAAATATATTTAAAATCTTTGTAGTTGTTTGTTGTTTTTCCTTTTTTACAGCATAAGTTAATAGCTTTATGAATAGCCATTTTAAGATAAGTTTTTAACCCTAAGAAAATGTCTCGATATCTATCGGGAGGCGTTTCTTATACGAACTTAATGCAGAAAAAATTATTTATGAATAATGTCCTATCAGCAAACAGGGCATCCTCCTTTTTGAAGTAGTGGAAATAAGTTGAACTGATCAACGTTCAACAAAAGCATATTCCATGTTTAAAATTATATACCACAAATTTCTGTCCTTAAGAAAATGGAAGCAACTCGTGTTGTTGATTGGCCTTGTGTTGCTTCTTTGGTATGTTTTTTCTCTTCCGAAACCTTTGTTTGATGTGCCGTATAGCACCCTTGTAACTGACCGAAACGGAGAAATGCTGAGTGCCCGAATCTCTTCAGATGGTCAGTGGCGCTTTCCCAAGTCAGACTCTCTCCCCGATAAGTACAAAACAAGTGTCATTCAATTTGAAGACCGTCATTTTTATCGCCATCCGGGTGTAAATCCACTCTCTATTGGCAGAGCTTTTCTGCAAAATATCCGTGCCCGAAGAATAGTGAGTGGCGGTAGTACACTGACAATGCAAACAGTCCGATTGATGCGAAAAAACAAACGAACCTACTTTGAAAAACTGATAGAAATTATTCTTGCAACACGTTTGGAATGGTCGTTTTCTAAAGAAGAAATTTTGGAGCTATACGCCGCTCATGCGCCTTTGGGAGGAAATGTTGTGGGGGTTGAAGCGGCTGCATGGCGTTATTTTGGACATGATGTAGCTTCGCTTTCCTGGGCAGAAGCTGCTACTTTGGCTGTATTGCCTAATTCGCCTTCATTGATGCATTTTGGGAAAAACAGAGAAAAACTAATATCGAAAAGAAATAGGCTGCTCCAAAAGCTGCATGATAACAAAATTATTAATGAAATAGACTTGGAACTTGCATTAATCGAGCCTCTTCCTGATCATCCACACGCGTTACCGCAAATTTCACCCCATCTGGTTACTCAGCTTTTTTTGAAAACTCCGGGTGAGCGTGTCCAATCTACTATCAACAAAAGGTTGCAGCTTCAAGCCGATGAAGTCCTTACAAGATGGAATGCTGAGTTTTCTCAAAATGGAATTAATAATATTGCTGCGTTAATCGTTGATATTCAATTAAATGAAGTGCTTACTTATTCCGGCAATGTCCATTTTGAAAAACAATATGCTTCGAATCAAGTTGATGTTATACAAGCTCCGAGAAGTACAGGGAGCATCTTGAAGCCTTTTTTGTATTGTGCAATGCTTCAAGAGGGCTTGTTGTTGCCGAAAGAACTGATTCCGGATATACCGATAAATTTGAACGGATTTGCTCCAAAGAATTTTAGTCTTCAGTATGATGGAGCTGCCGCGGCTGATGAAGCTTTAGTGCGCTCACTAAACGTGCCCGCAGTAGTAGAATTGCGAAAGTACAGTGTCCCAAAATTTTATCAGTTTCTAAAAAAAACAGGAATGAGTACGCTTACCCGAACGGCTGAAAATTATGGGCTTTCACTCATTTTAGGCGGAGCTGAAGGCTCGCTTTGGGAAATATCTACTGGTTTTTCTCATATGGCAAGAACTGTAAATTATTTCAATTCATCCGGTGGAAAATATTTCCAAAAACGGAATTTTACTGTAATAAAGTCTGACTATAAAGTTCAAGAAATACACGAAGAGCAGCCGATTTTTGATGTGGGAGCGGCATGGTTAACGCTGGAAGCGTTGACAAATGTAAATAGACCGGAAGAAATTGACCGGGAGTTTATTCCCTCGATTCGGAAAGTGGCTTGGAAAACCGGCACAAGTTACGGATTTCGGGATGCCTGGTCGATTGGCGTTACACCGAAATATTTAGTCGCGGTTTGGACCGGAAATGCAAGCGGTGAAGGTCGTCCCGGATTGACCGGAGCAAGAACTTCGGCTCATGTGATGTTTGACCTGTTCAATCTGCTGCCTTCTACAAGCTGGTTCGAGACTCCATATAAAGCATTGCGAGAAGCTGAGATTTGTCGCGAAAGTGGACTTTTAATCGGGAAAAACTGTCCGCTAAACTCAACAGATACACTGCTTCTCCCGCCAAAAGGGTTGCAGGGAAAGGTGTGTGATTTTCATAAAATTGTTCATGTGTCGGATGACGGGAAGTACCAAGTTTATGAGAATTGCGCGGGAAATCGAGGAATAAAAAAGGTTTCCTGGTTTGTTTTGCCACCTGCGTGGGAGTGGTATTACAAGCAGCATAATCCTTCTTATGTTACTTTGCCTCCGTATTCACCGGAATGTTTAAAGTTAGCGGGGCAACAACTGATGCAGTTCATTTACCCTTATCCAAATGCAATTTTGAAATTACCCAAACAGTTGGATGGATCGAAGGGAAAAGCAATTTTTGAACTTGCACACCGAACACCGTCAAGTAAAGTTTATTGGCATTTAGATGAAGAATATATAGGGGAAACTACAGGTATTCATCAGTTAGAGATATCGCCCGAGCAAGGTAATCATATGGTTACAGTTGTGGATGAAAAAGGGAATTCGATAAGTGTAACATTTAAAGTGGAATAATTTTTTTGTTAATTAGTCAGAATGACAATGTCCGACGAAAATGCCTGTAGGACAATTTCTTGAAATAATTTTGGCTAAGCCAATAACTCCTCCTGATAGTTCGTGTCAGGATGCGGGAACTTCTACGAATATTCGTATTTTACTGATTGTGTTTTGTTATAATCACGCTCATAGAATGAGTTTCAGGAGTCGAGAAAGCTTTAAATTGGGCAACAATGATTAAAGTTGCAATCCAACTGCCATGTTTTTTTTTTGATTGTTTTATTTTAGGAATAATAACGGACAATCATATTAATAAATGCGATTTTAATGTATTAATGCGAATCAGGGTTTGAATTAATAAATCAGATTAATGTAAGCTGCCGCAATTCTGCCAAATACGAATGTAAGTAATCCTTTTGTAGAACGCACTTTGCTTGCTTTTTGAATATTTGTTTTTTC
>JAAYIT010000051.1 GCA_012523295.1 Porphyromonadaceae bacterium | reverse complement strand
TTGAAAATTAAAAAAACAGTAAGCAACCGGAAAAATCAGAAATGAATAGACTTTTTCAGGAAATTTATAGGACGAATTAGTGAAAAATGCGCCGATTATCTGCATCAAGGCAAAAAGAAACAGAAATAAATACACTTTATTAAAAGCATAAATTTTTCTTTCTTTTAAGAAATATAATAATGAAAAAAGCACAAAAACAGCGGCAGTATTATAGGCAACTTTTTCATCCGTAATCGAAAAAATCAGTGAGATTACTATAGAGAGTAACAACAAGCTTCTCAATGAGAATAGGTTTCTAACACTGTTACCTGCTTTCAAGAACTCTTGTAAACCAATGGCAACTAAAGATATAAGAAATACAACCCGAAATAAAACGGCAAGTGGAACAATATAGTCCTTTGAGACTAAACGATTTTCATGGAATACAAAACCAACCAAAATCATAGAAATGGTTGTAATGAATACCAATGTGAGTATAAAAATATTTTTTTTTAAATAAGTTATCACTAAATAATGCGTTGTTGTTAGAAAAATTACTCGGTTACATTTTATCTCTATGGAATCTGCTATTTATACACTTATTCCGTACTATTGGCTTCAGTTATCAATCCTTCTTTACAAAAAAATCGACCTTCCAACTGTTTTTTTTCCATAACAGCCCGATTTTCAACAGAATCAGACCATAGTTCAACATGATATAAGTGATACTGCACGGCTAAATTTCTTACTGATTTTGGTTGATATCCGGCAAGCTTAAATCGCCAGTACAAATCGGTATCTTCACCTACTGCAGGTAGTTTGTACGCTTCGTCAAAACCATTGATAGCATAAATCGCTTTTTTGGAAAATGACATATTAGAACCGATTAAACGCCTCACTTTTCTAATTTTTGGAATAAAGCCGAAAATTCCTGACGGATTTATAAAAATACTTTCTTCAATAAAAGCAGTTTTTCCTTTCCCAACAATCAGTTTTTTTAGAAACATTTTTTGAAGTTCATGAATGGCTGTAGAAAAATTATTCTCTAAATACAACGAAGTTTCCTCATCCATTTTAACCCTTTTCCCTGCCAAAATCAACTTCTCATCGGCATATCTTACATGCATTTCCACAAATCGTGGATGAAGTACGCAGTCACCATCAATAAAAATCAACCAATCCGATTTCGCATTTCTAATCGCATTATTCAACGCTCTGTTTTTTCGCCACCCTATGTCTTCTTGTGTAAGATGCTGATAATCATTTTCAAATGGATAAGATTTTATAAAATTTGCCATTGCTGTATTTTCACCATCTTCCGAAATGATTACCTCGAAATTCTTCTCCGTTTGAAGCAATAACGAATCCAATACAAGTTTGAGAAACTTGATATTATCATAAACCGAAATGATTAAAGTAGCTTTGTACATATTCAGAATTTCACATTTATCACATTTCCAAGCCAATCCAACAACCTTTTCCGGTCATCATCCGTAGCCAAATCAAGCGAACCCATGCAGCAAAATATCAGATTTTTATTTGTTTCAAACAAATTCAGCTTTCTATTCAGGTAATTTTTCCCACGTTTCACCGGTTTAATATAAAGCAGGTGTTCTTTTGAAGGCTTTAGTATCGCTTTTTCGGCATCATGCATACTTAGATAATATATTTCGTGTGTATTAAACTGCTTTCCGCTTCGGAATTTATGTGAAATGTTGGATATGAAATGAGACTGATTTTTTGAAAAATAATCAGCAATTACACTCTTTTTTAACGGATGCGGCAAATGGTCTAAATGAAAATATTTCCATTTCTTTCCGTATTTTCGGGCTCCCATTATCATTCCATCTTTGAAACCGACAGGTTTACGACCATTTTTTAAAGGTTTGATCAACCACAACAATCTATCTAACAAGATATTACGCCAACTTCCGTAGGATACTATTTTATCATCAACAAAAAAATCGGATTCGTGAACCGGACGAATTAAAAAAGTATCATCGTTCATATAAATGTAATTTTCACTCAAGTCCGGGATTCTATAAATACACGTTTCTATTGCTCTGCTATTGAATACAGGAAGATAATCTTCGTAATCTCTGAAAATAACTTTATGGTCAATTATTTCAATTGGGATCTGGTTTTCGGGAAAATTATTTTGAATAAAATAATCTAAATTGGGATTTTGGTTGTCGGTAACAATAAAAATTTTTCGGATAAAAGGTGCAAAACGGATAACTGATGCTACGCAATAATAAATTTCACCAACTGACCGAAAGCGAGTAGGACCTGCAACATCATCTGATTTTATCAAACGCGGATTCAAATAAGGAGCCATTTTTTCCTTATGCTTCGGGTCATTTCCGTCCACCCACGCTATCACGAAATCGATTTGCATTTGGTTTATTAGTTAATTAGTTGAATAGTTTTCCCGCAGCCTCGGGTAGGTATGTAGTTCAATGGTTGACTTTTTTTTAGTAACTATTTTCAGTAATCAACCATGTTGGTAAAATCAATCTCTTACTTCAAAAACCTTAATCCAATCCACTTCCAAGGTCCCGGCAACCGGATTCGACTTCTTCGGAATAAATGAATTAATTCCCAAATAAAGTGCTTCGTGCGGGATATTTTCAGTGGTTCGATATACTTCTATGTTATTCACATACCAAATGAGAGCTCTCGGAGTCCATTCAAGCGTGTAAACGTAAAATTGCGATTCGGGAATTCCCTGAATTTCTACGCCATCCATCTTGTGTTGGTTGGAATTACCCATTGTGATCTTAGCGCCATTGAAATGAAAAAGATTGATATGGGGCAGCTTTCTGTCTCCACTTAGCCATAACGCATGGTTCAAAGCGCCTGTACAACGAACTTTGGCACTAAAAATTCCATACTTTTGTTTGAATGTGGCAGAAGTTTGAATCACATCGGACGTAAAGCTGAAATCTTTTTCCACAAAACCTTTCTGAACATCCCACGCTAAAGTTCGTGTTGGTAATTGAACGGTATGAATTGTCAGTATTCCATCAGCGACACTCACATTTCTGCCTCCGTTATTTGCTTGCCATTCATTCGTGTAGGAATAATTACCAACCAACCGTGGATTTCCCGAGTGAAAACCAGCCGACCAACGTGAGTCATCTAACTTATTCCAGTCAAATCGCTCCGAAAATGACAATTTTACGTAACTGTATTTTTTAAAAAGCGGTGTTTTGTTTCGTTTACCCGGTTTGGTCGTTCGTTCTCCCAAAAGCTCTTTCAGTCGCTGTTCCATCCGATATTCGTAGGTTGTTTCCCAACGATCCGGATTTGCCCAAAACGCGTTTGATTGCTGAAATTCCGGTTCGGAAATTTTCTTTTTCAGCTCTTCAAACTCTCTTACAGCGAGCGAGTCATGGTATTGCGTATAGTTTTTGTATTCTTTGGATTGTTCGAAAGATTTCAGCTTGTCAATTTTAGCTGACACATCGATTATGGAGAGATTTTTCAAATTCAGCGATTCAGGATTCGATTTGAAGTCAAGGTATTCTTTGAGTAATTCGGAGTTTTTCGTTTCATAATAAAGTTTGATATTCGGGTCGTTCAGTAGTTTTTCATACTGACGCATAATTCGATTTTCGTCGGTGTCTTTGTATTTTTTAGTTCGATATAACTCCTTTTTTTGCTGAAAATCGGAGGAATTGACAAACTCTTCCAACCTTGCTTTATCCTGTATTTCTTCCACTGAAAATTCTTGCTCATCGTCACCTGCGGTGGTTTGAACAGCATCAATCTTTTTTTCAAAAGATCCGGTGGATTGCACCACTCGAAAAAGACGTTTCCAGAATAAATTCATTTTTTAGATTGTAAGATAGTTAGACACAAGAATATGAAATTTCCAACGCTATACGCAGTCCCTTTCTATCATGCTTCAACGAACAGCAAGTTTTTGCAGAACTTCATCCACCGTATTGATAAACTCAGGCTTGTACATCTCTTCATAGGGAGTAAAAGCGTCTCTTTTAAGCTGTACTGAAAAATCGATTAATTTATTGAAAAAACCGTTGTAATTCAAGACGAATAGTGGTTTTTTATGTTCTCCCACCGATCCTGAGGCTATCACATCAAACATCTCATCCAATGTGCCATAACCTCCGGGAAGAACTAAGAAAACATCGGCGATCTCCTTCATTCGCTTTTTCCGCTCTTGCATATCGGCTGTTATTATCACTTCAGTCGAGAGATTGTTAGCGCGATTTGATTTAATGATTATTTCAGGAATTACGCCGATTATCTTACCTTTTTGCTCCGTGGCGCCTTCTGCTATTGAATCCATCAAACCGCCTGTAGCGCCTCCGTACACGAGTGTATGCCCTAATTTGGCAATTTTCCTGCCAATTTCATTCCCAAGTTGCTTAAATTCATCAGCTACACGATTACTTGATGAGCAAAAAACACAGATATTCATAGTAGTATATAATCAATTTAAGATTTTTAGATTACTCGAATCAATAGTTTACCGCAATCCTTCAGCATATTTTTTTAACTTTACAAGTCAATCTTCACAACTGTAAGTAATTCAATCTTATTCAGATTATAAAAACTCCGGGAAAACTAAAATATATAACTTTAAAAACCCTAAAATAGTATATTATTGCTTTAATATTAGAAAAAATTGAACACCAACATGTCCAATTTTTCACATTTGATCAACTAATTTACCTGTTAATTTGATTTTGTATTTGAATAATAGAGATAATTAACGTTCCTCGTAAATCAAATTACATATTCTCTATACGTCAATATTCGCGTACGTCGCGTTTTGCTCAATAAACTGGCGGCGAGGCGCTACATCATCTCCCATCAGCATTGAGAAAACATGGTCTGCAGTAGCTGCGTTGTCAATTGTAACCTGACGAAGCGTCCGATTCTCCGGATTCATTGTCGTTTCCCAAAGTTGCGTTTCGTTCATCTCACCAAGACCTTTGTAACGTTGGATATTGATTCCCGCTTCACTTCCTCCTCCGTATTTGTCAATGAATGCCTGACGTTGTTGTTCATTCCAGCAATACTCTTCCACCTTTCCTTTCTTGAGCAAGTAAAGTGGCGGAGTCGCGATATATAGATAACCTTGCTCAATCACCTCTTTCATATGTCGGAAGAAGAAGGTCATTAAGAGCGTGGCAATGTGCGCCCCATCCACATCGGCATCGGTCATGATTACAATTTTCTTATACCTCAACTTGCTTAAATTCAATGCTTTGCTGTCCTCTTCAGTACCAATCGTAACACCCAACGCAGTGTAAATATTTTTGATTTCTTCACTTTCAAGTACTTTATGAGGCATTGCTTTTTCAACATTCAGGATTTTTCCACGAAGTGGCAAAATAGCCTGGAACTCACGGCTACGACCTTGTTTCGCTGTTCCTCCCGCTGAATCTCCCTCGACAAGAAACAATTCACACTTATCGGGGTCTTTGCTTGAGCAATCTGCCAATTTTCCGGGAAGTCCGCCACCCGAAAGCGGAGATTTTCTTTGAACCAGATCACGTGCTTTACGCGCCGCATGACGTGCCGTCGCTGCTAATATTACCTTGTCAACAATAGTACGCGCATCCTTTGGATTTTCTTCCAAATAGTTTCCAAGAGCCTCACTTACAGCCATCTCAACAGATCCTGCTACTTCCGAGTTTCCTAATTTTGTTTTAGTTTGGCCTTCGAACTGAGGCTCAGCAACTTTAATAGAAATTACCGCGGTCAATCCTTCACGGAAGTCATCACCGCTGATTTCGATTTTTTGTTTTTCGAGTTTTTCGAGGAGTTTGTTTTCGTCGGCATATTTTTTCAATGTCCGAGTCAACCCTCTTCTAAATCCGGCTAAGTGTGTTCCGCCTTCAATCGTATTGATATTATTCACATACGAGTGAATGTTTTCATTAAAAGTGGTGTTATATACCATTGCGATTTCAACCGGCGTGTTGTTTTTCTCCGTATTGATATGGATTATATTTTCTATCAGATTTGTACGGCTTTCATCTATGTAGGAAACAAACTCTTTCAGTCCTTCTTCCGAGTAATAAGTTTCACTTTTAAAATTTCCCTCTTCATCCGTTTCCCTTTTATCGGTCAGAGTAAGTGTAATTCGGGCATTCAGATAAGCCAATTCACGCAAACGATTGGATAGAACATCATATTTATAAACCGTCTCAATAAAAATAGAGTCATCCGGCAAGAATGTCACCTCAGTACCTTGTCTATCAGTGTCGCCAATCAATTTTACTTCAAACTGAGGATGTCCGCAATTATATTCCTGAACATAAAGTTTGTTTTCACGCGCTACTTCAACACGCATAAATGTAGAGAGCGCGTTCACACAGGAAACACCCACACCGTGCAAACCACCGGAAACTTTATAGCTCCCTTTGTCAAATTTTCCACCGGCATGAAGCACCGTCATCACAACCTCAAGCGCCGACCTGCCCTCCTTTTCGTGCATATCTACCGGTATTCCGCGCCCGTTATCAGAAACTGTTATTGAATTATCTTCGTTTATTGTAACATGAATCGAATCGCAAAACCCCGCAAGCGCCTCATCGATTGAATTATCAACTACTTCATATACCAAATGATGCAAACCTTTTGAACCAACATCGCCAATGTACATGGCAGGGCGTTTTCTTACTGCTTCTAATCCTTCCAAGACCTGAATGCTGCTTGCACCATATTGTCCGTTCGAATTATTTTTTTGTTCTTCTGTCATTTTATATTTTACTTATTATCAGAATATTATAAGCTTTTTTTATGTTATAACTACGTGCAGGTTTTCACACCCAAAAAACATACAAATATAAGAAATATTTTGCGATTTATGAAATTTACAACGGTTTAATTTGAGAAAAAATGCCAAAAAACAAACTGATGAAATAGATATCTAAACTAACTAATCTCCGATAAAAATTGTCTGTAAAACAATCCTTGAAACAACGTTCGACGTAGCCAATAATCCCCTCCCGAGAGATAGCGTGATATCCGGGGGTGAAAGGGTCAAAGATATGGAAACTCTTACAGTGTTTGATTAGCTACTTACGGTATTCCCACCCCAATTGAATTTACGGTGCTTGTCGGACCTTTGGCGGATTATGCAGGGTAAACTTCTGTGAAGTTAAAAAGCGATCCCACAAGTTGATCACAAGCCTCATATAGCTGTATATCAGCAATATACATTGTATGTGTTTTTGTCGGACAACAATGATTTTAAAATAAAAAAAGGAGATAATCTCCTTAAAAAAATATGCCCTTAAACATGAAAAGCAGAGCTAAATTTAACTTTTTTGAATAATGCTCAATCTTTCTAAAACCCTTTGCATTACTTCCCGGCTGAAATTAATTTATGCTATTGCCGGCATTTTTAGTCTTTGAATTATTCGGTCAGAAATCAAGCGTGTGATGTGTTTAATTTCTGTTAAACGACTCTCATCACGCTGACAGCAAGTTAGATCGATTTATTTTCAATCAGAAAAAGCACAAGGGAAAGAGGAACTAAATCTCCCCATTTATCCCGTTAGTTGTCGGGATGCTTCGGCGACTCATATCCGACGCACTTATTTTTTTTAGTTCGTATTATATCCTATTCCAATCAAACAGTATCCCTTTTGTATTCTTGATACAAAGGATCAGTGGGTTGGTATTCTTCCTCATCCCAAAGCGGACTGGTAATCATCAAGTCGGCACTGTATCGGTTACACGCGATTGGGATGTTGTGAATTCTCGACTGGCGGAGCAACATCTGGATATCAGCTTCGTGCGGGTTGGCACTCATATCGTCAATTAGAAATACGCAAAAATCAATTTGCTTATTTACCACCATAGCTGCAATTTCAGCATCACCACCCATAGGTCCTGAGTTTTTACGCGTGATATCTGCCTCTATTTCTTCTTTTTCGAATGCTTCTGCTATAAGTTTCCCGGTAGTTCCGGTGCAAATTAGTTTATGTTTTGATAATAAATCCGCGTTATATAGCGCCCATTGTACCATATCTGCTTTTCGCGCGTCATGCGCCACCAAAGCTATTGTTAGTTGTTTCTTCATATTTTCTCCTTTCATACGATTAAAATTTATTTTTTACTCTAAGGTCGTCGTATGGAACACGCCATTAATCATTCTCTTGGGTTTAAGACTTGTCTTAAATGGCTGTTTCATAAAAACAAAGTTACATATTTTGATTTAACATTCAACTGTTTTGCTCAAAATATAATTATTTTGTCATAATTGAGTATTGCGAAAAGCAACAATCACTCCAAAATAAAATTAGGTTAAATTTCTGACAGAAAGGCAGAGTTTATAATATAAAACCGAACTATTCAATCGAATTGTCCAGTTTTATATCATTCAAACGGTTTCAAAAATTGTTAATTTAATGCCGCTGATAAAATATCCCTACTAATAAGCATATTTTTGAAGTAGTATTCAATTAATCTTCCAGCAATATTTCCATAATTGAAATCGCTGCTTTGGTCACGGATGTACCCGGTCCAAAGATAGCCGCAACCCCCGATTTGTAGAGGAAATCATAATCTTGAGCCGGAATTACACCGCCGGCAATTACAAGGATATCTTCACGACCAAGTTTTTTCAACTCATCGATTACTTGCGGCACAAGTGTTTTGTGACCGGCGGCAAGCGATGAAACACCCATCACATGTACGTCATTTTCTACAGCTTGCTTGGCAGCTTCTGCCGGAGTTTGGAACAGCGGTCCCATATCTACATCAAATCCGCAATCGGCATACCCGGTCGCCACAACTTTTGCTCCACGGTCATGACCATCCTGACCCATTTTGGCAACCATAATACGGGGTCGGCGACCTTCTTTTTTAGCGAATTGCTCTGTAAGTGCTGTTGCACGTGCAAAATCGCCGTCGTTTTTAGTTTCTGATGAATACACGCCTGAAATTGTTCTAATTGTTGCTTTATAACGTCCCACGATTTTCTCGCAGGCATCTGAAATTTCTCCAAGAGAAGCACGCAGACGAGCCGCTTCCACAGCCAGTTCCAGCAAGTTTCCTTCACCTGTTCGTACACATTCCGTGATTGCATCAAGCGCTTTCTGAACCGCTGTATTATCACGCTTCGCACGAAGTTCATTCAATCGGGCAATTTGCTGCTCACGTACAGCCGTATTGTCCACTTCCAGAATATCAATCGGATCTTCTTTCTCCAAACGATACTCATTCACACCGATAATTTTTTGCGCGCCGCTGTCGATACGGGCTTGTGTGCGGGCAGCTGCTTCTTCAATACGCATTTTAGGAATCCCTGTCTCAATAGCCGAAGCCATTCCGCCTAACTTTTCCACTTCTTCAATCAATGCCCACGCTTTCTCTGCAATTTCATTTGTCAGACTTTCTACATAGTATGAACCTGCCCAAGGATCTACTTCGCGAGTGATTTCAGTTTCTTGCTGAATGTAAATTTGCGTATTCCTCGCTATACGTGCCGAAAAGTCGGTTGGTAGAGCGATGGCTTCGTCAAGGGCGTTTGTATGAAGAGATTGCGTGTGCCCTAATGCCGCGCCCATCGCTTCGATACAGGTTCTTCCTACGTTATTAAACGGATCTTGCTCAGTTAATGACCAACCCGATGTTTGCGAGTGGGTACGTAGCGCGAGTGATTTTGGATTTTTCGGGTTGAATTGTTTCACGATTTTCGCCCAAAGCAGACGGGCTGCTCGCATTTTTGCAATTTCCATAAAGTGATTCATTCCAATGGCCCAAAAGAACGACAAGCGAGGCGCGAATGTATCAATATCCATTCCGGCATTTACTCCTGCACGAAGATACTCTAATCCGTCAGCAAGCGTGTAAGCCAGCTCAATGTCAGCTGTAGCACCCGCCTCTTGCATATGGTAGCCGGAGATAGAAATGGAGTTGAATTTCGGCATATTTTTAGAAGTATATTCAAAAATATCAGCTATGATTTTCATCGAGAATTTCGGAGGATAAATGTAGGTGTTTCGCACCATAAATTCCTTCAGAATATCGTTTTGGATAGTACCTGCCATTTCTTCCAATTTCGCTCCTTGTTCTAATCCTGCATTGATATAAAATGCCAAGATAGGCAGAACCGCACCGTTCATTGTCATGGATACAGACATTTCGTTGAGCGGAATTCCATCAAACAGCACTTTCATATCTTCTACAGAACAGATGGAAACCCCTGCTTTTCCTACATCGCCCACAACACGCTCGTGGTCGGCATCGTAGCCACGGTGAGTTGCCAAATCAAACGCAACGGAAAGACCTTTCTGACCGGCTGCTAAATTTCTTCGGTAAAAAGCGTTACTCTCTTCAGCGGTGGAAAATCCGGCATACTGTCGAATTGTCCAGGGACGCATCACGTACATAGTGCTATAGGGTCCGCGTAAGAAAGGTGCAATTCCGGCAGCATAATTCAGGTGCTCCATCCCTTCCAAATCTTCTTTTGTGTAACTCGGTTTTACGTTGATCTGTTCAGGTGTCAACCAATTTCCTTCTGCTTCGGGCGCTATTTGACTCGCCACAAAGTTTTGAATGTCAATTTCTTTAAAATTTGGTTTCATTCTATTTAGACTTTTAGATTTTAGACTGACAGACATAAATAATCTGACTGACAGACTTTTCTATATTTTTTTGTTACTTTTTCTCGCTTTTTCTTGTTACAGCTTGCTTGAATATTAATACTACAAAAGCTTTGTTCTACTTTTATTTCATCATCCCGTTGTTTTCATTTCTACGCCAAGCATAACAGCCATAATAGGATCACTTTTTCGCATCAATTATTTTTGATTTTCATCAGATGTTATCTTATCTCTCTCTGCCGACTAAGTGCCATTGAGAGAAAGTTCTCAAGCTAATTCTTATGTTATCGGCAATAAAACGAACACCAGCACGTCCCACACCGCATGCGAAACAATGATTGGTACTAAATTTTTATTATACCGATACATCAATCCCCAAAAAGCGCCACCAACTAATGCTGCCATAACAAGCATAAAGTTAAAACTCCAAATATGGACCAAGGCATAAATCAGTGTCGCGAAAATGAATCCTTTCCACTCGCCTTGCTTATCTATTAATTTTTGCTGAACAAATCCTCTCCAAAAGATTTCTTCCGCAGGCCCCATGATAAAAACCAATCCAAGCGTAATTAACAGCTTGTTTTGACCATCTTTCATGGAGTAAATACCATCAACTTGCTCTCTTGCAAAGTGTAATAGTAAATTTGAAAAATAATCACCAAGGTAAAAAATCACCCAGAGTGCCGCTGCTGACAAAACTCCGAAAATAATGGCATTCCGAGTCCATTGAAATTGTTTTAAAATATTTCTCTTCAAAAGAATGGATATTACCATTAGTATTGAAGCTGAGACTGCAATTCCAATCCAAAAGTTAAACCAATGTTTAGTCCAAGGAGAAAACATTAAGAACCAAAGAAATGCAGCGAGAAGAACAGGTCCCGAGAAATTTAATCGGAAATTCTTTGAGCACATTCGTTTGGAGTTTTCCGTTTTATGTAAATTCTGCTTCACTACTTCAGAGAAATTAGACTAATAATCGGTAATCACTCGAAGGGCAATTATTTGTTGCACTAAATCAAACCTGCCGCAAAATTCGCCACAACCAACAACGTCATAAACATCATCACGAGTTGGGCGGTATTTTCATCTAATTTTTGAATTAATTCAGGTTTATCTATGTCGGCAAGCTTAATTTGCTTGATATTTTTCATTAATACCGGAAAGGAAACAAAAACTATCAATGACAACCAGTGCTGAATACCGATAATAACACATATAACTATCAGCAAATAGGCTCCAACTCCGAGAATTATGTAATAATTAATCGATCCCTTAATCCCCAGCAACATGGCTGCTGTTTTGATGTTTACTACGCTATCGTGCTTAATATCACGTGTGTTATTGGCATGAAGAACAGCTATAATCAACAATCCTGGTGCAGCTGCAATCATTAATATTTCCCAGCTCAGCTTATTGGTCATCACCAAATAAGTTCCGAGTGAAATCAGCAATCCGTAAATGATAAATATATTCAAATCACCGAGAGCACGGTATTTCATAAAGAAATAAAAATAAGATCCAATCATACCGGCTACTCCAATCCAAAGCAGATGGAGATTTTGGAGTTTATACAACAGAAACAAACCCACCAAATTACCAACTATCATACAAGAAATACTAAACCAATAGACTTCCTTTGGCTCAAATTGTTTATTGACAAGCATACGGCTCGAACCAAACGTTTCTTTTCTGTCCACATTGTTTTTGTAGTCGTAATAATCACTCATCATATTTCCTCCGGCTTGTAAAATCGGTGAGGCAATAATAGCTAAAACCCCATACCACCAATTTATTTCCATTGGTGAGATACTGTTTTGATAAAAAATGTAAGCTAATGCCAAAACTGCCGGCATAATCGACAACGCGTATCCCCACGGGCGCGTTACCATAAACCAATCTTTGAGTGTATGTTTCATTTTTTTAATTTAGTTCGTCCACTGCGAAAAAGTCAATTACTGTAAAAATAGCTGACAATTAAGAGTATAAGAAATTTTCGAAACAGACATATTGATTATTTATTTTTGAATTGTTTTTTTATCAAACCACATTAAAGCAACAGTACAGAATGCTTATTTTTTTACTATTTCAACACAATGAAACAGTAGGAATATTCGTACTTTTTTTTTGCCACGGAGTTCGTCTTTAAGCCTTTGAAGATAAGAGTTCTTGGAACCCTTTCAGCGTATCCAACACATTGGATCTCACATGAATAAAGTGTTCTATTCCTTTTGCTTTCAACTCATCCATCGCGGCAGGCGCTCCGGCAACAACTAAAATGGCTTTATCTTTCAGCAACTCGAATGCTTTAGGAGCATATTCTGCATATTCATCATCACTCGAGCAAAGTACCACTATATCAGCTTTTGCCTCCAAAGCGGCATTTACACCTTTTTCAACCGTCTCAAAACCAAGGTTATCAATAATTTGATATCCCGCACATGCGAAGAAATTAGATGAGAACTGAGCACGGGCTAATCGCATTGCCAAGTTTCCGATTGTAAGCATGAATACTTTCGGCGTTTTTCCTGAATCTTCTGTGGCAAAACGGAGTGCTTCAAATTCCTTTGCTCCACGAATCGGCTCCAACGTCTCTACCCCCAACGAAGCACATCCGCAATCTGAGACTTTCGAATCTTTCACCTCGGCAAACTCGACTTTTTCTTTTGCAGTTTCTGTGAAATTAGGGAACTGGTTGGTGCCAAGCAAAATCTCTCTTCGGCTCGAAACCGCTTTTAATCGGCTTGAAGCAGTAGCTTTAATCACTTTTTGAACCTCACCGGATTTAACTGAAGTAAAGAAACCTCCGTTTTCCTCAACTTCCAAGAAGATTTTCCAAGCTTGTTCGGCAATTTCTTTTGTCAATGTTTCGATATAGTAAGATCCGGCACTCGGGTCAATAACTTTATCAAAATGACTTTCTTCTTTCAATAGCAATTGCTGATTCCTGGCAATTCTCTCTGAAAACTCATCGGGAGTTCGGAAGGAAATGTCATAAGGCAAAACTGTCAAACTATCTACTCCGGCTATCGTTGCGCTCATTGCTTCTGTCTGAGTGCGAAGCATGTTTACGTTAGCATCGAATACGGTCATATTGAATTGTGTGGTTTCGGCATGAATCCGCATTTTTGCAGCACAACGACAAAGTCCGTCCGGTTTATTATTAGGGCAGTCTTCATGTATGCATTTCGGTTGGTATGCCATTACTATTTGTGCCCAAAGCAAGCGAGCTGCACGGAATTTAGCAATTTCCATAAAATAATTACTACCCACTCCGAAGTTAAATTTGATTTTTTTGGCAGCCAATGATTTATCCATTCCATCTTCCACCAAACTTGAAAGGTATTCATTTCCCCAAGCCAGCGCGTACCCCAATTCCTGAGCTAAAAACGCTCCGGCATTACTAAATGTAGTGGCATTTACTCCTACCACTTTGTAAAACGGCAATTCGAGCGAAGCCATTATTACGGATTTAATACGCTCAAGAACAAACTCTTTACTTAAATCTTTTCCTTTTCGAAGGATTTTGTCTATCGGGTCAATGTTGATAGAACCGACTAACCGTGTGGGATCGGAATAGTATCCGTTTGTTTTAAAATAGTCGGTGAGAATAGTTGCCAATTCGGCACCCTTACTTACACATATATTGAAATTCAGCTCAACAGCAGTTGGCACTATATCTTTCAGTAAGTCAGCGATATATTGGGGAGACAAGTCGGTTTTTTTTAGTTGAAAACCCAGCGATGTAGCGCCTCGTTTTAGAACATTCAGGGCTTTTTTATTTGCTTCTGCAGCATTTTCAACTTTGATGTTCTGACGAATAAACCAGTCGTTATTCGGTTTTGTACTTCTTACATACGGATATGCGGCCGGTTTAACTTCAGAGATTTTCAGACCGTCAATGTCTTCTGCGCGGTAAAATGGTTGAACATTGAAACCTTCATTGGTGCGCCAAACTAACTTTTTATCAAAATCAGCACCTTTGAGGTCTTTAGTTACGATTTCTTTCCACTGCTCTGTAGATGTAGCAGGAAAGTCAGCCAATAAATTCAATTTCTTGTCTGCCATGATTATTTAGTTAAAAAAATAAATGTCACTTATTTAGGAATGCAAAGTTACCAATTTAACTTTGTTTACATCTAATTTTAAAGAAAATTTATTCACAATGCGTATAATTATTATGAAAAAATTGATGAATTGTCTCAAAAATAAACTAACTTTACAACGATAATTTATAAAAATAATGCTATGGAAACAAATATTCAACAATCGGAAACCGCGCTCAAAGATCAAGAATTAAAGCCGCATCAGCCACTTATTATCAGCCCGGAAGGGAAAGCATATCTTATTTCAACAGCGAAATGGTCATCATTTATAGCCATTGTAGGCATTGTGCTGATTGTTTTCACTTTGATAAGCGGAATTTTCACCCTATTTCTGTCTGCTGTAGTGGGCGAATATCAGGACTTTGATTTAATTCAATATTTCCCTGCAACAATCTATATTGTGGGCATAACGAATATTATTTTTTCCGTTATATGCTTTTTTCCTTTTTATTATCTCTTTTTATTTTCATCAAAAATAAAAAAAGGGATGGCAAATGACAATCAGGAATACTTGAATGAGGGATTGAAAAACGTGAAAAAAGCTTCTAAATTTACAGGAATTTTGACAATAATTTCATTAACTCTCCTCTTGCTATTTATACCTGTATTGATTTTTTCAATTGGAATGATTCAAGCATTGGCGGGTGGTATCACATTCTAAAAATCAATCGTTTTTCGTAGAGACGTATAATTGAAAATGTTCAGTCATAGCTGTAAAATTTAGCTGTATTTGGCTACTCTGAAGCCTTTCAGATAACTACCGGGATATAGCGAAATGAATGTTTTTAGGCATAACCCATATGTCGGGATCAGATATTTGATACTGAAATTAGCTACATGTAGAAAACTTTCGTTTTTAACGTGAGTTCAATATAACCAAAAAACAATAGTTAGATTTATGAGATTGATTTGCAATAAGGTAATAAGGTTGAGATTTTTTCTGTATCATTTTCTACTAAGGTTCCTTATTTGAATAAGGTTTTAGAACCTTATTTTCTCAATACAAACCTCGTATGTTTGCAAAACCATTTTGGTCTTACAAAAATAAAATGATAACTTGTAACCCAAATCAGGAAAAAAGTATGGGAATAGCAAATAAACCTTGAAAACCCGTTAAGGTATTTCGTTACTAAGATTTCACAACCACTTTTTTAGTTAGGGACTGCTGAAAAAGAGTTAGTCACATCAGATATAAGTCACCGAAGCGCCCCGATAGCTCGGGATATTACCAAGCTTTAAAAAGGGAAGCGAGCCATCATAACAGATAGCTCGCTTCTCTAACAAAACACTGTACTTTAAGGCCTTAATGTGTAAAATTCAATTAATACTCCTCTTCGTTAAAGAAAAAGTCTTCTTTACTCGGGTAATCGGGCCAAATATCCTCGATTGTTTCGTAAATTTCCCCTTCATCTTCAATTTCCTGAAGATTTTCAATAACTTCAAGCGGTGCACCTGAACGAATGGCATAGTCAATCAACTCTTCTTTCGTAGCAGGCCATGGGGCATCTTCAATCTTTGAAGCCAATTCTAAAGTCCAATACATCGTCAATAAATTAATAAGTGAAACTATATTTTGAAATCTATAATGTCAATTCTGATGAATTTTTACTACAATAATTCTTTAATTTACATACAAATAATGAAGCTGAATAATATAATCATAAATCATATTAAAATGCTCATTTTATTCAAGTTAGTTTCTATGTTAAACAATCAAATTTTCAAAATGAGTGCAAAAATATAAAAAAAATTTGTCATTCCGGCTTTTTCCAGAAGATTTCTTTCATATTATCCTCTTTCAACAAGTACCTTGCCAATATAAAGAAAAAATCTGAAAGTCTATTCACATATATAACAAGCTTACTATCAACAGGATAAGTCTCATTCATTTCGATAATCCTACGTTCAGCCCTTCTGGCTACCGTACGACAAACATGGCATTGTGCTGAAACACGAGATCCTCCGGGTAAAATAAACTGCTCTAATGGCGGTAAGTTTTGATCTAATCTGTCAATTTCTTTCTCAATCGATGTAATAAATTCATCTCGCATTACCGAAGCCTGGCGAAATTCTGTTCTCAAAGTGTCTGTAGCAAGATTCGAACCAACCGTAAAAAGGAGGTTTTGAATATTCAGAAGAAACTCCTTCAATTCATCCTTTAGTTCTAATGAAATTAGAACACCAATCTGCGCGTTAAGTTCATCTACCGTACCATACGCCTCCAAACGTATATCGGATTTGCTAACCCGAGTCCCACCTATAAGTCCTGTGGTACCTTTATCTCCTGATTTTGTATAAATCTTCATTTTCTGATTTAAGATTTTTGGGTTTTGATTTACGTTTGGGTAAAAAAGACTATATCAATGTCTCTTCTTGCCATTTCTATCACCAATCTTCAGTTCTTACAATATTGTTTGGCGGGAGAATGGTGTCTCTCACGTTGATAGCGAATATAATTTTGCCGTACTATAATCTTTATATATTTTGACTAAAGATATAGGCAAACTACAGAACCATTTTAAACGTTTTTTTGGGGAAACTTTTATTAAAAAACACAATTCCCATCTCAAACAAGTCGATTGTTGCTGTCACTTTCTCGTGCTTTCGAATTATTTTCCATGCATCTTCCATGTCAGCCGACCAATAGATATCATCAAGAATAAAAACGGTTTCGGGGTGAATATGTTTAATGCATTGTTCAAAATAGTTTAAAACACTCTTTTTTTGATGGTTTGCATCAATAAAAACAACATCCAATGTCCCCATTTTCGTCAAAACATTCACCAATATAGCATCAATATTTCCTATTTCAACGGCAATATTTCTAAGGGCCAATTTCTCAAAGTTTTCTTTAGCAATTTCAGCAACAGAATGACTCCCTTCTAACGTTACACACCGGATATCCGCGGACGGAGAAGCCAGATAGGCCGACGTCAACCCCAAAGAAGTGCCTAATTCCAACACATTTTTGGCATTTGTAAAATTCACAATCCGGAAGAGAAGCTGTGCCCATACCATCCTTTTTAGCGATTTCTTAGCAATAGTCTTGACTTGCACGTCTCTGTCAAAACCGGTTCCAAAATCTTTAAACTCAATCCATCTATCATCGTTTTTCAAGTGATCACGCAGTGTTTCTATCTGTTGGAAAACATAAAATGGGTTTTTCTCGTAAATTGTATTTTGAGTGAAACGATACAAATAGGGGGAATGAATCCCATGTCCTTTTGTGTTTTTTGATTCGAGTAAATGCCGAAAATATTTGTAAATAAGGCGGATTTTGCTCATGGATATTTTTTTTGCAAAAATAAACATAATATCCAATCAAGAAAATAAAAATGCAGGAAATCCTGCATTTGAAAATTATTTTACTGACTTTTTTTACTATCTCAAATCAAATAATCTCAATCCCTTCCTTTTCGCATATCTCCAATGCCATTTCCCGCAATTTGAATTTTTGTATTTTTCCACTTCCGGTCATTGGAAATTCTTTTACAAAAAAGACATAGCGCGGAATTTTATAGCGTGCGATTTGATCTTTGCAAAACGCCCGCACATCCTCTCGAGTAAGTTCTTTGTCTTCCTTGAGAATTACAAAAGCTCCAACATCTTCCCCGTATCTGGGAGAAGCGACCCCAATCACTTGAACATCTTGAATCTCAGGCATTTTATAAAGATAATCTTCAACTTCTTTTGGTGAGATGTTTTCGCCTCCGCGTATTATCATATCTTTGATTCGTCCCGTAACTCGATAGTTCCCGTTTGCATCCCGCACGCCTAAATCACCTGAATGCAAAAAACCGTTTGCATCGATTACCTGGGCTGTTGCTTCCGGATTTTTATAATAACCTTTCATAACATTGTACCCACGGCAACAAATTTCGCCCTCAATTCCATCCGGACAAAATTCACCGGTCAACGGATCTATAATCTGCACCTCTACAAATTCATAGTCTCTCCCAACCGTTGTGCAGCGTACCTTAAAGCTATCATCAATTCGTGTTTGAGTCATGCCCGGCGCAGCTTCAGTAAGTCCGTAAACACTGGTAATGTCCATAAACATTTTTTCATTCACCTGTTTCATCAGTTCAATCGGACAAAGCGCTCCGGCCATAATTCCTGTCCGCAACGAACGCATATCAAACATTTCAAACATCGGGTGATTCAGGAAAGCAATAAACATGGTCGGAACACCATGGAGAACCGTACAACGCTCCTTGTGAATGGAAGCGAGTGTAAGAAGCGGATCAAAGCGTTCGATCATCACCTGCGTACTTCCGTGTGTAAGGCAACACATTGTAGCTAACACAACTCCGAAACAATGAAAAAGAGGTACACAAATACAACATTTATCTTCCGATGTGAACTTCATGTGCACTCCGGTATAATAGCCGTTATTCGTAATGTTGTGATGAGTAAGCATAACTCCTTTCGGAAAACCGGTAGTACCTGATGTGTATTGCATGTTTACTACATCCTGGCAGTTTGTCATGTTTTTTAGTCTTAAAAACTCATCATCCTTCACATTTTGCCCTAAGAGAAGGACTTCAGCGGTGTTGTACATACCACGGTATTTCTCTTGTCCGATATATACCACATTTTTTAATTGAGGAAATCTCGAACTTTTAAATTCGCCTCTTTGCGTAGTTTTCAGCTCGGGTAATAACGAATAAACAACATCCGTATAATCATTTCCCGGAATTCCATCGGTAAGGCACAATGTATGCATATCCGAATTTTCCAGAATGAATGCTATTTCGTGTTCCTTGTAATTGGTGTTAACCGTTACGGCGATTGCTCCAATTTTTGCGGTTGCGTATAGAAATGTGAGCCAGTCCGGTACGTTTTGTGCCCAAATCCCTACATTCGAACCGCGAGTTACACCTATGGAAATCAACCCCTTAGCCATATTGTCAACTCGCTCATTGAATGTTTTCCATGTGAACCTTAAATCACGATCCGAATAAATAATGTATTCTTTATCAGGCGTTTTATCTGCCCAGTATTCAAGCCATTCGCCTAATGTTTTATCAAAAAGTCGCATCTAAACCAAATTTGAATTAAAAAAAGAAGAGTAAAATTTCGCGTAATTCGTACACTTAAAATGGAGAATAAACTACCGCTAAAATCTGAGCCGGTTCTTCGTCAACAGTCGTAATCAGGTGATCAACAATCGAATCGTAATAAATGCTGTCACCTTTGTTTAGAATATAGTTTTCGTTGCCGTAACTTACGGATATCGAACCTTTCAGCACGTAGATAAATTCTTCTCCTTCATGCGATGAGGAAACTTTGTCCCCTTTCATTCCCGGAATTATGTCGATTACAAATGGTTCCATAGCTTTCCCGGCTTTACGCGCGGCTAGCGAGAAAAAATCCATGTGTGAGTTATTTGTTGAGAGTTGGCTGGAAAATGTTGCCGGCTGAAGCACATCGGCGCTTCGATTAACAACCGGTCCGATATTTTCACTATCATCCAAAAAGGTACCCAACCGCACACCCAGCGCTCGGGCAATTTTTATTAAAGACGATAATGACGGAATTTTATCGCTAGTACTAATTAATTCAATCTGTTCAATGGTCAGTCCGGATCGTTTAGCAAGTTCTTCTTTTGAAATATTTTTATCGGTACAAAGCGTTTTTATTTTTTGCGTAACCTCATTCATATACATTAAAATAAAAAATGTGTGATTGTAATTTTTTGAAGTGCAAAAATATAAAATTTTTACTGTTAAGCCAAAATTTATTTCAAATCGAAAACAAACAATTGTTTTTTGTAGTAATTCTAAATAAAAAACTCTACTTATTCACATAAATAGAGTTTTAACCAGGAAGTCTATCACAAATGTAACTATGAGAAACTTTATTCGATTATTAATTTCCCGGTAAATTCCCTTTTATCATCAAAAATACTTACAATGTAAACACCTGATTTAAAATTCCTTGTTGATAATCTTATTTTATTTTCCGAAAATATTTTATTAAGAACAACTTGTCCGCTTGTGTTCAAAATATTAAGAGTCAAAGGAGAAAACAAATCACGATTTAGCTCAATGAAAATATCTTTGTTCTTTGAAGGATTAGGATAGATGCTGACTTCAAAGCTTTTTTTCTTTACATCAATAAGCCCTGTCTCATTCGGGTCGGAAATCACACTTGTCCATTCATACCATTTTTTATAGATTCCGGCTTTGTAAGCAATTCCTTTCATCGGTTTCAATCGATAATCAAAATGCGCTTTTCTTGTTTTTTCTCCTTCGTAAACAAAGTTTGTATTGCAAATCACAGCGATAATTACTTCATTGGCAGGACGTTTAGCGGGGTCTATTTTCAAGAAACACTCACCTCCAAACACAGGTTGACTGTACACAGTTTCACCCGTTGCTGTTCGATAACATAATTGTAAAGACATGTTTTCTCCAAGTGGTTGGAAATGGAGGATTACGCTATCCCCGGTAATGTGGAGTGGTATCTGATTAGAACCTGACCAGCCGGGAGTGGTTCTGTATTCGGGTACGAGTTCGCCATTTTCATTAATTGTTGTAGCGGCATACGGAGTAGCAACCCACACAGGAGGATTTAACCAGGAAGGAGTCCACTCTGCTTGGATATTGGCTTGGAAATTATTATTCAACAATTTTTTTATGGCATCAGTCCATTTCCCCATATCGATTGTAGCTTGTTTTGCGCGGTATTCCATAATCAGTCTTCTCGTATTGCTAACGCCAAGCGAATCGGCAATTCCTTCTAAAACTCGCGATGTACAATATCTCCAAATCCACGGAATACTTCCGTTTCCTAAAGTTTGTCCAAGAAAAACGGGAAATGTATTACCATATTGAACTCCTCCAAGAAGATTTCTCCAAGTGCAAATTTGCTGATTTCCGGCAAACATATTCACTCCTTCAGCCGAAGGTCCTCCAAAACTATCATCCTGAAGCCAACCGCTATAACATTCTATGGGCATAAAAGGAGCGATGTAGGGTCCTGCATTCAAGAATCCCATAGAACTGTGGTTCCCGGATCGCATAGATTCCATCTCTTGTTGAAGCCACGTATTTCCTCCCTCATGAAACCACGCTGCATTTTTACAGCCCGGTAAATCTGCAAGAATAGCGTGAATTCCCTCATGTACTACAGCACCGGTTTGAAATTCTTTATCTGTATAGGGACATGAAGGATCAAAACTGTAAACCGGATAATAAGAGAGTAAAACCATAGGCCAATTTTCGTTTTGATAATTTATTGAGCCCATCCACCCTCCTTTTTCTGTATTGCTCGCATTGTCTGTGCAGAGTCCGGAGCCAAACAAATAAATGGCACTTCTATAACCTCGCTTCACTCTTTTATCGGGAGGCCAACCCATTACATCGCGAATATATGCAAAATCTTCATTCATTCTTTCCAACATTGGTGTGATAGCGGCTTCAGTGACTAACGAATTCTTGTTTGCTCCCCATTTGAACGTCCACCAACCGGAAGATTGCGTTCCTACAACACCGGGGCAATCATCCAAATCTTTTGTCGGCATTTGAAGTTCTGGATATTCTTGCCTGAAGTGATAATTCAAAGTCGGCGAATAAGCTTGCCATGTATATTCACTTCCATCAAAATGCTCTGCAACAGTCAAATGAAAAAGTTGAACTGTTTCTGCTCCGCATGATTCTATATAAACAGCTTTGTATGTTCCACTCTGCTCGGGCTGAACATTTTTTAAAGAAACATAAGGGCTCAAAGAAGTGAAATTATGCGGCCCGCTCCACCTCCAACTTCCTGTCGTAGAACTTGACTTTGGACTAAATTTTACGGAATCTCCTGCAAGAATATTCCCAAGATTAGTTTCCTTTTCAGCCCCTCCATTTATCGAAGTAAATGGAGTAATTTGAGAAGGAATACATTCTGTGGTTTCAACGCCTAATACTTTGAATTCAATGATACCCGTAGAGGTTTCGCTCTTCATGTTTATCCTTACTTTTTTCGATACAAAAGATTTTGATAGCGTATTGTAAGCGTTAAGATTGGTTCCAATGTTTCCTGCATTTATCCACTCAAAACCATCCCAATACTCAATGTAAGCATCGGTTGGCTGTGATAATCCTCCAAAATCTGTAAACCAATAGACCATGCAAATGAAGATATTATGTGCAAAAGGCCATTCATATTGTACCCAATTGTATTGTCCGTAGGAGGCATCTCCATTCCAATTTCCATAAATAGTGTGCGATCTGTCAGTTGAACTTGTGGGGTCGTATCCGTCATTTACGGCAGAAAGTTTCTCCCAACCTGACACAAATGAGGTACTAACTTCTGTGCTCGTCAAAGTAGCCAAATTCACACCTTGAGCAATCGTTTTAGGAACAAAGCTCATTGTGAAAATCATGAGTGAAATGATCTGTAAGTAGTTTTTTTTCATACGTAAATTGTTAGAATGCGCTATAAGGTTGATAGTCATTCGATTATACAGCAAAATAGCTTTGTTTTATTTCAAATCAGACAAAATAAAATACAGCACTCATCTTTTGGCCAAAGGCACCGGTTACAAGGAAAAGCAAAACAGATAAGGAAGGGTTAAACTTTCATACGCGTGCTCGAGGCAACAGTCAGGGGTGCTTATCTGTTGATGTCAGTTTCATACTCGACTTAGGCAGGTGAGTTTAGCCGTGCGCCAGTAAAAAATCGACCTTTGGTTTCTTGCTCTCC
>JAAYIT010000050.1 GCA_012523295.1 Porphyromonadaceae bacterium | reverse complement strand
GTAGGTTTTTAACTAAACTTAACAATTAGGTGCGCGTAAAAATAGAAATCTCTCAAAAAACAAAAAAACAGAACTGACTTATTTCTCAATTCTGCTTTTTGAATGCTATTTCACGAATGTCCCTAAAAATGCAAAATGTAGAAACAACCGTCAGCTCCGATAAATCGGAATTTTCAATTTGCAATTGCGAGAAAAGTCAAAAGACCACCTCAATACAAGATTAATAGTTTTAATACTGAAAAACAAAGATTATTCTTGACAATTCTTCATTATTTGGATGAATTTTGATCTATGAGCTATGAAGATTTCACCCGAATTTTTTCGTTCCTAATAATCAATCTTCTAAGAAAGTGGATGTGATATCAATCACATGCAAACTTATTACATCACACCGCTGACGTCAAGCTTAACTTATGTATACAGACAACAAATTAATACTTTACTCCGCGAAAATACATCCTTCTGAAGAAGAAATAGAAAGATTGAATAATTGCATGCAGGATGTTGAAGATTGGGAAATGGTGATTGAAAAAATTGTCCGTTCCAATATGGGACCAATGTTGTACGCAAAGATCCCTCACCTGTCCAACTCAGATTTGATTCCGGATGAATCGATGAAGCACCTGAAACAATCCTATTTTCAAACACTTTCGAGAGGCTCGTTGATGTATCAGTTGCTGAGGAAAACAGTTCAGATTCTCAGAGAACACGGAATTGAAGTAATTGTACTGAAAGGAGCATACCTTGCTGAAGCGGTTTATGAAGACATTGCACTGAGGTTGTTTAGTGATATAGACCTCCTTCTGCGTAGCGAAGAAGAAGCCCGAAGAGCCCTTGATATATTAGTTAAAGAGGGATATGAAGTTGAAGAAAACGATGAAATGTTAGATTTCCTGCAAGATAAAGTAGGGTTTATTCACCTTCCGCAGGTTGTTTTCAGAGGAATCCCGATAGAACTGCACGCCAGGTTGCATAGGATAGAAGAAGATTATGATTTTTCGTCGGAATATATGTGGGAGCATCATGAGAAGAGATTTCTCAACGGGTTGGAAATGAATACGCCGGACCCGTCTGACCTCTTGATTCATGTGTGTATTCATCTGGATAAGCACTTCAAAAATGGAAAAATTCAGTTGACCGGACTGAATGACATTGTGAATATTCTGGAAATTTTCAAGGACCAATTGGACTGGAGTGAAATAATAGGCCGGAGTATTAAGTATAATTGTGAGGACATAGTGTTCAAGTACATCATGTTAGCCCATAAGGAATACGATGCATTTATACCTCATTACATATATGGTGAATATATAAATTTTATCAGCGAAGAAGAAATAGAGTTGTTTCACAAATACCTCTCCGGATTCAAAGGTGAACATTTCTCAGTTGTCACCGGATTGAAGCGGATTAAAAGCCTATCCAACTACGGTGATAAAATAAAGTATGTTCTTTGGATGATGTTTCCATCCAGAAAGTATATGATGCGCAGCTATAAGCTCAAAAATAAAAACAAAGTGTGGATGTATTATCCTTACCGCTTTTGGCTGGGGATTATTGGTGGAATCAGATCCCTAAGACACAAAAAGAAATTCCAGGATATGGATTATAAAAGAAATTCTAACGATGTAGAGAGTTGATTTTTTATTATGTCTATCCGTAAAGTATCCTAAAATCTGATAACGGGTCAAACCGCTTGAAGTGGTTTGACCCGTTATGAATAAAATGCATCAAATGTCTTGATACCGTTAGATGTTATGCTTGTCATTATCGCAAATTTATTAGGGCGTGATGCGGATAATCAATTTCTTTCACTATTAAGCGACTAAAAAATTGTCTGTAGGACAATTCCTTAAATCATCCGCCAAAGATCGGACAAGCTCCCCGGATGTATCTCAGGGTGAGAGGTCAAAGAATGGGAAAACGCTGTAGGAGTTTTCCTGACTTCGACACTTTAAAACGCTCGCTTTCCTATATTGTAGATTATCAGGTCGTTATGAAATTTTGAAAACCGAATTGGGTGTCCCAGAGAAAAATAAACTATTTTTTGCGTCATGTTTGT
>JAAYIT010000397.1 GCA_012523295.1 Porphyromonadaceae bacterium | reverse complement strand
GATGTGATCGGCTGCCCCACTCAATGTTCAAGGCCTCCGGCTTTGGAATCACTTTGTTAAAGTCAAGGCTGCCGAGACCGATTTGATCGTCCTTAACAGCCTCAAACATGGCGCTGACCCTTTCCGGATCGCCGGACACTCTTAAAATATTGGTTACATGATTTGGCATCAGTTCATTCCTCCCATCGTCATGCCAAAGCCGGAGGACTGACTGCTTTTCAGTTCATCCTCCGGCTTAATGAAGAAACGGTCGCTGCTATCCCAAAAGCTGACACACAGCTCGCCGTCATCCACTCGGATTTCCCTTTGCTCCAGCCCCTCGCCCCAGCCATCGCTGAATTGCCCGGAGAGCCAGTCGGTCAGTTCCGAAAGGTCAGAAGGAGAAAGGTCGCCGTAGGTTTGCACCTCGGTAACGCCCCACAGCTCCCCATTCCATTCCTCTACGGAAGGGTTGATGCTGTGTATCTTTCGGCTGAGGTCATCATCGAGGTAAACGGCAAGACCACGCTCGCCCTCATCGGACAGCTTTTCCTTTTCAATGAGATCGAGGATTTTATCCTCATATTCTAAAATTTCCCCAGCGGTTAAATCTACCGAATCGTTCTCCACATCTCCCCATTCGTTCCGGAGGTAGATGTGAGGGAAGAGGGGGTTCCATAAACGGAGGGTAGTCAGTTCATGTTTCATGGTGCATCTATCCTTTCGTAAGTGGTATATAAACAAAAAACTCCCTGTTCTTCATTAAACGAAGAACAGGGAGTGATGGAAAACATTAAGCAGTCACTTTTAAGTCAATAAAAGGAGGTTAACCTATGCAACAAAATTAAAAAAGAGATGATGTAATGTAATTTCTTGGTTATCTGTAACTCGAATATGTTTTGTGTGATACTGAGGATCAAGTGAGGACATTGTTCTAGTCAAATTGCTACATGGTGGTTCCTTTTGGATTTCTTTCTTCAGTTCTTCAACAATATCAGGTATATCACCAGACAAAACATACCCGACAATTGATGACTCGGATGATTGAGCCCCATAACGTCCGTTTGTAAAATTTTGCACACCCGTACTAATATACCTAGTAATTTTTTGAGGTTTATTTTGATATAAGTTTTTTGCTTCGGCACCAAAATAGCTATTTGATGTTGACCAGTCCTTGAAACAAAAATCAATCGTTGGTGATTTTTTACCTTTAGCTTTTTTCATCGTACTATCTGCGTATTGATGATGAGGAATGAGCCCATTTAAAGTTAGAGCTGTTGCCCTGTTTCTGGAATCCCATATCACCTGTATTTTTTCAAACCAACATTGAGTAATATCATCTTCTTCAGTGCTGCAAGTAATTCGAAAGGTAGTATCACTTTTTAAAACGTGATACCCTTGCCATAAAACTGAAATTATTTCGTTTACGCCACTGACACCAATTTTTCGAGCTAAATCTGGCGGTACAGCAGTAGATGCTGCAATTCTTTTGATGCTACTCATCTTTACACCTCCTGTGACTTTGCAAAATCAGCAAAAATTTCGTCTGCATCACGACAAGCAGCCGAATAATTCCAATATTTTTTTTGATTTGGTTTTATAACGTAAATTGCATCTTGCCCATAGATTCGAACATTGCGGCGTATAAATATATTTTGTCTACTTTCCGTCAGCATAGTGTCCAAAGTTTGAAGCATTGTGTGAATATTGTCCGTGCCATAATTAATCCACAGATCCTCAGAATATTTCCCCTCTAAACATAAACATAATACGGTTAGAGGGGAATCTCCAGTAATGAGTTGGCCGTTACATATAATTTCTTTACCAAATGAATTTTTTAATATATCTCTAAGCGTTTTAAAATATGATTCATATGTTGCGTTTGCTGGCTGCTTAAACGTCACAGAACTGCCTTTTTGAGAAAAATAATCATAGGTATAGTCCAGAGCATCATTAAGCAATTCGACTTCATAAGATTGCAGATGATACATTTGATAAATAAATTTTTGGAGATCTCCCTCGCTGTTTTTTCTTTCCTTTAGATCATCAAATAATGCTACCGCATCTTTAAGTTGATTGGAATCTACTTTCGGAATTGGTGTGTTCCAAATATCACCCGCTTCAAGTTCATCACGTTCAACCAGCCATTTTCGATTGGTCATTAAATGATAGTAAGAAAATAGTTTTGAATTTATGATCAGGCATAAGTATTTTAAATAATTGATATCGCCATGAACTCCTAACAAACTATGGTTAAAAACTGCATCATAATCTAATACTGAGGCTAAAAATCTAGCCTTTTTGTGACTTTGTTTAATTACTAGATGAGGAGCCTTAAATATCTCTCGTTTTTTCAAGACAATACATTCAAAGTCTGTATAGTCCACTCTTGATTCATTGTCCTCTGGTGAATAGTACGGTACAAAAGATTTTGCCTCTATGCAAGGCATATCCCAAAAGTCATTACATACTTTTTTGCGATTTCCCCTTTTAAATCCTTCAGCACTTACCATTTCATGTTCATCTAAAAACTTGCTTAATGGTGAATAAGTACTTTGTAATTTGTCAATCAACTCCAAATCACGCGGACCGCCCCACATCGCAATCTTCCATATTCTATCATCTCGAATAATTTCGTAGGGTATTTTGCAAATATCATTTGGTTCAATTGAAAACTTTTTATGATCTTGCATTGTAAATTGAGGCTTCGGAGTACAATAGAAAATTGGTTGTGTTTTGTCATTTTTTATTGGAGAGTAAATTACACCCGCTGAAGGGCCGCTTGCATGTTCAAATAAGAACTTTCGATAAATTGAAAAATTAATAATTACTGATACTGTATTGCTTACAAAAAAATCTTGTCTATATTGACGACTTTTTAATGACCTGTTAAATAAGAATCCTTTACTTGGCATCAACAAACACACCCAGCCATTTTCCTTACATAGTTGACTACATTTTATCGAAAATGCCTGAGCAATTTGCTTATCTCCAACCACCTTTTCATTTTCTCTCAAATATTGTAAGGCTAAATCAGTTAGTTGGCTCTGCCAAGGCGGATTCCCAATAATCACATCATATTTAATTTTGTTAAACTTTTCTGTATTAGAAAAAAAGTCACTTATAATTAAATTGGAGCCAATCATTTTAGGAAACACCAAGGTATCCCAAATGCTCCTTGGATCTAGGAAGTCACAGAGTGCTAAACTTAAACTAAATGAAGCAACTCGAATAGCCTCCTCATTTATATCCACTCCATAAATATTGTCTTTTAATAGTTTTATTAATTGAGCAGCATTGATATTTGATGTATAGTGTGTGTTCATCCAGCGGCAAACCATGCGCCGGTATATTTCTACTAGAAATATACCAGATCCACAAGATGGATCTATTATTTTAATAGGTTCATATTTGCCATCCCAAGAATAAACTTCATCTAATAAAGTATCTACCAGATGAAGCGGTGTGTAATAAGTACCCTTATCATCATCTTCATTGTCGGCCAAATGAAAAAATAACTCGTAAATACTGCTAATTATTTGAATTGGAATTACGTTAAAATCATATAAAGGCCATAATACTAGTTGCTGATTTTCTAGATCGGAATCGCCCAAAAGAAAGGCTTTCAGCTCTTGCAAGTCGAGGTCAGTTACAGTTTCATATTCGTTTTCAACTAATGGAAACATATCGCCATTAAACTTTTTCTCCAGAACTGCAAAAAGTTTATAAGTCGCTTCCTTATCACCCAACACATCTGTATAACTTTTATACGCTGTGTTGCTTGTGGAAAACTGATTGTAAAAATTATCTGGAAATATTGATTGGCCATTGGCATCTTTGCGCTCTTCTAAATATTTTATTAAAATAGAGCGACTAAGCAAGCTATGCACAATAGATACGTAATTCACAGAACCCCAAGAATCTTCAGGTATACGCAATTTTATCATATTTATGAGTTTTCTGCGCATTGCTTTTAAATTGTTCATTAGAGTAGTGTCAATACGTGTGCCAACATCAAATCGCTCTTTACATCTTCTCCAGTATTCGCCACTTTCCAGTAGTGAACGATTATACGGTTGTAGCTTTTGTCGTTGGGTTTCCAAATCCGTAATCAAACTGATCGTATCTATTAATCCCGCATTAGGATTAAGCGAACCATCTACATTTTGAGGTGTCTTGTAATTATTAAATATTTTTAGTTCAGTTGGAGTAACAACAAAAAGCAGGGGAGCTTCGCCCATATTCCAAGACAGCTGGTGTAATCTCGCTGCCATATTGGGATTATATGTTTCCATCATAGAAAAGTATATAAGAGGAATTTTTGCAATCCCATCAGTATCTCTCAAAAAGTATACAGCATCGACTCCTATTTTTTCTTTTGCTTGATTGTAGAATAGCTGCTGGAAATTACCTAAACTTGTATCGCTATTTCCATGCATAAGACCATTATTCTCATTTATATCAAGCGACTCAAACAAATTCTCTAAAATGTTTTTCATTTTAAGCCCTCATTTCTTTTAGGCCATTTGGTCATACAAGCCATTTTATAATAAACTGACTGGAACAATAAGGTTGTCACGGTCAAATGCGCCGAGCTTCTCCGCTGTGCAGATAATGGCGCCTGTTCCCCGTTTTAAAGGAGACTTTTCTATCACAGAGAAATTGGTCATCATTTTCTTTTCAGGTGTAGCTGTTTTCTTGATCTCAATGGGGTAAAGCTGACCATCACCCTCCATCAACAGATCAATTTCCTTTGCATCCTTATCTCGATAATAATAGAGATAGGCTTCCTTACCAACATTTTGATAGCTTTTCTGTATTTCGCTTACCACATAGTTTTCAAGAAGTGCACCATTCATGGCACCGTTCATTGTGGTTTCTGCGCTACTCCATTTGGTGAGGTAACATACCAACCCGGTATCATAAAAGTACAGCTTTGGTGTTTTGATAGTTCTTTTGAGCACGTTATTTGAATAGGGATGCAAATAAAAAACAATCCCTAATGTTTCCAAAATTCTAAGCCAACTTTTTGCCGTTACCTGATCAATATCGCAGTCATCGGCAATTCCTTTGTAATTCACCATCTGAGACGTTCTTGCCGCCACAGCAGTAACGAAAGTCAAAAACTTAAGCGAGTTTATGGAGCCGGACAGTTCCCTGACGTCACGCTCCAAATAAGTGCTTAAATAGCTGGAGTAGAAAAAATCCCGATCATCATATTTTTTGCTGACGAGTGCTGGCATTCCCCCTGCAAAGATACGCTCAAAGATTTGAGGCGTGGTTGCGGCAGGAATAGCGGCCTGCCTTTTCTGTAGAGTTGCTAAGTCCAAGCTGAATTCTCCCGGCTGCCCCCTATAAATCTCATGCTGTGACAGCGGTGATAGATGCAATAGCGCCACTCGCCCTGCCAGAGACTCCTGTACACCATGCATCAGTTTAAATAGCTGTGAGCTAGTCATCCAGAAATCGCCGGGGCGGTGGTTCTGATCCACACTTATTTTAATATAGGTAAATAGCTCCGGTGCATACTGCACCTCGTCAATGAACACCGGGGGCTGATGAATTTGAAAAAACATAGCAGGATCAGATTTGGCCAATGCTCTTACATTTAAATCATCTAGGGATACGTAGTGCCGATTCCGACCCTCAAGCTCTGTGAGCTTTTGCAGCATGGTGGTCTTTCCGACCTGTCTTGGGCCGGTTATTAAAATGGCGGGGTATTGCTCATTGAGCTTTAGAAATACGTCCTCCATAAACCTCTTGATATACTCCATATCAAACGCTCCTTTCGGCGATTATAGAATATAATCATATTTTAGCCGAAATTAAAAATTTTATCAAGTGTTTTTTGAAAGATTATAATATAAAATGAAGACAGGTCGCATAGATTCAGTCATGTCAGCCTGTCCTTATTTGCTATAATGCAGCATAGTGCATATTTAGTTGTTCTGGCATTTCTTAATCAATCTCATGTGTTTTTCCGACTTGGAAGCCCTGCCGTCATTCACCGTTTCAGCGAGGTAGTGTATCAGCCATTTCTTTGGGATTAGATAGCCTCGCTGATATTGAACTGCTTTGAGCTTTCCAGCTTTGATCCACTTGGCCACAGTGGTGGTTGTGTATCCCAACAATTCGCTGACCTGCTTTGTGTTCAAGACATCTGGTTTAAGTAGCCATTGTTCATTGAGCAGAGTAACAAAAGCCGAGGGACTTACTTTCACATAGTTGGTTTTCCTACTTGGTTTTTTCGATGCAAAAATACCGAGTGGCGGCATATTCTTAATCTTTCCAGCTTCCTGTTTTTCGAGGAACTTAATCACATCCATAGTTTTAATAGTGAACCGCCTTGTTTTTTTCCCACTGTCCTTGCAGGGTATAACTCCATGCTCCAAAAGCCATTTTCCTTTTCTCTTGCTGATATGGCAGATTTTATATAGTTGATCCATGCTGATGATTTCGGGGTATTCCTCCAGCAAGTATGAGTAGTCTGTTTTCATAAGTACCTCCATTGGCAACACAAGAACAGAAGAAAAGAACTCCTGTTCCAATCGGTTGGATTTAATTGTATGTCAATGGTAGGCTACGCTGTGGTTTGTGTGCTATAAAATCATTGGGTCTTAAAGTATCTTAAGGTTATTTCGCTGGTCGTTTTTCTACGTTTTTTCTACACTTTGCTCTGAAAACCGTTAAATTCGGGGATTGAACCAAAGCGTGGCAAATTCATGGTTTGTGCCCGAAAATCCTTGATTCATGCGGGTTTGCTCGATACTATGGTGACTCAAAGTTACCTTGATAATCTCATCGAAACTTGCCCTCAAATAACTCGAAATCAGTTTGTCGGAAACGGCACGTGGGTTCGAATCCCACTCCCTCCGCCACATGATATGACCTTTGAGTTTTGAACAGTTCTAATTGGACTGAGCAAAACCAAAGGTCATTTTTTTGTCAGAAATCCTTACGGACAGGATCTTTTATTAGGCTCCATAAGATGAGTCACAAATTCAAAGGCAAGTAGACTCATTTTCCAATTTCTCGGGTCTCAACTGTGCAAAATTTTCGGTTGTGCGCAGATTTATCGTCCCGATACCTGTTTTTCAAGTATATC
>JAAYIT010000396.1 GCA_012523295.1 Porphyromonadaceae bacterium | reverse complement strand
CGCCAGTTCTGAACTGTACTCCTCGGAACCTGTATTATTTCGCTGATTTTTCGATCGTTCAGACCCTCAAAATAATAGAGATTGATAATCTCACGTAGGTTTTCAGGCAAGATGTTGATGCCGTTTTTTAATAGCTCAATGGTGATCCTGAAACCATCGATGTAATATTCAGGCATGACATCCATAGTTTCATGATTGATTAAAAGATACTCTTCATCAATCGACAAATCTGAAAAATTTAAAATGCGTTGTTTCCGTCTATTCATGGATTTGTGAGCATTAATGGCCTCATTCTTTAAGGTCCGTTTGCAAAAAGAATCGAAGGCGAAGCGGACTTCTAATTCCTTGGTTACAGGCATCATTTCATCTCCTTTCAATCTGGTTTGGTAATCACGCCTCCTTTCACTCCTTAAAACAACGCTCATAATTAATCTGCCAACGATTTATGAAGATAACCAAAACAAAAAGTTCTGCCGCTGAATTCTGCAGAACTCTGTACAAAAAAATTTTCACTGATGGATTTACTTTGACAACTTGTTCATCGTTTCTAGTAAGTGTGTCGGTCTAAATAATTTCTTTTTGTATCGCAACATTTTACATTTTCCAATTCGCTAGAAAGCTTCTTTCATTCAAATTGAACTGTACTCTGCTTGGTGTTAAATCTGCATTAACTCAAAAAAATGTCTTCCAGACAATTTGGTAAAATTAAATGACCGAAAAAAAGGATGGAAAGTATTGAGGATATTGATCGTTGACGATGAGGAAGACTTTTCAAATTCCTTATCTGAAGGTTTGAAGAGCGAAGGCTATGTCGTGGACATTGCCTTAAATGGTGAATATGCCTTGTTTTTGCACGACTTATACCCTTATGACTTCGTACTATTGGATCTTAACTTACCGGATATTGATGGTTTATTCCTTTGCGGTAAGTTCAGAGAAATCAATCCCAAGTTATTAATCTGTATTCTATCTGCACGTGGGGAAATCGCCGAAAAGATTATCGGTTTAGATCAAGGGGCAGATGATTATCTTTCCAAGCCTATCCACTTTGATGAATTGTTAGCCAGAATTAGAGCACTCTGTCGCAGAAATATAAACGTTAGAAAACCCCTGGTTGAAATTGGCCAATTATCAATTGATATAAACCTTCGGTTCGTTTATGTTGGTGAATTGAGAATCGTACTCAATGCCAAAGAATACCAAATCTTAGAGTATCTCACACAGAATACTGGTAGGCTGGTTCCAGCCGAAGAGCTTATTTTACACATTTGGGGAGAGGAAGATGCTCTATTTTCGAATTCTGTGCGGACGCAAATCAGTAACCTTAGAAGTAAACTTAGAAAAGCAGGAGTCATTAATCCTGTGATTCGAACCGCGGTTAACAGCGGTTATACCCTTGTTGTTGAGTAGATATTTCCTATCCATTAATTTAACACGGATTTAATGTTCTTTCCGATATGATGAATTGAGTTCAATATGAATAAAAAGTTCTTCTCTAGTTTTAGAAATATGTTCTCAAAGCACCCTTTACGTCGGCAACTAATCCTGTTGATGATTATCGTTTTTTCCGTATTAGGCGCGATCCTGTTTATTTCATTTTCAAAGTTAATTCAATCATCGGTGTTCCGTGAAGTGCAATCATTAAAAATCGAGCCGACCTCTTCGATTGAACCAGGAAACGCACAAATACAGAAAACCCCCAACCCAGTTGTAATTTTGGACATAGATAGCATGGAGTCTGCAGCGCTCGCCCGGCTACAAACCAGGTTACAAAAAACAATTGGTTTGACATTGGTTGG
>JAAYIT010000049.1 GCA_012523295.1 Porphyromonadaceae bacterium | reverse complement strand
TCTACGATCCCTGGGCCAAACCCGAAGAAGTCATGCACGAATACGGAGTCCCCATCCTCTCTGAATTCCCCGAACGCCACGGCTACGCCGCCATCATCCTGGCCGTCGCCCACAAAGAATTCCTCGCCCTCAACCTCTCCACCCTAAAATCCACCGGCACCCTCATCTACGACGTCAAAGCCATCCTCCCCGAAACCCTAGTCGATAGCCGGTTGTAGACTATTTTATACAAGATGTGACTAACCCTGACATATTGTCAGGGTTGTCCCTTGTTTACTTCTTTTTTCCATCGCTTGTCTTTGGAGTAGAACGATAATGTTCCCTTACTTTTGTCCCGTCAGCTTTTCTGTGTTCCGGAACGTGGACTTTTTTCTTTCCAGCATCTGTTTGCGCCATATATAACACCTCCTTTTGCAGTTATTATAACAAATTGAAAGCCAGATTAAAACATGACATACTGTCAGTCAGTCAGTTTTGCGGTCTAGGCCCTGATTATGAGGAAAGAAAAAAAGGAGGTTACTGTCATACTTCCCCCCCTTTTTATTCAAAATACATTCTGTCTTTACCAACGAATTGAATTGTTAGGGTTGACAGGAACAAGTGGTCCTTCAACGACAAAACTCTGTCCTCGCTGCATATTGCATTTGTGACAAAGAGGAACAATATACCATTCATCCCACCCATACTCTAATTGAACATGAGCCCCATCGGTTGCAAATTCATAGCATCCAGTTTTGTGGCATTTTGGGGCATTTCTGCCGGTTTTTCTTTCCCAATAGTCAATCCATGAGGAGTAACCAATGGGTGCAGGTCTTGAACCTTCTTGAAGATTTTTTATAAAATACGCCATATTTACACACCCCATTAAGCTTGCGGTGTCTGCAGCCCGTCATTTTTGTTTCTTATATAGGTGACAGTGGCTGTACACTTATACGCAAAAATAGCTCCATAGCATAAAACGTGCGAATATTCCATTTTAACAATGACATTAAGTCATTTTATATGCCATTCTTGCATATTATATGCAATTATTGAAAATATATTTGTTTTGTAAAGAAAAAATCTGTACTTTTGTATTTCAAAAGTTCAAGGCAATGATTCAAGAAATAAAAATACAGAACTTCCTTTCTTTTAAAGATGAGATAACTTTTAGTTTTGAAGCCACAAAGGACTCATTTGCTGAAGATTATCAAGTAGAAAAAGTGAATGGGGTCCGTCTATTAAGATTAGCTGTGGTCTATGGCGCAAATGCTTCAGGTAAATCCAATCTGCTGAGTGCGTTTCCTTTTCTTCATAGCTTTCTTTTTATGAAACACGATGACTTGGACGAGCCTACTACGGTAATTCCATTCATGCTTGATATTGAGACACCTAATCAACCTTCAAGGTTTGAGTTAGTATTCTATGTAGGTTCAGTGAAGTATTGGTATCAACTTGTATTGGATAGAAAACAGGTCTATCTTGAGAAATTATCAGTTTATCATTCTATTCAACCTACAATGCTTTTTTGCAGGGAGTTAGAGAATAATCATTCGGTAATAACTTTTAATCCGAATGTTGTGAAGGTAAGTCAGGTAATAAAAGAGAAAATATCTGCTGAATGTTTGATAAATATGTCTTTGTTTGCAGCAAGAGATAAGGTGAATGTAAGTATCCCTGAGATAGATGAAGCAAAAGAATGGCTTAAAAATCAAATGATGCCGATTGTCGGACCAAGTACCAGACTGTTTGAATATGCAGAAAACCAACTAGCTTCTGATAATAATCTAAAAGAATACTTGTTGTCGGTTGTCAATAATGCTGATTTTAACATTTCAGATATTAATACTCAGGTAATTAAGGAAAACATACCTCAAAAAGTGTTAAAAGCGATTCTTGAAAGTGATGTCATTTCAGAGCAAGACAAAGATAGGCTCAAAAAGGAACGTTTTTTGTCAAAACTGAAAACTGATTTTATTCATTCGGTTAATAACGAAAGAGGGCCAGAACAGTATAGTATGAAAGCTGAATCTCAGTCAAGAGGTACCAGAAGGATATTTGGACTGGAAGCAGCATTGTATGAGGTTTTTCATCGAAATGGATTTCTTACAATCGATGAGATTGAAGCTTCGTTACATCCTGATTTAGTGGAATTATTTATTTCAGGCTTTTTAAAACAGAAGAGTCGTTCGCAATTGTTAGTTTCAACTCATTATGATCCTCTGTTGGAAACAATAGGTGATTTATTGCGAAAGGATTCAGTATGGTTTACCGAGAAAAAGGAATCTGGGCATACCGAAGTGTATTCTCTGGTTGAATTTTCCGGACTAAACCGCTTGTCCTCAGTTAGAAAGGCATATAGAAATGGAAATTTTGGGGCTCTTCCCAAAGTAAAAGAATAAGTGTATGTCACGTATTAGTGGCAATCGGAAACAGATTGGGGCGATACCTACGGTGATAGGTGCCGGAATAACTGAACAATATTATTTTCAGCATATATCTCACTGTACTGAATTCGTTTTTCGAATTCGACCTCGTTTTTTTGGGACAGAATCTATATATAAGTTAGGCAAGAAGATTGATAAAGTAATAGCTGACGGAGGTGTTGCTATTTGTGTTTTTGATGCAGATATAGCTCGTAATAATGATGCAGAGAGAGTTAAACTTGAGAGATTCTGTAAAAAGTATTCTAAAAAGAAAAATGTGATTCTTTGTGATAGCCTACCTTCTATAGAATATTGGTTTTTATTGCATTTCTGCAAAACAAATAAGTACTACAAAGATTCCGATTCAGTACAAAGAACGCTTCGTAAGTTTATTCCATCGTATGAGAAAAAAGAAGTTTTTTTTAAAACTGTAAAATGGGTTGATGATATGTGTAGTGATGGGAAAATGGGAAAAGCGATTGCCAATGCAAAACAGTTTGGAACTAAAGGCTTATCGTATTCAAATGTATATAAGGCTTTTGAGAAGCAATAAAAATGTGCAAATTGCCGATTATTGTCGTGAAATGATGTCAGATAATTACTAGAAGGTATAAGAGTATCGGAGAATATTTTTTTTCATGAAGTTATATTTGACCGAATTTTTTTGTGAAATTTGATATAGGTCGGAAAAACGTAACCCAATATGCCAGTACCATAAAGGCCCTCTCAATATTAATCCCATAAATTCAGACCACAGGGTTGTAATAAACGGACTATATCCATCCACCCAAAACGGTGATATACTTTCACTATTCCTTTTTTAATTGCTCAAGGTCACTCTTGATTGCAATACTATATCGTTTTTTTCGTATGGTGTCTCCTTCTACAACAAATCTTTGAGCTGTGTGCACG
>JAAYIT010000395.1 GCA_012523295.1 Porphyromonadaceae bacterium | reverse complement strand
TCAAGAGTCTCTGAACATTTAAATATATCCTCAATCTCTTTTGGAAATATCTTTGCTATTCTTTCTTTCTGTTTATTAATATCTTTATCCATGTTGCGATTGTCTTTCTAAAATGCCACACAACGTTCGAGTGTATGTGCCGTAAGGGATTGCGGAGTAGTTACCTGTCCACCGACACGAAAGTTTGAGCGGGTTACTACGCTTGCATACCCACTAAAACCCTTATGGCATATACACTTTGTTGTGCGTCCGTGCATTTTATTTTTTTCTTTTTACCACCATTGTTGAACATGTAATCCCGTTTTTCATATTTTCGTATTCCTTTTTCTGTTGGTCGCAATAATTGATAAATACTTCCGCTTTGTCAGGGTATTTGACAATTAATTCTTGACATCGTTTTAAAAGATTATTGTATTCTGTATCGTAATTTTCAGTAACGTTTTTATCTCCACTTACATTGACTTCGTCTATTAATTGCATGCCAACATCCGAAATCTGTTTTTTCAGGTCGCTTTTACTAAAAATATAATCATGTCTAAAGCTACTCTCGTCTTCAATATACCCATCGTCAATTATTATAATGCCACCGTCTTTCAAGTTATTGTTTAATAATGTAAGAGTTTCAAAGTAATTACCAAATACTTGACCAATAGCTCCTAATATGATAACATCATATTTTCCAAGGGCTTTAACCTTTTCACGAATATCTCCAACTTCAAATGTACACAAACCGCTTACACCATATTCGTCGGCTTTTGATTTCGAAAAAGAAATAAACTCAGGTATTGCGTCAATTCCGTAGCATTTACAATTCATTTGCTTAGCTATATTAATAGAAACAACACCTTTTCCACATCCCAAATCCAGCACTTTAAGGTTATTAAAATTTGTTTGGTGCTTCTTAATAAGGGTTATCATTACTTCAGGGTCTGAACCAATTTCCCAAAAGTCTTGAAGGATGTATGGTAAGTAAGGCAAAATCTTACTGTCTGTACAATCCATTGCGGTTAAAACGCTTTCTTCAACTGTTCTCATATTCTACCTTTCTGCTATTACTAACATTTCATAATCCTCTGTTTTCAATTTATCATTACGAGAGAAAGCCCCAAGCGTTGCTCCGAAAATCTCAATTTTTGTGAATCCAAGCGTTTTTAATAACCATGTTATCTCACATGGAACATAATATCTTTCGTTACATTCGAGTTCTTTTTCCACGCCGTTGTCATCTACAACCTTTGTAATATTGTAATCTCTGAATGTCATTAAATCAAAATTTTTGCTATTATATGTTGCGTTACCCTCAACAACACCCTCTGCGTGAAAATCGTTTATTGAGTGAAACAAAGGAAATAAACCATTTAATGTAGTGAAAATAAATTTGGATTTATCTTTTAACGATTGTGAAACATTTTTAAGAATCTCGAAATTCATTTCGTCTGTTTCCATTAATGGGAAACCGCCTTCGCACATCATTATTGCCACATCAAATTGTTTGTCGAACGGAAGGTTTCGCGCATCGTGTTTTAAGAAATCAATCCTCACTCCGTTTTGTTTCGCCTTTTCTCTTGCTTTTTCCAGTAAAGATTCGGACAAATCGATGCCAGTCATTGAATAACCTCTTTTTGCCAATTCAATTGAATGGCGACCTGTACCACACCCTATGTCAATTATTTTTAGCGTTTTATTGAAATTAATTTCTTTCTCTATAAAATCGCATTCGCCAATTGTTCCTTGAGCAAAAGATTCTTTGTCGTATTTTTCTCCGTAATTTTCAAATAATGTTTCGTACCATTGTTTTTTATTCATTTCTTTTTTCCTTTTAAGTTGTTTGCTCTATTGATATTTTTTTGTCTTTCTTGCATGACGCACAACGTCCCGGCTATATGCGCCTGGGCGTGGCTTTCAGACCAGCTGCGGATTTATCAGCTTGAAAGCATCGGAGAGGGTAATATGAAACCCTCAATATGCTGTGGATGCCACGACTGGCGTATATAGC
>JAAYIT010000394.1 GCA_012523295.1 Porphyromonadaceae bacterium | reverse complement strand
TTTTTTGTCTTGACACAAAAAACGAAGCAAAAAAAGTCAAGACTCCGCCCGCCTCACTCAAAAAATTGGCGTTCGAACGGCTAAATCGTCCAAACTCGCCCCAAGTGTTTCGGTTTTTGAAACCTATTTACAGGCTCAAACAAGGACGATTCTTAACGGCGTTCTCTCTGATTTTTTGGCTCGCCGGACGAGGTCACTCGTTAGCAAACCTTTTGAGAATATCAGATAGAGCTTGCGAAAGTTTATTTAAACCAGACTATTATAGTACTAATTGTCAGCCATATAAATAATGTCGGTGCTACGCGGCGGAATGACGTCTAATGCCGATATTATGGTAGAAAAATATAAATACGAGATCAATAATAAGCCAAGTCATTATATAAACTAAAAAAGGATTTAAACTTCAATCTGTGTTTCTTCGTAAATTAAAACCGTATATGATGCCAATCGCAATGATAATTGGGGTGATTTTTTATCCCTGGTTGAGCGTATTGGCTCCTGTCACACCGTATTTAATTTTCATTATGCTGTTTTTTACTTACAGCAAAATGAATTTCCGTGCTATTCGGCTTA
The DNA here is from genome assembly GCA_012523295.1 of Porphyromonadaceae bacterium. GTDB lineage: Bacteria > Bacteroidota > Bacteroidia > Bacteroidales > Paludibacteraceae > UPXZ01. The sequence continues at coordinate 4,604 of JAAYIT010000394.1, read as the reverse complement.
CAAAAATGCATTATTTGCTGATTTCCATTCAGACTATCGGCAGTGTAAGCGTATATTTGGCGCTTCGAAATTACAGCGAAATCCTTGCTCAAGGCGCTATGATTTGTGTTCTTGCACCTACGGCCACTTCTGCGCCTGTGATTACGTACATGCTTGGAGGAAACTTAGAAAGCCTGACGGCATACAGTCTGTTGAGCAACTTGACCATTATTGTTGGGGCGCCTGTTTTCTTTTCTTTTGTAGGAAGTTATCAGGATGTACCGTTTTTAGAATCTTTTCTTAAAATTTCCCGACAAATCGTACTTCTCCTTTTCGTTCCATTGCTAATAGCCTATTTGTTACGCCGTTTTGCCCCAAAGACCAACGATAAAATCGGTGAATATTCAAGTTTTTCATTTTATATTTGGACAATTGCGTTGATAATTGTAACTTCAAAAACCGTAAATTTCATCTCTATTCAGGGTGAAGAAAGCTACATGATTGAGATCTGGTTGGCGCTTGCAACATTGGTTATTTGTATTTCACAGTTTTTGATAGGAAGAAAAATCGGAAGTCAATTCAACGATACGATAGCGGGTGGACAAGGATTAGGACAAAAAAACACGGTTTTGACAATCTGGATGTCTCAAATTTATCTTCATCCGCTTGCATCGGTTGGACCCGGAGCCTATGTGCTTTGGCAAAATGCCGTGAATTCATATCAAGTGTGGAGAAAGAGAAAAGTATTGAAATAGAATACGATTTTGAAATACAATATTGTTCTAATTCGTAAAAAACTATTTCATTCTGCTGCTTGTTTAAAAATCAAAAAAACTATGAGTGAAAAAATAGAGATAAAATTGGATCAAGACAGTCAAAAAGGTGAATTCTCGCTTTTTGTCAATGATAAACCGGCAGGCGAAATGACCTTTATATACAAAGAAAAAAATGTAATTGATGTGGACCATACGGGTGTTAATCCGGAATTAAAAGGATTGGGACTTGGAAAACATCTGATGGAAGAATTGATTAAATTTGCAAAGGAAAACGACTTGAAGGTGATTCCAAGTTGCCCGTATGTGAAAATAATGATTGAACGAAATATAGATTATCAACAAGTTTTGTATAGTAAATGAATTGGCATCAGCTCCTTACGCCCATTCGGCTCGGGCAAGAAAATTTCCATGATCGGAAGCGAGATAATCGGAATCAGTTTCAACGTGATTACGACCGATTGATATTTTCAGCTCCATTTCGCAGGCTTCAAAACAAAACGCAAGTATTCCCGCTTCCGGGGAGTGTATTTGTTCATAACCGACTGACTCACAGCTTGGAAGTGGCAAGTGTCGGGCGTTCTTTGGCAATGAATGTCTCGCAAGCTCATCAAGGTGAGGGTATAAATTATTTCGAAGAAATTGGGGCAATTGTTTCAGCAGCCTGTTTGGCTCATGATTTAGGAAATCCACCCTTCGGACATTCCGGTGAGGAGGCGATAGCCACTTATTTTTCAGAGGGCGAAGGTCAGTTTTTGAAAAACAAGTTGTCCGAAACGGAATGGTGTGATTTTACACGATTTGATGGAAACGCGAATGCGTTCAGATTACTTACGCATCAGTTTCAAGGGAGACGTGCCGGAGGATTTGTTTTGACATACAGCACATTAGCTTCCATTGTGAAATATCCTTATTCATCGCTTTACGCCGATGAGAAAAAGCATAAATTTGGATTTTTTGCGTCAGAGCAGGCGGATTATGAGAAAATTGCCGGAAAATTAGGCATTCTCCGCCAAAAATTGAATCCCAATCGGTATGTACGGTATCCTTTGGTGTACCTTGTAGAAGCCGCAGATGATATTTGCTACCAGATTATGGATATCGAAGATGCGCATAAGCTGAAAATCTTGACTACTGACGAAACAAAAGAACTTTATTATCAGTTTTTTGATGAAACACGACTAAAGAAAATAAAAGATAATATTGCCATTGTAAGTGATATAAACGAGCAAATAGCGTATCTACGTTCGTCGGTAATCGGCCAATTGGTTACTGAATGTAGCCAAGCATTTCTGAGTAACGAAGAGGCTATTTTGCTGGGCGAATTTGAAGGGTCACTGATAAAAAATATCACGCCGGAAGTATCTGAAGCTTATCAAAAATGCACAAAAGTAGCCGTAAAAAAAATCTACAAATCACAAGAGGTTTTAGATATCGAACTGGCAGGTTATCGGATTATTTACACATTGATGGAGCACTTTGTCAATGCAGTCATACATCCTGAAAAGACCTATTCTAAGCAGCTTCTTAACCGAATCCCCGCGCAATACGAAATTAACAGCTCTTCGATTTACGGTAAAGTTCAAGCTGTTTTGGATTATATTTCGGGAATGACCGATGTGTATGCGTTGGATCTTTACAAGAAAATAACCGGGATTAGTGTCGCTAATATTTAGAAAACACGTCAAAACACTCACCATTATACCAACTTTTTAGCGTCAAGAAGTTGGGTAACTCAAAAAAAATGTGTATCTTCCATCTGTTTATATCTTGTTTTTTTTAATATCAAGGACAGATCAAACACGCATCCCGATACGAGTAATCGGGACATTATTTTTTGTGATTGCGTCGGTTGACGAATTACATTTCGGTTTTATCTGTTAATAAATTAAAACACAGATGAACTTTTCTATATGCTTGGATTTAAACTTAAAAAAATCCGACAAAGACAGCAGATAGAGAATTGTTTTTTTTGTTATGAAACAGCCATTAAAAGCAAGTTTTCACCCAAAACCTATGAAGATGAATGGCGTGTTTCATAGGACATTAATTTAATTTAAAAATAAAATATAATCGGATGAAAAATTTAGATTACGGAATTATTGGAAATTGTAAGACAGCGGCATTGATATCAAAATACGGCAGTATCGACTGGCTTTGCTTCCCCGACTTTGACTCACCTTCGGTTTTTACCAAACTTTTGGATGAAAATAAAGGCGGGAGTTTTTCTTTTCAAGTCTCTGATGATTATACCATTACTCAGAATTATGTAGAGAATACAAACATGCTATCGACTCGATTTGAATCTGATGAGGGTGCTTTTCTTGTCCTGGATTTCATGCCGCGCTACCGTACGGGTGAGGAAAAACACTTCCTTCCTCCTGAAATTCACAGATACATCCGTGTTTTACGCGGGAGGCCAAAAGTACGTGTGAATTACAATCCGAAAATGAACTATGCTGCGGAGGAGACTATACATACGGTTTTTCCTAATTACATCCGATCCTCGTCTGTTGAAGATCAGGAAGATAAGGTTTATTTATATACCAGTATCGATTTTAATCTGATTTTGAGCGGAGAGGAATTTATTATGGAAGACCGTCAGTTTTTTCTTCTTTCGTATAACCAAAAGTTGATTTCGATAGATGCCAATCACGTTTTGTTGGAATACGAGCGGACAAAAGTGTACTGGCTCAACTGGATTAACCGTTCGCGAAAATTTCAGCAATATTCTGAAATGATTAACCGCAGTTTGCTTGTTCTCAAGCTGATGTCCTATCAGAGTTCCGGAGCAATGCTTGCCGCGGTTACTACAAGTCTTCCCGAAACCATTGGTGAAACACGAAATTGGGATTACCGTTTTTGCTGGATACGGGATGCTTCCATGTCGATTGATACGCTGCTGTATATGAAGCATCAAGGTGCTGCAGAGCGATTTATCGTATTTATCAAGCGGATTTTGAAATCACGTGATGATAAGTTTCAGATAATGTATGGAATCCGGGGTGAGAGAGATCTTACCGAAGAAATTCTGCCGCATCTATCCGGGTATGAGAATTCGTATCCTGTCCGAATTGGAAATGCAGCTTACAGTCAACTTCAAAATGACTCGTTGGGGTATCTGATGGATGTGATTTACAAGTATTATCTTTATTTCCCCGGAACGCTCGATGAGGTGGAAGAGATGTGGGAAATTGTTAGAAATATAGTTCGTATGGTGCTGAATACGTGGAAGTTGCCAGATCAGAGTATTTGGGAATTCAGGACACTCGAGTTGAATTTTGTCTTTTCCAAAGTGATGAGTTGGGTGGTGTTAGACCGCGCATCGCTGATTGCCGAGCTGCTCCACAAAGAAAGCTATGCCGAAATGTGGCGAGGTGAAGCAGACAGTATCAAGGCCGAAGTTCACGAGAAAGGGTGGAACGAAGAACTGCAGTGTTTTACACAAGCATATGAAAATACAGAATACGATTCTTCCCTGCTATTGATGCAGTTTTATGATTTTATCGAGTCTGACAACGAGCGGTATTTGAAAACCGTAAAAGCGATTAAAGAAAATTTATTTCATAACGGTCTGATGTACAGATATAAAGCCGAAGATGATTTTGGTAAACCAACTTCATCATTCACCATTTGTACTTTTTGGCTTATTGAAGCGCTTTTTGTGATTGGTGAGAAAGAAGAAGCGCGCAGGATTTTTGAATCGATGATTTCTTACTCGAATCATGTCCTGACTTCGACAATGCGTCACCCTAAAATTGCTTCCAAAAATTATCATCAAAAAGCATTGCTATTCGACGATGTTTTGGCGTAAGAAGCATTGTTTTTGTAATTGAACTTCCATCAGAGTTT
>JAAYIT010000393.1 GCA_012523295.1 Porphyromonadaceae bacterium | reverse complement strand
GGGTACTGACGCTTTCAGCGGCATTGACCGTTGTGATTTAAAAATGCAAAATTCCGCTATAAGCGTCAGCTCCGATAAATCGCAATTTTCAATTTGCAATTACGAGAAAAAGTCAAGATCACCTCATTTCTTTAGGTTAAAGACTTATCTTATATGGCTGTTTCATATAAAATTGAACTTATCAATTAAATCTTCATATTAAAATTTTGCTATGTTTACCTCAAAATTTATTTCTTTTTATCCTATTTTTTTGTAATTTTGCGACTGTTTTTTAGAAAACTATCGATAAAAATTACAATATATAATTTTTGTTACTATTTCTCAACAAATAATTAAAATTCTATCATCCCGAATTTAATTGGGAGTAATTCATAAATTAAATATTAATGTCAAAACTAACAAAAGAAGATGCCTTGCTTTATCATTCGCAGGGAAAACCGGGGAAAATAGAAGTAGTCCCAACGAAACCATACAGTTCTCAACGTGACTTATCACTCGCATATTCACCCGGAGTTGCCGAACCGTGTTTAGAGATTGAAAAGGATGCCTCAAAAGCATACGATTACACAGCTAAAGGAAACCTTGTTGCAGTTATTTCTAATGGAACTGCTGTACTCGGATTAGGAGATATCGGCGCACAGGCAGGTAAACCTGTGATGGAGGGTAAAGGTTTGTTATTCAAGATATTCGCAGGTATAGATGTATTTGATATTGAAGTAAATGAGAAGGATCCGGAGAAATTTATTCAAGTTGTAAAGGCTATTTCACCAACATTTGGAGGGATTAATCTCGAAGATATAAAAGCGCCCGAATGTTTTGAAATTGAAGAGAGATTAAAAGACGAGTTGGATATTCCCATTATGCATGATGACCAGCATGGTACCGCTATCATTTCGGCAGCCGGACTTTTGAATTCACTTGAAATTGCAGGTAAAAAAATCGAAGATATCAGGATTGTTGTAAATGGAGCAGGAGCAGCAGCAAACTCATGTACAAGGCTTTATATTGCGCTCGGTGCAAAACCTGAAAACATTGTAATGGCAGATTCCAAGGGAGTTATCAATACAAAACGGACCGATTTGAACGAACGTAAAAAACCATTTGCTACAAATAGAGAAATTGACACGTTGGAGGAAGCTGTGAAAGATGCGGATATGTTTTTAGGATTATCTGTAGCAAATGTTTTGACAGCAAAAATGGTGAAAAGCATGAATGTTAACCCCATCGTTTTCGCTTTAGCTAATCCTAATCCGGAAATTTCTTATGAATTAGCCATGGAGTCACGCCCAGATATCATTTTCGCAACCGGAAGGTCGGATCACCCGAATCAGATCAACAATGTACTTGGATTTCCATATATTTTCCGTGGCGCGATGGATGTTCGAGCTACCTGTATCAATGAAGAAATGAAAGTAGCGGCGGTAAAGGCGATTGCTGAACTGACAAAGAAACCTGTTCCGGAGGTCGTTAACTCTGCTTATGCGTTGAAAAAATTGACTTTCGGCAGGGATTATATCATTCCAAAACCACTTGATCCAAGACTTTTGACTACAGTTGCTCCGGCAGTTGCTAAAGCAGCAATAGAATCCGGTGTCGCTCAAAAAGAGATTACCGACTGGGAAGCTTACGATCATCTCTTACATAAAATTATGGGCTTGGATCATAAGATGTTACGTAGAATTTATGATACTGCACGTCAGCATCCAAAACGTGTTGTATTCTCTGAATCTAATCACACAAGTATGCTTCGTGCGGCTGAAACTGCACTTTCAGAGGGTATATGCTTTCCGATTTTGCTTGGAAATGAAGAAAAAATTACAAATCTGGCAGCTGAAAATGGAATTGATCTGACCGGAATTGAAATTGTAAATCTTCGTCACGACAGAGAGGAAACTCGTCGAATCCGTTATGCTACGCAGTTAGCTGAAAAACGGAGTAGGGAAGGTGTAACTTTTGAAAGTGCCTATGAGTGGATGTATGAGCGAAATTATTTCGGAATGATGATGGTTGAATCCGGTGATGCCGATGCTTTGATTACAGGTGTAATCACTAAATACGAAGATGCTGTAAAAGCTGCAAAAACAGTGATTGGAGTACGTAACGGGCTGAATACTATCGGCGCGATGCACATTATGAACACGAAAAAAGGTACATTTTTCTTGGCAGATACATTGTTTAACAGACATCCTTCTGCAGAAACAATTTTTGATGTAGCAAAACTAACTTATGAATCTGTGAAATTCTTCGCTGTTGAGCCTGCAATGGCGCTTTTGTCGTATTCAAACTTCGGTTCTGAAAAAGAGGGTAGCGCAGGTAACATGCAAAAAGTCACTAAAATGCTGCATGAAAAATATCCAAATATGGTTGTTGATGGGGAAATGCAGGTTAATTTCGCATTGAATAAAGAGCTAAGAGACAAGAAGTACCCATTTTCAAGACTGAAAGGTAAGGATGTTAATACGCTGATTTTCCCAAATCTTAATTCTGCCAATATGGTTCAGAAAATGATGTTTGAAATGGGCGTAGCGGAAGTGATCGGGCCAATTCAAATGGGATTAAATAAACCGGTTCATATTTTAGATGTAGAAAGTTCTGTAAGAAGTATCGTAAATATGACAGCCGTAGCAGTACTTGATGCCATGGTAGAAGAACGAATTATTAAAGGTGAAATTGAACGTATTTCTGAAGAAATGAGTTGATCACTAATTTTTTATTACCGGTAAAATGAAAAGAAAAGAGTATTTATAAATATCAAATACTCTTTTTCTTATTATACAGATTGATAGGAGGTTATACTTTATTCTATTTGACATAACGTAAATTATAGGAAATTCATACAAATTCATTTAATGAATCAAAAAAGTAAGAATATTTATTTATTGTTGTCCAAAAAAAGTTCATTTGAAGTTATTGTATTCCGAAAATTGAAGTCAAATCCCAATCAAAACACTATCAAACATAAGCGAATTTATATTTTATTGAAAAGGAATTTCATTCTTGTTCATTCTTGACTAAGCTTACGTTAAATAATAAAAATTCATTAAAAAAAAAGAACGTTCAAATCTATTTTGACTTGAACGTTTATACTCTTCTATACACCTATTTTAACGTTTTTTAACGTCAAAATAAGTATTAAATTTAAAGTGGGGCTACACTACCCTATTTTAACATCTGTACTTACTTTTCTTACTAATCCTTTCAACACATCGCCCGGTCCAAGCTCGATAAACTCGTCTGCACCGTCATTAATCATATTTTTAACGGTTTGAGTCCAGCGAACGGGAGCTGTGAGTTGTGCAATTAAGTTTTTCTTAATAGATACAGGGTCGGTTTGCGGGTGTGCATTTACGTTTTGATACACGGGACAAATCGGGTCGCTGACCACAGCCTTTTCTATAGCAGCTTGCAATTCCTTACGCGCAGGCTCCATCAGCGGCGAATGGAATGCGCCACCCACAGGGAGTTTCAGCGCACGTTTTGCTCCACGTTCTTTCAGCGCTTCACACGCTTTGTCAATACCCTCAATGGAACCGGAAATTACTAACTGACCGGGGCTGTTGTAGTTAGCGGGAACTACTACGTGTTCTTTGTTAATTTGGTCGCAAACTTCTTCTACCACTTCGTCAGGAAGCGCTAAGATCGCCGCCATGGTAGAAGGCTCTATTTCACATGCCTTTTGCATGGCCAAGGCACGTGCATACACCAATTTCAGTCCGTCTTCAAAAGTCAATGCTTTGGCTGCCACAAGCGCCGAAAACTCACCCAACGAATGCCCCGCTACCATATCGGGCTGAAAATCATCCCCTAATGCGATAGCGGAAATAACTGAGTGGAGAAAAACGGCGGGTTGCGTTACTTTTGTCTGGCGAAGGTCTTCCGGTGTGCCATTAAACATCAAATCGGTAATACGGTAACCGAGAATTTCATTCGCTTTTTCAAAATACTCTTTGGCAACGGGCGAATTGTCGTACAAATCTTTACCCATGCCTACAAATTGTGCTCCCTGTCCGGGAAATACGTATGCTTTCATTTGTTCTATATATGCTCCTTAGCCCCCCTGTACGAGGGAAATTGAAGCATAGCTATTAAGTTATAATAATTATCTTGAATTCTAATTTTGGCTGCAAAGTTACGATTTTTTAATTGTTTTGACAATTGCATGACAAAATGAGTTTGAGAATTTGGGGAAATTAGTGTAATTTTGGAAGATGAAATATGGTGTTTTGATATACCTGATTTATTTAAAGCAATTCGTTTATCAATGAGTTATAAAATTAATAAAATATTACCTTGTTTAGATTTTCCTGTTTTTACCGAAAATTTTCTTTTTCTGCATCAAGGACGCCATATCGTAAAAATGGATGAAAATTTCAACATTCTCTGGCGTTCACAACAACAAAGCGAAGTGTTTGATTTTGCTGTAATTGCCGATAAAATATTGATTATCCCAGATGAAAAAAACTTATTTTGTTACCATATTTCAGATATGCGTTTGGATTTTCAACTCCATTTTGAAGAAAAAGTAGCTCTACTCAATCAGAACCACAACAAGGATAAAATTTGTTACTTAGGCACTAAGACGTCTGATTATCAGACTTTTATAAAAATAGACATCACTACAGGAAAACAGATTTCGCAAGCAACTCTAACCAATATTTTTACTCCATACGTTTTTCAACACGGAATAATTTCAATTGATTTTAATCATCGTGAGATTATAAGAAAGTATAACAAAGACACTTTACAATTAGAATGGGAGCATTCATTGAATAGTGAATTTGAAATAATTAATAACGATTCATTTATTGTAATTCAGGTGTTTGAATATAAAAAGCACTATTTAATTACTTCAAAATCGGGTACCATTCTTTTAGATGGGAAAACGGGGAATTGTATTTGGAAAAGTTTTTTGCAAGGACGCTTTGAGGAGACATTTAGTCCTATTTACACCGACAGTACGCCTTCGGAACTCAAAGCATTTTGTAATGGAGAAAATATCTACCTGATTGACATTGATACGGAAGATATATATTTGCTTACACTTTTTGATAATAACAATAACCATCGTTTACCACAAGTAAGTTTTAATGGTGTTGTATACGAACCCGACAGATCTACGATTTATATATACAATGATTTGTTCTGGTATATTATAAGAGACAAAGGAGAAGCTTTTCTTGTTATTTTCAGCGCATTAAGTGAAAAATATGAGCAGATCATTCCGCTCGGGAAAGGAATAATTTTCTCGATTTATTCTTTTAAAGATAAGGTGCTGATAGCCAATCTCGATAATGTAATCCTATTCACGTTAGAAAATGAGATGTGAAAGATAATACTGCATAATTTATTAAACAAGCTCCAGACTTAGATTTTTATGAAACAACTTTTCAACTACTTTCCCAATCTTACAGAAACTCAAAAGCGCCAATTTGAAGCGCTGTACGGGCTTTATTTGGACTGGAACAGCAAGATCAATGTGATTTCGCGCAAGGACATCGAGAATTTATACGAACGACACGTACTTCATTCGCTCGGAATTGCTGAAATAATCAAGTTTAAAAGTAATTCGAAAATACTTGACGTCGGTACCGGAGGTGGTTTTCCGGGTATTCCTTTGGCAATTTTTTTTCCGGATTCTAAATTCACTTTAATTGACAGCATAAGAAAAAAAATTAAGGTCGGACAAGAGGTTTCTAATGCTATCGGTTTAAAAAACATTGAGTTAAAGCATCTGAGAATTCAGGAAGAAAAGGGCAAATTTGATTTTGTTGTAAGTCGTGCAGTGATGCCGTTAGATGATTTAGTAAAATTAACACGAAAAAATATCTCAACGAATCAACAAAATGCCCTTCCAAATGGTTTAATCTGTTTGAAAGGCGGTGAGTTGGGAAAAGAAATCCAACCGTTTAAAAATATCGCAGAAATTTATGATTTAAGCGAATGTTTTGAAGGAGAGTTTTTTGAAACAAAAAAAGTGGTATATGTTCCGCTCTGAAAATTTAGAATATGAACTTGTAGAATTGTCCGACATTTAAGTTAAGGTTTCAAACATCTAATAAAATGAACATAAAAATATTTCCATTTAATCCTTTTCAGGAAAATACATTTCTGATTTGGGATGATACGAAAGAAGCTGCAATAATAGATGCAGGAATGCTCTTTGAGCAAGAGAAACAACGTGTAAAGCGATTTATTGAAGAAAATGAATTGAAGTTAACGCGGGTTTTAAATACCCATTTGCATCTCGATCATCAGTTTGGCAATAAATTTCTTTTTGATACATACGGTTTGATGCCGGAGGTTGGTATCGAAGATGAGTTTTTGCTTGACAGCATGCTGCTTTCCGCAAAAAACTGGGGACTTCCCTATTACGAAGAGCCGCAACGGCCGGGAGCTTATATAACAGATAACCAGGAGATTAAATTTGGGAACACGACACTTTTAGCACTTCACACACCGGGTCATTCTCCGGGAAGTCATTCGCTTTATTGTGAAGAAGCCGGAGTTGTTTTTGTTGGGGATGTGCTATTTAAAAGATCTATTGGTCGTACCGATTTTGAGCGCGGTGATTTTGATACGCTGGTTCAGTCAATCGAAGAAAGATTGTACACACTTCCGGATGAAACGATTGTGTACAACGGTCATGGACCCTCTACAACTATTGGAGAGGAGAAAAAATTCAATCCGTTTGTGGAATTTGGAAAAAAAGCTGATTAAAAAACAAGCAGATAACTTACTCAATTCTTACCTGTATAATTCATTTTCTAAAATAAAACGATATACTTCAGGATGTAGCCATTTAGCTGCATCCTGTTTGTTTTTTATCATTTCCCGGATCTCAGTGGATGAAATTTCGAAAAAAGGAGCTTCTTCCATAATGTGCATATCAGGATATATCTCCTCAAATGGCTCATAATCAAATCCTTTTCGCGGATAAACCAGAATTGAGTAGTTTTCCAGAATCTTTTGATAATCTTTCCACTGATCAAAAATCACCATGTTATCACTACCAATTATTAAGATAAAATTATCCTCTTCATTATTTTCAGATAATGCTTGCAATGTATTGATTGTGTAGGATGGTTTTGGCATATCGAACTCAATATCAGAGGCTTTAAGATATTCTTTTTCTTCAATTGCCAGTTCAATCATTCTTAAGCGAAGCTGTTCATCAATCAATTCTTTTTGTTCTTTTAGCGGATTCCTGGGACTTACGATAAACCATATTTCATCTACTCCGGAAAATTCAAAAATATAACCAGCTAAAGCAATGTGTCCTAAGTGGATAGGATTAAAAGAACCGAAGAATAGACCGATTGACTTCATGTTTGGTGTATTGGATACCGATGTTTCGGGATAGTTGATTGGTTGATGAGTTTTACGTGTTATTTTAACAAATCTAATTTAGATTAAGAAATTCCTTTATAGTTTTTACAGCTTCTGATTTTGCTTTTTCCAGGTTGTCGTTTACAATTATTTTATCAAACTGAGAAGCAAAAGTCATTTCATACTCCGCCTTCCCCACCCTTTTTTCAATCATCTCCTTGCTATCAGTACAACGGTTGACAAGACGTTTTCGCAAAGATTCGATGGAAGGTGGTGCAATAAAGATAGACAAAGCGCTTTCACCAAAGTGCTTTTTCAGATTTATTCCTCCAAGTACATCCACATCAAATATTACTACGTTACCTTTTGTTGAAATCCTGTCTAATTCGTTGCGAAGAGTCCCATAATAACATTCAGAATAAACTTCTTCGTACTCAATAAACTCATTGTTTTCAATCTTTTCCTTAAAATCTTCAACTGATAGAAAATAATATTCAATTCCATTTTTTTCGCAACCTCTTGGCAAACGAGTTGTAGCAGAAATGGAAAACTCCAACCCTAAATTTTGTTTCAACAGATAATTTACAATTGTGCTTTTCCCCGAACCGGAAGGTGCAGAGAAAATGATTACTTTTCCTTTATTCTCTAGCATGTGAAGTTCTCCTGTGGGTTTATCTTTTATGTTTTTTGATTTTTTCATAAAAACTTCAATTGGTTACAACGTATTAAGCACTTGCTCTTTTATTTGCTCTAATTCATCTTTCATCATTACCACTATTTTTTGCATTTCGCTGTGATTCGATTTTGAACCAAGTGTATTTATCTCACGTCCAATCTCTTGAGCTATAAAACCAAGCTTTTTTCCGGCAGATTTTTCCGTTTTCATTGTTTTCAGGAAGTAGTCTAAATGATTTTTCAGACGGACCTTTTCTTCATTGACATCTAATTTTTCAATATAAAAAATCAATTCTTGCTCGAGTCTGTTTCTATCATACTCTATTTTGTCCGAAATTGTTTGAAGATTTTCTTCCAATCTGTTCTTAATTTTCTCAATTCGTTCAGCCTCAAATGGTTCAATTTCAGCAAGTAACTCCCCTATCCTATTAATATTCACTATAAAAACTTCTTCAAGAATTTTACCTTCCTGAATTCTGAATTCATTCACTTGATCCAAAGCTTCTTCTATCAATTTCACGATCTCTAACCATTCATCTTCATCCAACTCTTCAACATCTGTTTTCATCGTATCCGGCATTCGCATTATCAATGCCAACCAGTCTTGTGTGACGGGAATTTCTGTCTCTTTGGCAATTTCCTGAAGTTGCTCGTAATATGATTTTATGATACTCTGGTTTATTTTAGTACCGTTTTCTTTGCCCGAATTATCAATAAAAAGTGAGAAATCTATTTTACCACGTTCTAATTTTTGATTAATCAGGCTTCTGATTTCAAGCTCTTTCTCACGATATAAAGGAGATATTCGAGTAGAAATATCGAGTTGTTTGCTGTTAAGCGATTTGATTTCAACAATTATTTTTTTATTATTTATTTCGCCTACGGATTTACCATAGCCGGTCATGGAATGTAACATTTAGTTTGGTTTTTTAAAGTAATTGGTTTTGAGATTTTAAGACAAAATTACGATAATTATTTTGGAATAACAGATAAATATACTGTATAATTGTTGTTTGGTTACACTTCCATTTAATCAAAATGTTAATTATCAGTACATTTGTAGTGTAAATTCTTCGGTTTAGTAAATGTAGATCAATTAAACGCGTTCACAAGCTGTTAAGCATGTTGTTTTTCTTAGTCATCTATCTGAAAAACGTTCAGGCATTCCCACATAATTCACTAAAACAGCTTAATAGTAGCTGAAAATGCAAAATGGCGCTTTGAATATCTGATTATCAATCTATTGGCTACTAAACTCTTTCAGCAGTGACCGAAATTAAAACATCCGACTTTCTAAAACTGAGAGTCGGATGTTTCGAAACCATAATAAATATCATCAGCTAATATGTCGTTTTTCTTATTCTTAGAAAAAACAATCATTACTTGGTGTCTTTTCCGTCAGATGACGGATTTCATGTCGGCTTAACTACTTAAAATCCTATAGATAACGTAAATGCGCTTCTCGGCATATAGTTGTAATTTCCTGACAATAAAGACATTGAATAATAGCTATATGCTACGCGGGCGCTGAAAAGGTAAAGAAACTGCATGTTGCTACCAACAGTCCAGCCTGTTTGGAATCGATTGATTTCATCAAATCTATAGCCGTCTAATTTCGAGGCTAAAATCAACTCAAATTGAGGTCCGGTGTAAAGATTTAATCCAAATCCTTTTGACTGAAAAACCTGATAACCTCCACGTAGAGGGACAGATATTGAAGTGGTTTTCAATGTTGTATTGTTATTCATCATTTCATATTTACCACCTTTATATAGCGTATATTTACTCCAGTTAATATTCATACCACCATAAATATATGCTTTGGGAAATGATGGAAAGTTGTAATAGTAGCCGCTGCCGATAAATAAATTTCTCCAGCGATAATCCTGTGTGCTATAAACGTCCCAGCCAAGATTGAAATTACGCCAAAGTTGTCTGCCCAAGTCATTTTGCGCGCTCAAAGAGAGAGAAACAAATAGAAAAATGAGTGGAATTAATATTTTTTTCATGAAATAAGTCTTTCCAAAAAGTGAAATATTTATTAAAAATTGCTGAAATAGACGCAAATACCGTGCAAAAAGTATTTTTTTGAATTAGTATCTACGATGAAATTAATTTCAATTGAATCCTCCTTCTTTGCAAATCAACATCAAGTACACGTACTTTTACGTGTTGATGTAGCGAAACAATATCAGCGGGATTTTTTACGAATTTATCTGCTAAATTTGAAATGTGTATCAGTCCATTTTCTTTGATTCCGATATCGCAGAAAGCTCCAAAATTGGTTATGTTGGTGATAATTCCGGGAAGCTCCATTCCTTCAATCAGATCCCTGATATCCTTCACATTCGGGTCAAACTCAAATACTTTAATAGCAGCTCGTGGATCTAACCCCGGTTTTTCTAACTCATCTAAGATATCATTTAACGTTGGCAAACCAACTTTCTCTGAAACATATTTTTTCAAGTCAACAGTTTTCCTTAGCTCTTTATTCCTTATCAGCTCATCAATATCTTTTCCTAAATCTTTTGCTATTTGCTGAACTATAGGATAACTTTCCGGGTGAACCGCAGAATTATCCAGCGGATTATCTCCATCGGATATCCGAAGAAATCCTGCACACTGTTCAAAAGTCTTAGCGCCTAATTTCGGAACTTTCATCAAAGACTTCCGGTTTACAAAAGCACCGTTTTCAGCTCGGAAGTCAACAATATTTTGAGCAATTTGAGGTCCAACTCCCGAAACATAAGTAAGTAAGTGCTTACTTGCCGTATTCAGATTCACTCCCACCCGATTTACGGCATTTTCAACGGTCTGGTCAAGCGATTTTTTTAGTTTTGTCTGATCTACATCGTGTTGATATTGACCAACTCCGATTGATTTTGGGTCAATTTTGACCAACTCAGCCAACGGATCCATCAACCGCCTGCCTATCGATACAGCGCCACGCACCGTAACGTCATATTGTGGAAATTCTTCTCTGGCAATTTTAGATGCCGAGTAGATTGAAGCGCCATTTTCACTTACAACAAACACCTGAACTTTTCTGTCAAATCGTGTGTCTTGTACAAATCGTTCTGTTTCTCGACTTGCTGTGCCGTTTCCAATCGCAATTGCCTGTATATCATATGATTCGACCATCTTTTGAATTTTACGCTTAGCCTGCGAATGCTCACTAACCGGAGGATGAGGATAGATGTTCTCATTGTGAAGCAGATTGCCTTGCGCATCTAAGCAAACCACTTTGCACCCGGTACGATATCCCGGATCAATACCCATAACGCGCTTTTGTCCGAGTGGCGGAGCGAGTAAAAGCTGCTTTAAATTTTCAGCAAAAACCCGGATTGCTTCTGTGTCTGCCTTTTCCTTGCTTTCAGCTGCAAATTCATTTTCGATGGATGGTTTAAGTAGTCGTTTGTAACTGTCAATCACAGCTTCTGCAACTTGTAAACCACTCTCGTTTTCTGATTTTTGAAAAATACGCAACAGCCGTTCGATACATTTATCGTCATCAGGAGAAATATTGACGCGCAAATACCCCTCCGATTCGCCGCGTCGCATTGCTAATAATCGGTGCGAGCTTATTCTTGATAATTTTTCAGATGTATCGAAATAATCTCTAAAATTTTGCGCCTCCTCTTCTTTGTCTTTGATTATTTTCGAGGAAATTCGAGCGTCATTTCTGAAAATATTCCGAACTGAATTTCTGGCTTCTTCACTTTCATTTACCCATTCTGCAATTATGTCTCGCGCACCTTTCAACGCTTCTTCTTCATTTGCAACTTGCTCATTCACATACATTTTAGCTATTTTATGAATATCTGCAAACTTTTGCTCCAAAATTACTTGTGCCAATGGTTCCAACCCCTTTTCGCGCGCAATCTCTGCTCTTGTCCTTTTCTTGGGCTTGAAAGGCAGATAAATATCTTCTAACTCCGTCGAATCCCAACATTCTTCGATTCGGGAACGAAGTTCATCAGTCAGTTTTTCTTGCTCATCAATGGTTTTCAGAATAGTTTCTTTTCGTTTTGAAAGTTCAACCAACTTTTCGTGTTGTTCTTTCAAATCGGCAATCTTCACCTCATCGAGTCCGCCGGTAACTTCTTTTCGATAACGGCTGATAAATGGAATCGTAGCGCCTTCACCAATAAGTGTAAGCGTATTGCGAATCATTCGGGGTGAAATTTGATTGGAATTGACAAGGATAGTTATATGCTGTTCGTTTATCATAAGAGAATAACTGATTTGATACGATTAAATTTGTTTTTTACACCAAAGACGTTTGGAACACGCCATTAATCATTTCCTTGAGCTTAAGACTTGTCAAAAATGGCTGTTTCGTAGAGTGAAAAACAGTTGTTTGGTGTAATAACTAACTGAATATTATGTTTTTTATCTACTAAATAGCTTGTTGATCTATTGTTGATTCAAGCACGTTTTCACTTTTATTGACTAATAGTCAGTGTATGAAGAATTTGCTCAAGAGTAGTTTTTTGAATTTCAGAATTATATGTCAGGATAAAAGTTAAAGCGAATTCTTTTTCTAATTTAACATAGTAATCTTGTGTAAAACTCTGATTATCTGAATTATAATTTACCACTCGCATCAAGGCAAACTCGGAGTTATTAATATTTTTTATCTGAAAAGAATTGAATGGAAATGTTTTTGGGCTCGGTTCTTGCTGAAGCGCGTTTCGTGTAATGTGCAGATAGTCAGCAGAAGAATTGACTTTATCCGTTCCGCTTATATTTTCTGCAAGCAGCATTATATTGGGATTGTACTCACCTTCTTTCACATCCAAACCATATTGAGAACCGGTAAAAAGTATCACAGTCGTTATTTTTGAAGTTTCCACTGCTTGCTGAAGAATTTTATTGTCCTCCGAAATGAACTCATCAATTTTGTTCATCAAATTGATATTTTGCTCCTGTGTAAGTGCATGCCAGTCATCCGGAATAGAAAACTCTAAATTGAAATAGTTGTTTGAGTATGTACCATTTTCAAATTTTCCATAATCAAAATTATAAGTTTTAGCATGCCTGTTGCATGAAAATAATGTTACCGTAAAAAGGGTTATCAAAAAAACATATTTCACTTTCATAATCTACTGTTTGAATATTTGTAAGACAAAATTAGTGATTTTTTTCGTAATTTTGTAATCTTTGAACCAAACAATGACAATATGCGGCTAAACTCAATTTCCATATTAAATTATAAAAATATAAGCCAGGCAGATTTGAATTTTCCTGCAAAAATAAACTGTTTTGTTGGCAATAACGGAATGGGAAAAACCAATTTGCTTGATGCGATTTACTATCTTTCTTTTTGTAAAAGCCATTCTAACTCCATTGACAGTCAGATCATTAAGCATGACACTGATTTTCTGATGATTCAAGGGAAATATGAACTCAGGGGAAATGAGGAAGATATCTATTGTGGAATAAAACGTCGACAAAAAAAGAATTTCAAACGAAATAAAAAAGAATATCAACGTCTTTCAGATCACATCGGACTGATTCCGCTCGTTTTGATTTCGCCTTATGACGATGGATTGATTGCCGAAGGAAGTGACGAGCGCCGGAAATTTATGGATGGTGTGATTTCGCAATATAACAATCAATACCTGAGTGCTTTAATCCAATATAACAATGCATTGAAACAACGAAATGCGTTACTCAAAGATGAAACTATGACCGATACCGCGCTTTTTGAGATTTGGGAAGAGCAAATGGCTACGCATGGCGACTACATATATGGTGAACGAAAAAAGTTTGTCGAGCGGTTTATTCCTTTATTTAAGGAAAATTACAGTTTTATTTCCGATGATAAAGAGAAGGTAGATTTAGTTTATAAATCACAACTGCACGATGCCGATTTAGCCGAAAAACTTTCTAAAAATCGAGAAAGAGATCGGATTATAGGGTTCAGCATGAATGGAATACACAAAGATGACTTAGAAATGTCGCTCGCGGGCTATCCCATGAAAAGAGTCGGCTCGCAAGGACAAAATAAATCTTTTCTGATTTCCTTAAAATTAGCTCAATTCAGCTTTTTGAAGGAAACACAAGGCATAAACCCGATATTATTGTTGGATGACATTTTTGATAAGTTAGATGAAGAAAGAGTGACTAAAATCATTGAATTGGTGGCCGGGAATGACTTCGGACAGATTTTTATTTCTGACACAAACAGCAGTCACTGGGAAGAGATTTTACCTAAAATAAAGCAAAGTTCAGCGATTTTTAAGGTGGTGGATGGTGAAATTAAGCTTATTTAGTGTGGTTTGTTTTTCCACTCGTGGATGAGATTATATAGACCAAACATTACTCTATCGCCTTCTCGCTTGCTTCACTTACCCCGTTTTCAGCCAATTCTTTCAGAGCATTTTCTACTTTTGATGTATCCACATATATGTGTACATGTGTGGCTTTGCCCCATTTCACAATCGCTTTCATGATGCCGTTGTTTACGTAAGGCGTGATACCTTGCGGTGAAACTTCATCTTGAAACTCCATGATAACCACCGTATTCCAAGGTCCGCCTTGAATTATCATATCCTTGATGTAAAATTTGGATGGAAGCAATCGGATAAAACGCTGAAACCAAAGCTCTACTTTAGCTTTGTTGAATCGCTCACCCGCCAATGCATGGTTTCCTTCAAACTGTTGATGCACATTATTATCATAAAGTTTTAACAAAGTTTGGTAATTCCCTTTACTGAAATCAGCAAATCCTTTTACGATTTTGCTACGTAGAATGTTTTTGTATGGGTTAAGATACAGCCGTTGGGTCGCACTTTGAGTTACCATAATCATGATTAAAAGGTTAATAATTAAAATAAAAACAAGCAAGTGGTTGTTTTTGTTTGCGATAAGACTCAACTATACTTCAACCTTAAAAACCTCAAAATTGATAAAGTTACTGTCTGGGATAGCGGTAATGGGAATGATGGGAAAACTTCCACGGCTAATTTTATGTCGGGATTGCTAAAGACCATTCCCCCACTCGATGACCTCTTCAAATCTGCAGGAATGAACCTGCCCTCGTTTTTGAAAGGTGCAGATACTCAGGAAAGTCTTAATAATAATGAGGATTTTGAGGCTTCTCAGGAATATTTAGAAGAGGAATTCGAAGATATTGAATAGTGCGTGGAGACAAAATTGAAAATCAAAGAAATAGATTTATTTTCTGGCTATTACTGGTTTTCCTGTGAAAAATGATTTTAGATT
>JAAYIT010000392.1 GCA_012523295.1 Porphyromonadaceae bacterium | reverse complement strand
TTTTTGAGTGAGGCGGGCGAAGTCTTGACTTTTTTTGCTTCGTTTTTTGTGTCAAGACAAAAAATGAAGTGGGGTTTGGGGCAAAGCCCCAACTTGCTTAATTCCTCTGATAATCAGCATATCTTTTTTTTTCAAAAGCAGCTTTACAGACAGCTGTAACAACTTGCCAAAGTCAAATAATTAATTTTTGCTATTCACACATTAAATGCGAGCAATTCAAGAGAAAACCGAAGAATCTATCCGAATGAAAAAAAACAACACAGTTTCAATATTTCTTGTAGATGATCATGCAATGTATCGGGCAGGTATCCGTGCTTCTTTATCCAAAGCAGGATGTTTTACTCCCGACATCATTGGTGAAGCAGGATCCGGAACAGAATTCTTCGCTGCTCTCGCTTCCGGCATCATTCCCGAAATGGTTATCTTGGACATCATACTACCCGACACGACAGGCGTGGAAATAGCCCGCTACCTGAAAACCAAACATCCCGATACAAAAATCATTATACTCTCCGCTGAAGTTACACCGGAGCTGATTCATGAATTGTTGGATATAGGCGTAGATGGATATATGAGCAAGTTGGCGCAAATCGAGGACATTCAGAATGCGGTTTGCAGTGTAATGGGTGGTGTGCCCTACTATGGACGCAGTGTTATGAAAATCATGTACGATATTTACATTACAAATCAACACAAAACCGCGTTAAAGCAAGAAAAAAATCAATTTAAATTTTTCAAAAAACCTACCCGAACTTATCCTACCCTTACGGAAAGAGAAAATGAAATCGCGATCTTGCTGTGTGAAGGCATGCAACTGAAAGAAATAGGCGAAAAACTGAACATCAGTCCTCGCACCGTAGAGTCACACAAAAATAACATGTTCACAAAACTGGGCTTTTCCCGCATGATCGATTTGATAAAATACGCGGTTAAAGAAGGGTTAGTTTAGCCCAGGTGGCTGAATGGTTGAATAGCCTGTCCGTCCTTTGACAGATTTGGATGAAAAAACTAAAAACTCCACATTATTTACGGAACATCGCGGACTATCGTGGACGACTTGAAGCGGTTGGTCCTTTTCATTGCCCGCCACACCCACACCCATCACCTGTTGGCAATGCAAAGCATATTGACGGCATTTGTTGGCAATGCGAAACATATTGACGGCATTTGTTGGCAATGCGAAGCATATTGCCAACATTCCGATGAGCGAAGCGAAATCGGAACCATGAGCGAAGCGAAATCGGAACCGCACCCAACATCACACACCCAGCACCCAACACCCATCCCGATATCACTTCGCTCATCGGGATGAAAACGATATCACTTCGCATCGTTTTCACATCCAACACCCATCATCACACACTGCAAGCTAAAAACTCATTTCTTGTCCCTCATGACATGGATTATCGCATCAAATGGATGATACAGTATCATTCGAGGGCCCGAAAAACGCATAATTTGTCGCATTTTTTCTTTCATATCCGGTTTATAGCAGTGGATAGGACAATCTTCGCAAGCCGATTTTTCATCTCCGAATGGACATCTGTCTAATCTTTGCCAAGCATAATTTTTTACGGATAGACACGTGTCACATAACGCGCCCTTTTTCGTTTTATGCTTTTTTCGACAATAAAGCCCAATCATTTTTTCGACGGTCTGTTTTTCGTAGTCTATTGATCCCATGAACTTTGTAAAATCGTTAAAAGGCTGTTGGCAACGATTGGTTTAATTCTTTCCCAACTGCGAAATCATAACTTTTAATTCATCTCGCACAGACAGTAACCGTTCTGTTATTTCCTGCTTTCTTTCTACCTCATCTTTCTTCGATCCTAAGCGCTTTTTAGCACCTTCCAACGTCAACTTTTGATCATTTACTAAAAAAAGAATTTGTTTCACCACTTGTATATCTTCTTTCGTATAAAATCGCGTTCCTTTCTCATTCCTTTTGGGTCGCAACTGCTTAAATTCTTTCTCCCAAAAACGAAGATTGGACTGATTGATCTGAAACATTTCAGCCACTTCACGGATGGAATAGTATAATTTTTCTTTTGCCATGAGCGTAATTTAGAAATTAGAATTTAGAAATTAGAAATTAGAAATTAGAAGGTAGAAATTAGAAAGCAATAAGCTAATGTCAAGTCGTGAATTTCGGGTTTCGAGGTTTAAGTACTTCGTGTTTCGAGTTTCGGGTTTCGAGTTTCGAGTTTCGCGTTTCGGGCTTCAAACTTCGTGCTCCGAGCTTCGAGCTCCGAATTTCAGTGCCGATGCGTATGAATTTTGGAAAAAACAGCCAAACTCAAGTCCCCCTTGGGGGATTTAGGGGGCTAACCAAACCCGCCAAAGGACGGACAGGCTACTTAACCATTTAACCTTTTAACCTTTTAACCTTTTAACCTTTTAACCATTTAACAATCAACCACCCAACTACTCACCTACCTTGGTATTTTCAATCGTTGTCCGGCTTTTATTTTAGTGCTTTTCAAGCTGTTAGCCCTTCTTAGTTGAGCTTGCGAAATACCGTACCTTCGGGCTATCACACTTATGCTTTGCCCTTTTCTTACCGTGTGATAGGTGTATTTTGCACTCGAACCGGATGACTTTCTTGCAGAAGCCAAAAGTGGAATTTCCGTTTCGTATCTTCTGTTATTGATAAGGATATCAGCCTTATAAGCCAGAATCTCTTCGTTCTTGTCAATAAAAAGATTCGCGTAATTATGCGGCAAACAAATCGGATAAGGTTTGGTTTCGCCGGGAACTATGTCTTTTCTGTATTGCGGATTCAGGATTCTTACCTCTTCAAGCGGAATTCTGAGCACAGCGGCAATTTGCTCTAAATGAATCCGTTTATTGACCATTATGGTATCAGTTAGCACCGGTATTTTCAATTGTGCCGGGCATAAATTGTGCTCATCAAAATAGTTCATCACGTAATTCGCGGCAATGAAAATCGGCAGATAAGACCTTGTTTCGGCAGGCAGGTACGGATAAATAGCCCAAAAATCTTGCTTCCCGCCGGCACGCCGTATTGCCTTGTTTACATTTCCCGGTCCGCAATTATAAGCCGCGATAGCCAAGTGCCAGTCTGAGAAAATATTGTACAAATCTTTCAGGTATCTGGCAGCCGCCTGTGAGGATTTATACGGATCCATCCGTTCATCTACTAAAGAATTTACCTCCAAGCCATACATCCTCCCCGTTGCAATCATGAATTGCCAAATACCCGTAGCGCCGGCTCTTGATACGGCTCTCGGATTCAAAGCGGACTCAATAATCGGCAAATATTTCAGTTCGAGCGGAATTTGCTGAGCTTCTAACGCCTCTTCAAAAATCGGCATATAATAGCTGCTTAAGCCATACAGATTCTCAACTTGTCGCCTGCTTTTTTGGGTGTAAATTTCAATAAACGATTTGACCGCCGAATTGAACGGCATTTCAATTTCATGCGGAAGTTTGCGGAGTCTTTCTTTGTATTGTTTGTCTGTGGTGGAAGGATTAGGCTTTGGTTTACAGTTAGTTGTAGAATTCTTGTCAATAGCCCAATTGTGTAGCAGATAGTCAAGCGAACTTGTAAAATCTTCAGGTATCACGGTTACTACACGAATCTCTTCATCATCAATTTCTCTATCATCAACCTGAGTATAAGCGGGTTCGGAGTAAGTCGGTTTTTCATCATTTTTTTCAGCTACAGAAATGAGACGAGGCAACTGAGGGTAAACATAAGCAACAGTCAAACAACTAATTAGAATCAATACAAGAAAAATACGTTTTGTCATGAGAGTAATGTTTGAAATTAGAAATTAGAATGTTTGAAATTAGAAATTAGAAGGTAGAAATTAGAAAGCAATAAGCTAATGTCAAGACGTGAATTTCGGGTTTCGGGTTCCGGGTTCCGGGTTTCGGGTTCCGAATTCCGAGTTGAATAATTTTAATACGCCAATTGATTATTGACACGACACCATATTATTGAAAAAACTTGCTTTTTCAACTAAAATCGGATACTGCATTGCAGTCCATAGGCATAGCCGATATTTTGTTTTTTGTCAAAATCAATTCGTGTCGGCGTTACATTCAAAACCAAGTCGGGATTGATGTCAAAATCGTACAAATGCGCATCGACAAAAGCCTCAAGCAATACCAAAGCGTAATACCCCACACTTAAAATAATACTCAAATCACGGTATTGCCGAAATTGTTCTTGCGCGCTTTTGAGTCGAGCGGTATAAGTAGAGACACCACCGGGATAATTTTCCAACGTGTAACCGCGCGGAAGAATTTCAATGTGATAATTTGTAGTCGGGTCATTGTCAATTATATCTCTATACGCGTTCTTATAGGAAGTATATCGGCTGTTGTTCCACGAAATAGCGTATGCAAATCCAAGAAATCCGCCATAAACAATGGGTAATTTCCAATATTTCCGATTCACAATCTGACCGTACCCGGGAATAATAGCTCCAAGCCAAACAGCCTTCAACGGGTCGGGTTTAAAGACAGAATCGGTCTCAACAAGTATTGTATCTACAATTTCCGTTTGGATCGAATCGACCAATACCACAGTCTCGGATATTGAATCCAAGACAAATCCAGTTATCGGTTCCGCCACTATTTCCACTTCCTGTAGCTCATCTACATTGACTTTCACAATGGAGTCGGCATAGATTCGTACCGAATCCGTTAAAACCTGAGCCTGCATGGAAATGCCCATTAACAGCAGTACAGCTAATATTATGTTTTTTTTCTTCAAATTCCGGAATTTACTGATTCTTCGTAACATCTCAGCCTGTTTTTTTATAAAATTTGACATGCTGCTAATTACAAAAAAACTACAAATCAATCCTGTCCATCAACTTCATTATCTTTACCAACTCCTCATCATTGGCAAACGGTATGGTAATCCTGCCTTTCCCTTTGTCATTACATGTGAGTTGCACTTTTGTGCTGAAAATTTCACTAAGCCTTGATTTCAAGTCACTTATCTCCTCAAGTACCGGAGCCTTTTCTTTCGCTTTTTTTTCGAAACTTCCGGTCTCGGCATACAGCCGCACAAGTTCTTCGATTTGCCTTACGCTATACTCATTTTTCAGAATCAACTGATACAGTTTCAATTGCATTGGAGCTTGCGGTACGCCAAGAATGGCTCTGGCATGCCCCATATCAATCAATTTATTCTTCAACCCCATCTGAATTTCGGCAGGGAGATGGAGCAATCGGAGGTAATTCGAAATTGTGGCGCGCTTCTTCCCCACCCTTTCACTCAGGCGGTCTTGCGTCAAGTTGTAATCTTTCATCAGGCGGAAGAAAGTCAAAGCTATTTCTACCGCATTGAGGTCTTCTCGCTGAATGTTTTCTATCAATGCCATCTCCATCACCTGATCATCCGCGGCAGTGCGGATGTATGCGGGAATTGTCTTCAAACCGATATCTCGCGCAGCTCTGTAACGCCTCTCGCCGGCAATAATCAGATACGTGCCGTCTTCATTTGCCCGCAAAGTAATCGGTGAAATCACGCCCAATTCGCGTATAGACGAAGCTAATTCCGCCAGCGATTCTTCATCAAATTGCTGCCTCGGCTGATTGGGATTGGGTGTAATCAAATTAATCTCAATCTCATTGATTGAAGATGAGCCGCTTACATTCACCGTATCCATCTCAATCAAGGCTCCAAGCCCTCTTCCTAATCCTTTTGTTTTTGCCATAATATTTTAAAGATATAAGATTATTAGACCGCTAAGCTGAAAGAACTTAAATTTCTACAAAAAAATGATTTGGGAAACTAAAGCAGCTTACCTTTTGAACATTCCAGAAAATCTAAATTCTATAATGTAAACTTTGTACTAAATAACTGCAAACTGCAAACTGCAAACTGCAAACTGCAAACTATCTTTCACTCAACTCTTTGGCTAAGTCTTCATAATTGCTTGAGCCGCGTGAATCGGGGTCAAATTGCAAGATGGATTTTCCGTGACTCGGCGCTTCGCTCAAACGAACGTTGCGGTAGATGACAGTATCAAAAACCAACTCGCCGAAATGCTTTTTCACCTCTGCGAACACTTGATTCGCCGAACGCAAACGATTGTCAAACATGGTGATTAAAAATCCTTCTATTTCGAGCTTCGGATTCAGCCTGCTCTTGATTATCTTAATGGTATTCAGCAGTTTACTGATTCCTTCTAAAGCAAAATACTCACTCTGAACCGGTATGATTACCGAATCCGAAGCGGTCAGCGAGTTGACCGTAATGAGTCCAAGCGATGGAGAACAATCAATGATAATGTAATCATAATCAGCGGCTACCGGCTTCAACATTCGTTGCATGATATGCTCCCGCTTCTCCATATTGAGCAGTTCTATTTCGGCGCCTACCAAGTCGATATGCGAAGGAAGCACATATAAATTGTCCAACTCTACCTTTTTGATTGCCTGGCTTACAGGAACTTCATCTACCAAACACTCATACACCGTGAATTCTAAATTACGGATATCAATACCTAATCCGGATGAAGCGTTTGCTTGCGGGTCAGCATCGACCAGCAATACTTTCTTACCCAATGCCGCCAACGAAGCTGAAAGATTTATGGCAGAAGTGGTCTTCCCTACTCCTCCTTTTTGATTTGCAATAGAAATAATTTTTCCCATTTTAATACAGCTAATTTATCCGGTTGAACACGAATCAATTCATTAACAATGCTAATAATCAATCGATTACATATTCGGTTATTTTGTTTTATTTTGCAAAGATAATAAAATATATTCAGCCAATAAATTTGAATAACCCGATAAAAGTAAGTTATAAGATTTTTTAATTTATTTGATAAAAAAAGACTTACACCTTAAATCCGCAACTATAGAAACAAGAACGCAAATGACGCAAAAGCCACAAATCAACACAAGTTACACAAGAATATTGGCAACTACTCACCCCCATAGAAAAGGCTTTTAGTGTAGTTTTTCAGCTAAAATCAGTTTGCAGTTAAATTATATTAACTGTAAGGTCACGTAAATCGTCCTTAATTTACTGCATTAACATTGATTAACGCGCTACAGTTCCCCTCTTTAGGGGGTTAGGGGGGCTAAGTAGTAAAGAATACTATGGCATTTGTGGTCTTCAACTTGTGGTAAAAAATCTATAGTTGAGTCCACTCCGAAAACTATTTTTTAACCACAACTTGTCCGTCCACTGACGGGTAGATACATAAAGTTCGTCTGTCGTAAAAAGTCCGGATGCCGGATGTAATAATTATCAATTATTTAAGTTTTAATCAGAGAAAGCCTGATTTTCATTATCTTTGCGATTTGACCCTTAAAACGAATGAAATTCTTCGATAAAAATAATCTCCTCGTCTTGGTATCAATCATCATGTTGATTGTAATTTCTCAATTTTTCCACATCAGAATTGATTTAACTTCCGATAAACGTCACAGTATCAGCAAACAAACAAAAGATCTCATAAAGTCGATTGACGAACCGATAGAAGCCGTAGTCTATCTTACAGGCGATTTGAATTCCGGATTTTTACGCTTAAAAAACAGTGCTACCGATTTGCTGAAGGAGCTAAATGCTTACGGAAAATCAAAACTCACAATACGTTTCGTGAATCCGTCTGATGCCGATACGGAAAGCGAACGAATAAAAAATCATGAGCTTTTGAGTAGTCGGGGCATGGAAGGGACAGCCGTGTATGAAAGAGATAAAGAAGGAAAAGCAATCCAAAAGATTGTTTTCCCTTGGCTCGAACTTACATTCCAAAACAAAACAACTCAAGTGAATTTGCTGAAGAATGACAAATCACTTTCCGGTGAAGAAAACCTCAATATCTCCATTGAGAATCTTGAATTTGAAATAACGGATGCGCTCAGAAGACTTACGAAAAAAGATATCGAGAAAATAGCTTTTTTAGAAGGACACGGAGAATTAGATGAGTTAGAAACTTACGAAGCGAGCAAATCTCTGAGTCGCTATTTTCAGATTGACAGAGGCATAATCGGGACTGAACCGGATATCTTAAATGAATACAAGTGCGTGATTATCGCCGGACCGACTTCCGCATTTTCTGAAAAAGATAAATTTATTCTGGACCAATACCTGATGAAAGGCGGTTCAATTTTGTGGTTGGTGGATGGAGTTCAGATTTCCGAAGAGAATCTATCAACTTCGGGGATTTCTCCCGCAATGCCATTAGAGCTTCAACTAAATGATTTGCTGTTTCGATACGGAGCTCGGATAAACCCTGTAATTTTAGAAGATGTACAAAGCACATTAATTCCTGTAAATATCGCTCCGGCAGGTGAAAAGCCCCATTTTGAACCGATCCCCTGGGTGTATTCACCGCTGCTTCTGACAGCTTCTGACCATACGATTACGAAAAATATTCCACCCGTTAAAGCACAGTTCGCGTCCTTGGTCGATTTTGTCGGCAACAGCAAATCAATTGATAAAAAAGTCATTCTTGCCACCTCTACAAATACGCATATTACTCAAACTCCGGCTCAAATATCACTTGCTTTTGCACCCGATTTGAAAGATAAAAACTACTTCAATTATTCCAATGTTCCTGTTGGCGTGGTGTTAGAAGGTGTATTTGAATCGGCATTCGCGAACAGGATGGTGCCAAAGGAAATTTCTTCCGCTCAGCAAATTCTAAAATCAAGTAAAATTACGAAGCAAATCATTTTCGCGAATAGCGGTATTATCAGAAATGAAATAGAACATACAGCTGATTCAATCCGGACACTTCCTCTCGGATTTGACAGATATATGAATCAGCAATTTGGGAACAAAGAGCTGATTACCAACTCGGTACTTTATCTTACCGACAAAGATGGCTGGATGCAGCTTCGCTCGAGAACCATTCCGTTAAGATTGCTCAATAAAAACAAAATAAATACTCAACGTACTAATTTGCAACTACTTAATGTGGTCAGTCCATTGATTGTTTTATTGATTTTTGGATTAATATATCATCGGATAAGAAGGATACGATATTCTTCTTGATATCCGAATTCATTGGTTTTATATACGATTTTCAGATAAGTCTGTAAATTACTAAATCGGGAAAAATTAATTTTTTCTGATTATCCGCAATCATTCCTATTTGTTACAATTTTAAATTGTTAAACCGCAACCATCCCGACATTCGGGATTATTGCATATTTAAGTCGTTAGACAACGGGACAAACCGACTTGAAGCTGTTAGTCCCAATCTAAAAAAAACAATATTTGAGATTAGGAGCAAAAACGGATAATCATTTTAATTTTTGGTATTACTGGTTTTCCTGTGAAAAATGATTTTAGATTAATTTCCAGTGTATATTAAAA
>JAAYIT010000391.1 GCA_012523295.1 Porphyromonadaceae bacterium | reverse complement strand
GGATGTGCGTTTGCCTGATTGGGCTCACCGTGCGTAGCCCAGCGCGTGTGAGCAATTCCGACCGTTCCTTCGATGTTTTTCTGCTCAGCAAATTGTTCCAAATCAGCAACTTTTCCCTTCGATTTGTATACTTTCAGGTTTGCGCCGTCATGCAAAGCGATTCCCGAACTGTCATAACCTCTGTATTCCAGTCTATGAAGCCCTTTGATAAGGATTGGATAAGCTTGTTTATTTCCAATATAACCTACAATACCACACATAAATATTTGATAATTTTACAACTTTATTTTAATAAAAAACAGACTAAAGATAATCAATCGGATAAGAAAAAAGTATTAAGAAAAGTCTTTGTGTAAATTGGCGTTTAACTTAAACAGCAATGTGAAACAGCTATTCAAGAAAAATCTTAAACTGCCTGCCTGTTTTTTGTTGATTTGAAAAGCAAAGATTCAAGTTTTGATAAAACATAAACCGTAAAGTTCATTTTTATCCGTAAAAAATAAAGTGCAAAATTGCATTTTTTTTCTGACATATTAAAGAAAAAACGATTAAACGTTTTACTTTTTTCTTTAATTAAGTTGAATTCTCTATCTTTTTTACATATGCTGTCCGGTTATTGCAATTGAACTATGGTTCTCCCTTTCAGCTTACCTTTTAGTATCAATGAAATAGCCTCAGGAAGGTCGTTTAGTGTGATTTCATTATGGATTTTTAACAAATCGTCCGGTTTCCATTCTACTGCTAACTTCTGCCAAAGCTTAGTTCGCAATTCCATTGGGTAATTTTGGGCAGAAATACCAATCAAAGAGATTCCGCGAAGAATAAACGGGAAAACTGAAAGGTTTAATTCTGTAGATGAAACACTGCCACAAGTAGTTACAGCACCAAGAGGATTGAGAGTTTTTATTATGTTTTCTAAAATCGGACCGCCGACTGTGTCTATTCCACCGGCATACGTTGAAGAAAGAATGGGTTTTTTGTCCAATCCCAGAAAGTCATTTCTGGAAATAATTTCTTTTGCTCCCAGGCTCTCTAAAAATGGGAATTCCTCTTCTTTTCCGGAAACGGCGACAGTTTTATATCCTAATTTTGACAAGATACTCAACGCGATGGAGCCTACACCGCCGGTTGCACCTGATACGATAATTTTTCCGGCATCAGGTTTTACCAATTCAGACAAGCGGGTTATAGAAATTCCTGCTGTAAATCCCGCAGTTCCTATAATCATAGCCTCTTTCAGTGAAAGATTTTCGGGTAGCTTCACTACCCATTCTGCCGGAACTCGAATATATTGACCGTATCCTCCGGGTGTATTCATGCCTAAATCATAGCCCGAAACGATGACCTTCTCCCCTACTTTAATGTGCCGACTGTCAGATTCAACCACAATTCCTGAAGCATCAATTCCCGGTGTATGGGGGTAATTTTTCGTTACACCTTTGTTGCCTATCGCAGAAAGCGCATCTTTGTAATTAAGTGATGAGTAGTGAACCTGAATTAAGACATTTCCTTGTGGTAAGTTGCTTGTATTTAAGGATTTAACTTCTTGGATAAATTTTCCGAATTGTTCTGAAACGACGAGTGCAAGGTAAGTCATAAGAAAAGTAATTTTATGCAGCTTTTTTTGGATTTAATGAATATTGCCGCTGTTCTAAATTCTCGACAAAATTACGAATTATTACGGACATTTTCCTGACTTCGACACTGGGACACCCTAAAAATTTTTCCAAAAATAATCATCAAAAAGTTTCTCTATCAATCTGTGATTTGGTGTCAATAGCATTGTCTTGGTGATACTCTTTCCGCTCATTGGTAGATTTATTTTGATGGTTGTAATCGTTTTAGCAATGTTCAATACTTTGTCAACACTCATGTTGATATAGTTTATTTTTAGTATTCTTTCCAATTCTTAGTAAACTTTATAAGCCACAAAACAGATGCAAACATGTGCCTCGATACGTTTTGGGGTGAAGTGAAACATCGGACGCAATTCCAACGTTCCTTTAGTTACTCGATAAGCTCGTTCAATAACCCAGAG
>JAAYIT010000390.1 GCA_012523295.1 Porphyromonadaceae bacterium | reverse complement strand
TTTTTTGTGTTAAGTGGTACATCCCGATTCTTTATCGGGAACAAAAAATGAAGTGGGGTTTGGGGCAAAGCCCCAACTTGCTTAATTCCTCTGATAATCAGCATATCTTTTTGCAAAAGCAGCTTTAGAGCCGGCTGTAGCAACTTGCGAAAGTCAAATTGATAATTTCTCATCACCTGCTGAAAAATATGAAACAGCCATTTATGATAAATCTCAAACCCAAAGATATGAATAATGGCGTATTCCATACGACATTAATTTAAAAATAAAATTTAACCGTATGAAAACAGCATTTATCACAGGGACAACATCCGGTCAATGATATTCAAATAAATCCAAACCAACAAGCAAACACGTATATAGCTTTTCGAAATCAATAAAAGTCAATTATTTAGTTAATATTGCTAATTTTCAAAAAAAAAGATATATTTTTGTCAAAGATATATGAAACAGTCATTTAAGATAAGTCTTAAACCGAACAAAATGATTAAAAGTAAAATTTAGGATAATAATCACAAACTAATTTGTATAAAACCTGTGAAATTCTTTAGGAAATAAAAGACACACAATTAAAATAAATAAAAGCTCAACAGTTCTGCCATTTTCCTTTTTTTAAGAGGACTAAAGAGCTGTTAAATTAAATTGCAATGGACCCACTTAACTCTATCAACGAAAAGGATGATTTGAAAAAAGATCAAATCGTTCCCGAAACTAAGAAACAATTAGAAGAAACCGCTGAATTAGTTGAAGAATCATCTCCTGTAGCTGAACCTGAACCGGAGGTTGCAGAAGAAACTGAAACTCCCTCAGAATCAGTGCCTGAACCATCGTCTGAAGCTGATGTCACATCAGAAACTGCAGAAGAGCTGCAACCTGAAAAGGAAACAGCAGAAGATGCGGCAGAAGAAACCAAGCCTGAAGTAGAAGCAAAGCCGGCGGAAGAAACAAGCGAAAAGTCGGCTGACTTGGCAGAAGAAGAGGAGGAGGAAGATGAATTAGATGAAAACTCCAATGAGGTTGTTGAGATTGCTGACTTGAGCAAGCAGGAGCTTTGTGATCGGTTGAAATCATTGATTGAGGTGGATGATATTTTAAAAGTAAAAAGCGATATCGAAGCTATAAAACACGCGTTTTACAAGAAAAGCAAAGTTGAAACAGACCAACAGAGAGCTGATTTTATCGAAGCAGGAGGAGATGAGTTAGACTTTATTCCGAATCCTCCGAGTTTAGAAAGTGAGTTCAAAGAACTTTACGATGAATTCAAAAACAGGAAAGCAAAATATACCGCACAGCTTGAAAAAGAGAAAGAAAATAACCTGCTCAAGAAAAATCATATTATCCAACAGATAAAACTACTGACTGAAAGCAAAGAGGATGTTTCTGCAAATATTGCGGTTTTCAGACAACTTCAACAAGACTGGAAAGCTACAGGACCCGTTCCGGCAGCTGCAGCAAATGACCTCTGGAAGCAATACAATCAGAATCAGGAAGCGTTTTGGGATCTGATAAAAATCAATAACGAACTACGCGAATATGATTTTAGAAAAAATCTGGAAGCGAAAACGCGTTTGATAGAAATCGCCGAATCACTTGATGCTGAGACGGATGTGGTGAGCGCGTTCCGTCAGCTGCAAAAACTACACGAAGAGTGGCACGAACTG
The DNA here is from genome assembly GCA_012523295.1 of Porphyromonadaceae bacterium. Lineage (GTDB taxonomy): Bacteria > Bacteroidota > Bacteroidia > Bacteroidales > Paludibacteraceae > UPXZ01. The sequence goes on along the minus strand of JAAYIT010000390.1, from coordinate 13,024 downwards.
GGACCGGTAGCGCGAGAACTGAGAGAAGAAATCTGGTTAAAATTCAAAGAAGCTTCAACTGTAATCAATAAAAAGCATCAATCACATTTTGACAAAATACGTGAAATCGAACAGAAAAACTTAGAAGCCAAAATGGCTCTGTGTGAGCGAATTGAGGCTGTTGACACTTCAAACCTCACCAACTATAAAGACTGGGACGAAGCGACAAAATCTGTTCTCGAAATGCAGGAAGAGTGGCGTCAAATTGGTTTCGCACCGCGAAAAGCAAACCAAAAAGTTTTTGAAAGATACCGGAAAGCATGCGATATTTTCTTTACTGCAAAAGCGGAATTTTATAAACAAATCAAAGCAAATCTGAATGAAAATTTAGAAAAGAAAAAAGCACTTTGCGAAAAAGCTGAAGCGCTTAAAGACAATACGGATTGGAAAGAAACGACCGAAATTTTCATTCAGTTACAAAAAGAATGGAAAACAATTGGGCCGACTCCTCGAAAAAGTTCGGATGAAGTTTGGAAGCGATTTATTTCAGCTTGTGACTATTTCTTCGAACAAAGAAATAAGAATGTAGGCAGTAAACGTCAGGAAGAAGCTCAGAATTTAGTTAAGAAAAAAGAGCTGATTGAGAGAATAAAAGCATTTGAAAAACTGGAAAATCCGAGCGATTCGCTTGCCGCAATCCGTGCATTGGCAGCCGAATGGAACAACATAGGACATGTGCCTTTCAGAGAAAAAGATAAAATCTATAAAGAATACAGAACTGCTCTTGATGCTCAATTTGACGGATTGAATATCAGCGCATCGCAACGAAGATTAGAATCGTTCAAAAGCAATCTGAAAGATATGACTCAAAAGGGCGAAAACAAACTTTATCGGGAGCGTGAAAAGTTGGTTAGAGCCTATGAATACCTGAAAAATGAGATTTCAACCTACGAAAACAACATAGGTTTCCTGAGTATTTCTTCGAAAAAAGGAAGTGGTATGATTCAGGAAATGGAGCGTAAAATCGATGCTTTGAAAGAAGAATGTAAACTTCTTGAGAAAAAAATCAATATGATTGATGAGCAAATTTAAGGTTGTATTCAACATATAACAAAGAAGGGATAAATTTCATTTTGTCCCTTTTTTTGATGGTTTTACTTGAACCGGCTTCCAAACGACGTTCACCCAACCTGCCGGAGAACATTCTTCAGCATAAAACATCGACAGCTGCTTTTTTGCGATTTAGCAGCATCTTGGTTAGGGTAAAATTGCATTCGAACTCAGGTTATTAACGGGAAGCGGGTAAATCCGGTTACTGAAATTTACATTGGTCAATAAATTCATTTCTTTTTACGCTTGATCTGTCCGTCCCGTTTTCCTGTTTAGCAGATACAGTCTTTCTACAAAATCACATCTTCCGAACTGTGGTACTTGATCAAGCCTTCCATCGGACTTTGAACTATTTTCCCGGGTTTCATGTGCATGGCTTCAACAGCCTCTTTCAGTGTATCTTCAAAGTGATATGCTACCGAACCTACAAAATGAATCGGAAGTTTATCATAGTTGTCGTATTGCATTACATTTCGTTTGAGAAATGCTTTGAAACTGTTTAAAACCATCGAATGAATGGAAGGATCATTCAAATTCTTGGAAATAAACGGTGAGAAACTTGATAGAAATCGGTTTGGAAACGGTTTCCTGTACACTCTGTCGATAATGTCACCCACAGTCAAATTGTACTCGGTTAAAAATTTTTCTTTCAATCCGGGAGTCAGCTGATTTTTCAGTAAATCGCTCACCAATGTCTTTCCTAAAACGGCTCCGCTCCCTTCATCTCCCAGAATAAATCCAAGTGGTGATACGTTTTCTACAATGCTTTTTCCATCGTAAAAACATGAGTTTGAGCCTGTTCCCATAATGCACGCGATACCGGGCGAATACCCGCAAAGTCCGCGAGCAGCCGCCAGCATATCGGAGCTGACTTCAACACCATTTCCGGTATTCATGTTTTTCTGAATGCCGCGTTTTACGATTTCCACTTTATCAAAAACACAACCTGCTCCATAGAAATATATTGCATCAAAGTCCTGTTTGCCAAGCTGTGAGATAAGAGCATTTTCGATTTCGTCACTTATTTCTTCTTCAGACATGAAGAATGGGTTAATCCCTTTGGTAAGCACTCGCTTCACCGTTTTTCCATTATCAACTACACTCCAATCCGTTTTGGTGGAGCCGCTGTCTGCTATTAATATCATAATAAATGTCAGCCCCCTATAATGCCCTGCCTAGCCCACTAAAGGGGGAATTTAGGGGGCGAGCTAGTTTTATTTATTTAAAATATTTTTATGTCGTTTTTTATCAAAATCTATTAAATGAGTTTCTTACTCCCCCTTCAGGAGGGTGGGGGCAAGGTTCATTTTTCACAATTTAATATATATTTTTTTCTTATAGAGATAATACCCAAATATCCAGTTGAATCCCACAAAGAGCAATGCAAAAATCAATGACCCGGGATAATCTCCGAATAAAGGCTGCAACATTTCACTGTAAATATACCCTTTCAGATTGGTTTTTTCAGCTCCGGGATATAGAATTATGTTACCAATGACAATGGAAAATACAGCGGCTAATGTGTACATAAACAGCGGATTAATCCCAAACACCTCAAAAAACCGAGTCCACGTTTTCTTCCCTTTCACATCAATAATCCAAATCAGCAACGCCAAAAGTGTCGAACCTAATCCGGTGGTAACCAAAACAAATGAAGGACTCCAGATCTTCTTGTTTATCGGCAAGCCGTAGTTCAGCAAAAATCCGCTGAACGTTAAAATTGCACCAACAATAAAAAGCCGTTCAATTTTTTGATGAATATCGACCGTTTCCATCGTTATTTTTCCGATATAAAAACCAAGCAGTACATGAGCGATTGCTGGAATCGTGCTTAAAACACCTTCCGGTTCGATCCCGTTATCGTTGTACATATGCGCCTCGCCGAGTATTTTGTAATCGACGATAGAAAGAATATTAGTCGTGTTGTATTCGTAACCATTGCCAAGTAAAAGAAGTATGCTGTATCCGATAAGTAAAATCGCAATCAACCGGGGTACATACTTATGCTTCATCGTCACGATTATCAATGATCCGATTCCGTAACAAATTGCCAATCTTGGTATTACACCTAAAATCCGTATCTTGTCGAAATTCCACACGGACATCCCCAATCGCTGAAAAAATGGTAATTCGGTTAACGCCGCACTGTTGAAATTCCGGCATGTCAGTGAAAACCAAGCTATTCCTAATCCGACAAGATAAAGTAATATCGTTCTTTTCAAGATTTTTTTAATTGACGGTGCAGACGCGTCAAAATTGAATTTTTGCAAGGCGATAAACATCGAGATCCCCATGATTGTCATAAAAAACGGGAAAACCAAGTCAGTCGGAGTCAATCCATTCCAGGCTGCATGTCCGAGCGGCACGTACACTTTGCTCCAAGACCCGGGATTATTCACCAAGATCATACCCGCAATGGTAATTCCCCGCAGAATGTCAAGCGCGAGAATTCTTTTGTTTGCTGTATTTTTCATTTCGACAACTATAAACTTTTTTACTGTAAACTAACACGTGATCGACGTTAGAAAACAATAAAAAGGATAGCATAATGCTGAATCATTTATAAAATCAGCTCTTGACGGATAATCATTATATTTTATTACTAAATGGCGACATTCTTGTCGCCACTCACGATAACTTACAGACGCCAAAATTCCCCGTTTAGGAATTGAGGGAAATCCTGCTTCCCGGATAATAATGCGCCAAAATCTCCCGATACGAATAGCCTTCGTCCGCCATCACGGACGCGCCGATTTGGCAGAGTCCCACACCATGCCCCCACCCGGCTCCGGTAAAGGTAAATTTGGTCGGGATATCTTTCCCTTCCGACAATTCTTTGTCAATTACAAAAGCCGAGCTGTACAGGTGACTTTCTGACAGTGTACGTCTGATTTCCAATTCTTTACCGATAATACGCGTGTTTTTTGTTCCAACAATTTTTAGTTGGATTAATCTTCCTGAAGTTCCTCGTTCAATAGGTTCTAAATCAATGATTTCGCCATAATCAATCCCGCTACGCTTGCGTATCAATGCCGAAAGTTCACTTTGCGAATATTCCACTTTCCAGCGGTAAAAATCGGTTGTTTCTTGGTCGTAATTGTTGAGAACTTGCGAAAGAATTTGCTTGTCTTTCGTGTTGCAAAAAGCCTTGGGCGACGATCTAATCCACTTTTCGGCTTCCGCTTCATCGGTCAAATCAGGCACGGATGTGTCTAATTTATAATCCCTTGCCTTTCTCAGATACGGATAACGCACATCCGCCCAGCAGTTTTGAAATTCCTCCATCACGCCACCGCAACATTTGGAAAACCGCGCGTCGCAAATGGCGCCGTTGTACATCAACACTTCTCCGCGAGTAGCCTCCACAGCCCGTTGCACCATTTCGGTTGAAGCGCGCGTAATGCCCTGATAACGTTGACAATGATCGTCGGCGCATACATCGAAGTTGGTGTGGGCGTCGCGTTCGTACCAGATAAGCCTGCCCCCTAACCCCCTAAAGGGGGGATTGTGGTGAGTAAGCTCAAGTTTTATACTATCAAGAACATTATCTATATTAAAAAGTACTTCTTCATTTGTAAAGCGAATAACTTTGAAACCGTGCTTATTTAATAATTGTGTCCGAAGTTTATCATATTCCTGAATATCAGGTTCATTATGATACTTTCCATCCACTTCTACAACTAATTTTTTACTTAAACAAACAAAATCAGCAATGCAATCATCGATAATATGTTGTCGTCTAAATTTATATCCATCTAATTTTTTCCCTTTAAGATTTTCCCAAAGGAAGTTTTCCGCATCTGTTGGATTGTGCCTATTTTTTAGAGCTAATTCCTTTAATCGAGAGTATAACGGTGGATAAGCACTCTTAACTCCCCCTTTAGGGGGCTGGGGGGCTGGTTTGTGAGGGGCTTTGACCCAACTCCTGGAAATCACCGCGTGTGCTTTCAGCAATTCTTCGGAACTTGTGGCGCTCATTTCCGACGAAATAACGCTGACTAAATAATCTTCTACCGAAATAATATTAATTGCCGTCAGTTTTTCATCTTCAACAATAATTTTTAACCCGCCCTTAAAACGCTGATTTTCTTTTCGTTCCCAGTGAAAATTGATACCGATTGTAACGTCTATTAACTCAAAAGTATCGGTTTCTTCTTGTTGCGTGCTGAAAATCAATTCTTGCCCCCCAACCCCCTGAAGGAGGAGTTTTTGGAAGTCTTCAAAGTGGACAGACTGTTTACCGGTAACTTCAATTCCGTTACACAGAAACGTACCGAATAGTTCAAATTCGATTTTCGTTGCGGAAAGAATGCCGACGGTTAGTTTGGGTGATTGCATAGCCGGAGAATGGAAAATTTCTAAATGGTTTTTTTACAAAATCATTGTTTTAGTGAAACGAAAAAAACAGATTTTACTTGTAAATATTGCTCGAAATTATTTTAAGCTATTTTGCAAGTTGCTCATATTTAATGATTTTATTTTATTCTTGATTAATTTAATAGCCTCTGCTCTTGTTTTTTTCTCTATTTCATCGTCTTTGTTTATTTTTTGAATGGCAATTTTATAATTCTGAATGGCTTCTTGAGTCCTATTTAAGTGACGTAGCGCATCGGCTTTGATTTCGTAGAATTTCCAAAATTCAGGATAATTCTCTATTTTTTGCTCTTGTTCTTTTAATGTTTTTTCCCAGCTGTATTGGTTAAAACAAAAGTTTAATCCCATCCCGATACCAATAATAGGTGTTGAATTATGGCTAAATCCTTTCAAATCAGTGATTTCTAAATTTACTCCCTTAGCATCACGCTTTACCTCCTTCACGAAGTCAAAAAAGAATTCTCTGTTCGAGATTTCTAACCACCGACTGTCGCCTATCGCTAAAAAAAGATCGCCGGAAAGATCATTTTTCTCAGCCTGTAATGTTTTGAAAACATCTTTTTCGTTTGTCCAATATGCCGGGCTTATGGCTACACACGAATTAAATACCTGATTGTTTATCAAAAAGCAATGGGTGGTGAAATATCCGCCAAAAGAATGTCCGACTATGGTTATCTTGCTGTTGATCTTATATTTACCAGATAAAAATGGAATCACTTCGTCTACAATAAAATGATAAAGTTTTGTCTTTTCCATGAGTTCATCATCCCTTTTTTCGTGAAAAATGCCTACCAAAACACAAGGTGGAATGTCGCCAGCCCAAAACAGATTTTCAGCAGACTGCGTGATAATTTCAGTCATTGCCGTGTTCTGACCGTCCACATACAGAATGCAATCTTTGGTGTTTTCTTGATAGTTAGTTGGTTGAGAAATGATTATCTTTCTGTCACCGCTAAAAAACTTGGACTGTATTATTGCCGTATCAGGCTTTGAATATAAATTATTTGACTGCGAGAATGCATTTATAGTGATTACTGCAAATGCAAATAAGAGTAGTGGACGCATAATTATTTTATTTTTAGAGATAATTTGTAAGGTTAACAATTTAGAATTAGTTTCTCGTAAATTAATGTAATTTCTCACCCGTTCAAAAATGATTGTAGAGTGTGTTTTGTTAAAAAACGTAGCCTTTTCATTCTCTGCACCTACCGCTTATTTGCCATTCCCTGCATCAGTAGTTGGCGATAAAGGCAAAGCCTATGATAAAATCAAGGGAATTCAATAGACAATGAGCTATTATTCCTATCAGCACATTCTCTTTCCACTTTACGACATACACTAACGGCAACAGCCCCAAGGCTCTGACAAAAAACATCCATGGCGTCCATACGTGGTAAAGGGCAAACAACGCGCTGTGAATTGGCACCGCCCAGCCTTTTAGTCGGGAAGGCATGCGAGGCAACAGGTATCCTCTAAAATATAATTCTTCTATCGTCGGCACTATCAAAGCTAAAAATAGAAATGAAACTCCGTAAGTGATGATTAGTTTTTGTTTCGTAAATTCCTTCGTAAGCCCCATGTCTAACAGCCTTTCTGACGGTATCCATTTGAAAAAACCGACGAAAAAATCTGACGTGAATTTTACCGCCGTAAAAATCAGCCCCGACAAAACAAATACCACAAGCACCCAAACAAAATATTGCCATATAGGCATAGGCTTGCAATATTTTATCACTTCGGAACGAAGTTTTTGTCTCAAAGAATACTTTTGGTAAAGTAAAAAGCCCAATTCAAAGGGGATTAGCACAATCACACCTGCCAAAGTCAGCGCCATTATACTTGGAAATCCATACGCTTTTACCAGCGGTACGATTAGAAAATAAAACCCGCCAACAAGAAATCCCGGCAACAGGTGCAGTATAACCGATTTAGATAATGTGTGCTGACCGATATTGTTTTGCATTGTTACTGTATCTTCGTTGTGTGGCATATGCATTTAATTGAATGAATTTATCAGATAATCGGATCACTTTTTGGAAGGAATGGCGACAAGAATATCGCCACTCCCGAGAAGTCATACAAACTCAAAATTCCCCTTTAGGGGTTAGGGGCAGTTTTATTCATTTTCACTCTCGCCTGTAACTCCCACGTCCGAATGCGGTCTTTGTAGGTGTTGTGTCCGTTCATTTTCACAATGTCGAGCGATGCGTCGGAATTATCTTCCCAACGACGGCAGATATACATCACATCGTAGATTCGTCCGATCTGATACTCCCTGCTAATACGTAATCCAACCGCATAATCTTCTCCGTATTTGGTGGTGGGGAAATTGATTTTCCGCAACATCGGCGTGTAAAATCCGCGCGGAGCTCCTAATCCGTTGATACGCAGAGCGTTGTTCCGTCCGTTATCGGGCGTCCATTCGCGGTGGTCAATCACACCGGGCGGTATCATTTCCAAGTCAAAATTGGTCAGTTTATACGTCCCAACGACCATCGCACAATTTTGCTCGTAGAATGCATCCACGAATTTTTGCACTGTATTTTCATCGGAATACAAATCATCGCTGTCCAATTGCAAGGCGAATTTCCCGCATTTCGGGTGGTGAAACGCCGCGTTCCAGTTACCGCCAATGGCGTGATAAGACGTGTCCTGCGCGATATAAATCAATTTCGGGTCATCCAAAAAACGTTTAATCACATCCACGGTACCGTCGTGAGAATTATCGTCCACCACAATCACGTTGTAGCGATACGTGGTTTTCTGATTGAGCGCCGACTGAATGGCGTCTCCAATGGTGCGCACCCGGTTTTTACACGGAATAATCACGGACGCGTCGAACTCAAACTCCTCGTCGGAAAATTCAATGTGCTTAAAATTCGGCTCCAAATATCCGCCAATATCCTTCAAATGCTGTGTGCAAGCCTGCTCCATCTCCACCTGAACGGCGCGGTTTTTCGGATCTACGTAGTCAAAAATTTTCTCGCCCGTTTTCCGTGTGTCGTTTTCCACTTCGTAATAAAGGTACTCGTTGACGTGCACCAAATCGCCTTTCTGCGAAACTTTCAGGCGCAAATCATACAATCCCGCGAACTCGTAATCTACGTTCATACGGCTTACAGCCTCTTTCAGCGCCGACGTGCGGTAAAGCAACACGGAACCGAAATCAAAATCGTCGCGCAAAGCACCAAACTGATAATCAATCACGGGAGCCTCGGTGCGCACGCCGTTTGCTTCCTTGAAATGGTCGGCGTATGCCATCGAAGCGCTCGTGTCGTCGGCAATGGCAACCATCCGCTCAATGGAATAATTTACCCACTGCAACGTCGTTGTTTTGGTGTAAATCAGCGTGTATTCTGCGTCGGCTTTCTCAGCAATTTTACGAATGGCATCGGTCGATTTCAAGCTTTTTACCACTAACACTTCGCAATTCTCAACCGAAGGCAACTCGCTTGTAGCCAACAAGTAAATGTTTTTTACTATATCTGATTTTCTCAAATTTTTAATCGTTTGCTCCACTTGAGCCTCTTCCTCGTAAGGAATAAAGCAATTAATTTTCCTGCCCACAACTCCCAAAGAGGAGTTCTTAAGTTTTGTCATTTCTTTGAAATTTTAAATGTTGCCTCTAACCTCTACATGAAAGTTAGAGTCTATTATTGTTTTATTATTTGTGTTTAAGCGTTCTGATTATTCCCAAACTGTAATTCGTAGCCACATGTTGGGTTAAATTAGGTTATTTTAGAAAAAGCTTGCTTTTGCCGAAAAAACTTCCAATATTTCTGTGACTTAATCATTTCAATGAAACAAATCCCAAAAATCACAATTCAGACAGTTTGCAAACCTCCCCACTCGCCGTCGTTACCAAAATATTTCTTTTGTCAATCGGAACCACCGTATTAACCAACGAATTCCCGATTTTATGTTTCCAAATAACTTTACCTGTATGCGCATCTAACGCAAAGATAACCCCGTTTTTTGTGCTTCCGAAAACGGTGCCGTCTTTTTCCATCAGCATCGATGGGTTGTGCTCATAGCCGTAACCAACGTTGCTCGACCAAATTTTGACGGGCGTATTTTCCACTGTCGAATAGCAAACCACGCTGTCCCGCATTGTTTTGGCATAAATTCGACTCCCATCTTCCGAAATTCCGATACTTTCACGCACCATTGATTGTTTCGTTCGCCAAATAGTTTTACCTGTTTCTAAATCGATAGCGGTCATCGCAGGTTCCGGATTTACCACGAATACTTTCCCGTTAGCGCTTACAGCCCAAACTGCTGCAGGTGAATTATGGATAGTTTTAATGCCGTTTGTCCATTTCCAGACCAAATGCCCAAAATCTTTATTTAAAGCATACAGGTTCGTATCCCATGCCCCAAAAATAATATTGTTGCCGGCGATCAGAGGCTTTGTCTCTACATAGCCTTTCAGCTTGTCGTATTCCCAAAGAAGTGTCCCGTTTTTTATCCATATCGCACGAAAAGTATTGTCACTTCCGCCAATATAAGCTATTCCGTTTTCTATTGTTACTGCACCCAAAACAGCTTCGTTAGTCGGAATTTTCCAAATCAATTTTCCATTATTCGCATTTACTCCGTAAATATTTTTATCGGCAGAGCCAAAAACCACTACACCATCGGCAACTGCGGGAGTTCCTGCAATTCTATTTCCCGCTTGGAAGCTCCATTGCTTTTTACCATTCTTCAGGTTGTAGCTTGTTAAATTTCCTAAGTCATCACCCACGAAAACCCGATTTTTCAGGGTTACAGGTGAAGTGTAAATACCCGCTTCGGTTTTTACAATCCATGTTTTTTCAACTTGTGGAAATGCTTTATTGACCGAAAAATCGGGATACTTTGTGTCGCTTCCTTTTTCATCAAAATATTTTGCAGTCATCGAAAATCCTGCCCAACGCTTCGGAACTCCGCCGATGGTTTGCTCGTAAACAATAAGACCATCTGACGTTATGGAATAAACTGAATATCCTCCGGCATCCTCTTTGCCACGGAGGTTTGAGCGATTTATCAAACCCGGAATGCCGTCATAGGAAAAAATGGCATTACGGTGGTAATGACCTCCGAGTACAGCCCGAATATTATGCGTCCGAACCACATCGGTAAGCTCGTACCAATTGTCCACATCGCCATATTGAAGAGGATAGTGAGTGGCAAGAATCACAGGTTTGGATTTGTCCAATGCGCATAATTCGTTTTTCAACCACGAAATATCCTGCGGAGAAACATGTCCGTCTGCCATTCTTAAAACAGGCCCGGTGTTAAATCCGAAAAACCGAATACCTTTATGCTCAAAATCAAATCGGTCACTACCGAAAATTTCTGCAAAATCGGTATGTCCCGAAGCGTTCCATTTCGTTTCGTGATTGCCCGAAGTGATATAGTACGGCACAGACAATTTGTCGAGTAGCTCTTTCGCTTTTTCCAAAGATTTTTTATCGCCAAACTCAGTTACATCTCCCGTAACTAACACGAATTCAATATTCGGCGTGCTGTTAATTTGCCTTACCGAATTTTCCAAATCCTCCACTGCAGTTGTGCTTTGCGTAATGTGCAAGTCGGTGAGCAGGGCGAAGTGAAAAGGGGTAATGGCAGAAAGAGAAAATAAAATAAGCTGAAAAGACAAAAGCAAGAGCCCCCTAAATCCACCAAGGAGGACGTTGAAGTGCGATTGATTATTTTTTTTCGTATTATTCATTGTTTTTAATTCGCCCACCAACGTGGACGAGTTTGATTTTCTATTATTCAGCTACAAATATTAGGCATCTCTGATGCTTTTTTAATGTAAATTCTTTCTATAATTGCACGGTGCGAGCCACAGCGTGGCTCTGATATTTGTAGCAAGATGTCGAGCTTTTGCACGGTGGTGCAGAGCACCGCGATATTAAATCTTTTGCTCTTTCGGTAATGCTACCAACCACATTCCCAGCATAGTTACTATTGCATTTACAATAATCAATGCGTAGCCAAAATGGAAATCCCATTGGCTGATTGTAAATTTTTGCAGGAAAAAACATAGTATCGGCGATAAAACGGCGATAAATGGAATAAACTTATCACGTACCCGTTTTTTTGTCAAAATTCCAAAAGCAAACATCCCCAAAATAGGTCCATACGTATAGCTCGCCAATATATAAACAGCATCAATAACGCTTGTATTATTCAGAATATTAAATACAAAAATCACCAAACCCATCACTACCGCCATGCTGATATGCACTTTTTTACGATTGGATTTGATCTCAGCTTCCGATTTATTTTTTATCCCGAGAATATCTACCGTAAAGGAGGTTGTAAGCGCTGTCAGTGCCGATCCTGCTGCTGCATAAGCAGACGAAATTAATCCGATAATGAATAAAACTCCAACTATCAACGGCAAATAACCCTGAGTGGCTACCATCGGAAAAAGTTCATCACTCTTTTCTGGACGAGGTATGCCTTTGCTGTCGACAAACAGGTAAAGCAACACGCCGAGCACGAGGAACATCAGATTTATGACCAATTGCACCAATCCGCTTGTGATGATGTTTTTCTGCGAATCGCGCGGATTTTCGCAACTGAGGTTTCGTTGCATAAAATCCTGATCCAATCCCGTAGTGGCAATCATTGTGAAAATCCCTGCCAAAAAGTGTTTCCAGAAATAGGTGCTTTCTCTCGGATCATTAAAGAAAAAGGTACGGGAAAGATCGCTTTCACGAATTCCGGCTATCATCCCCGAGAAATCCAGATTCATGCTTTTGGCAATAAAATAGATAGTGAGAATTACCGAAAGTATCAAGCAAAAAGTTTTCAGTGAATCGGTCCAAATCAGTGTTTTCACACCGCCGCGATAGGTGTAAAGCCAAACCAAAGCTACAGTAACCACCACGTTGAGTAAAAAAGGTAAATTCAAAGGGCCGAATACCAGCAATTGTAAAAAAAGGCAGACCAAAAACAATCGTACCGATGCTCCAAGCATTTTGGAAATAAAGAAAAACCAGGCACCGGTTTTGTAAGAACTCATCCCAAATCGCTGATCCAAATATTCATAAATGGAAAAGAGTTTCATCCTGTAAAAAACAGGAATAAGTACAAACGAAATGATAAGTTGCCCAACGAAAAAGCCCAGCACCATTTGCATATATGAAAATGCTTTGGGGTCAACCATGCCCGGTACCGACATAAATGTAACACCCGAAATGGTAGAACCAATCATGGCAAAAGCCACCATATACCACTTTGAGCTCCGATTTCCGATAAAAAATCCGGCATTATCGGCTTTACCTCCGGCAAGGTGTGAAACCCCGAACAGTACCAGGAAATAGGCTATGATAGTAATGATGACTGCGAGTGGCGACATGTATTCTAATTAATGAAAACAAACAGCATGGAAAGTTGTACTTTTTCCATATTGCTCTAACAAAGTTAAGCTAAATTTATTTATGCGAATCAGGGGTTGAAAATTAAAAATTAACAAATTTAAACAATATTGTTTGTAAGTTTCCGTTAAGGAACATAAACCGATTAATTCACTACAATTATTCAAATTTATGTTCCCAACGGATAA
>JAAYIT010000389.1 GCA_012523295.1 Porphyromonadaceae bacterium | reverse complement strand
CCGATGAGCGGAAAGAGTATCTCCAAGACAATGTTGCTGACACCAAATCACAGGTCGAAAGAGAAACTTTTTTATTATTATTTTTGGAAAAATTTTTAGGGTGTCCCAGTGTCGAAGTCAGGAAAAAATGGTATGCGGTTTAACTATAGCAAAAGAGCTTGTTCAGTTTTGAATAAGCTCTTTGCTTTTTTATTCAGATATGATCAATTACAGGTGAAATGTGGTTTTTACAATTCAATTTTACTGATTTTACCGTCTGAAATCTGAAATTGTTCTTTACTGCCATTGTTCAATGTCTTTATCCAATTCTCAAGCAGTGGTTGTTCTAAATTATAATCCCTGTATTCATCGGGACTCATAATTGGAATTCCGGATACAATCGGATAGACTTTACTGCATTTCGAACAGACTAAAATGCCTTCCAAAACATTTTCATTGTCGTCTTTATTGATAATTGTGAGTGTCAAATCCGATTTGTCAAACGGACAGCAAAGCTTATTTATAGTTTCTAAATTCATCTTTTTAAAATTTTAGTTTTCTTATTATATGTTAGAGCACGCATCCCTGACAGGTGCTATCGGGACACACTTTTTGTGTTTCCGTGGGGTTGAGGGATTACGTGTCGGTTTCATTTTATTTCTTTTAATATGTTTTTGTAATTTTCGATTGCAGTATCCGGCGTTTCGGAGTTCATGATTCCAGATATTACAGCAATACCATCAAAACTTAATTCTTTCAGTTCTTTCAGGTTTTCCGGATAAATTCCGCCTGCCAAAAACAGAGGTTTTTTAAATATCTCCCGAGCTTTTCGGACTGTGCTGTGATCCACTATTTCACAATTTCCGGCACTTTTTGACGGGAACATTGAGCAAAAAGAAATGTAATCAATGTCGTTTTCGGCAGCCCATTTTATGGTGTCTGTTTTATTGCCGCAAGTGAGTCCGATAATAATGTCTTTCTTGACTTTACTTCTTATTTCTTCCACCGAAACAGGTATTTCATCAAAATGGACTCCATCTAAATTTGAATCAAGGAGCAGTTCCCACCGATTGTTTATCAAAAGTAAAACTCCTGCAGGAGCACAAATAGAATGTATTTTGTTGATTAAATCGGTAGTGTTTTCTCCTTTTTTGAAATTATCCCAAATCTGTACAGCTGAAATTCCCTGCTTGATTATTGTATTAAGTTTGCTCAATATTTGTTTTTCATCCATTTCCGGATTTATAACCAAATAAACTCCGCCTTTGATTTTATTCTCAGTTGTTTTCATTTCCATCCTAATTTCTGTGCCTTAAAAAATGCTTCCCAATAAGGATCTTTTTCAAAATAGATCAAATCGGAAATTTTTTCATGTTCAATAAGCTTGATTCCTTTGCTTTTTTCGGTTAATTTGCCGATTTCCGTACATTGAATATCCGCTTTTTGCAATTGTGAAATGATTTCTGTCACAGCATTTCTTTTACAAGTGATTAATAGCGATCCGGCGCCGACACAATAGCGGGGATCTAACGAAAACACATCACATATTGAACCATGGACCTTGTCAACGGGCAATTTATCATTCAAGATTTCAGCACCATTCTCAGAGGCTGCGGCTAACTCATACACTGCTCCTAAAACACCTCCTTCAGTCACATCATGCATAGCGGTAATGTCAGATCTGTTATGCTGCACAGCGGTCAGCGCGTCTTTCAACACCGAAATGTCGTAAAACGCATCGCGCGCTTGCTGAAAAATTTCTGTCCCGACTTTATTCTTTACAGTTTCCGGAAAACTCATAGCTAAAATTGCCGAAGTAGAGATTGCGCAGCTTTTAGTAACAAGTATTGCATCTCCCGGTTTTGCGTTTTTTGATGTAATGATTTGATTATGAGGCGCGATAGTTATAAAAGTAGCACCGCCTGCAATCGTAGAATTTTGCCCTTCTACAAATCCTGTGTGCCCGCCCGTAATCGCCAAACCAATCTCTTCACAAAACTGACTGATATAACTCCAATAGGTTTGAAACTCTTTTTCAGAAAACTTTGACGGTAGATTCAGAATAAATTGTCCGTACATAGGCGCGAAACTGGTTGTCGCGATATCATTGGCCGTGAGATGTACTGAAAGCCAAGCAGATTCTTTTAAGCCTAATTGAGGTATCAGCGAAAGCGGATCGCTCGCCAAAGCCATTGCCATGTTGTTTGGCAGCGTGACAACCGAAACATCGACACCGAATTTTGGACCTGCCGTGACCGCTTTTCTTTCTTTTCCACAGTGATTTTCAATGTACTGTTTGAAAAAATCTTTTTCTATTTTGCCAAAGTTACTTTCCATCTTTCACGTCATTGAATTTTACATAAAGTCCGAAAAAATCACCGATTGGAACATCCCACTGCTGTACCGGAAACCACTTTGGTAAGCCTGTCGCTGTCCATTCTATCGTGTAATCTCTGCCTTCTAAAGCTTCGTCAATGATTTTAATCAACGTTTTCGGTGTGTAAAATTTGGCGGTAACGTAAAACTCGTTTTTCCCAAATGCTTGTTGAGTTCTTCGTCTTATAAGCTTGGGTGTAATTCGGTTCATCATTCCCATTATAATCCCATATCTCGCTACTCTGGCAGCTTCACGAATCACTTTTACCGGATCTTTATAGTACTCGAATGTAGTGATAAAAGCCAATGAATCGAATGTCTTGTCTTTGAATGGCAGGTAGTGAGAATCAGCCATAACTAAATCGCCATCAAACCTGAAAAGTGCCTGTGAGAGCATAAATGGTGAAATATCCCCGCCTGTGGCTTCAATTCCGATATCTTTCCACCATCTTGTAAAACGAGTAGTTCCACAGCCGAATTCAAGCAAGGTCTTTACGCGTGAATCTTTTGAAATCAGGCTTTCTAAAACTTTTTTTTGCCAAACTTCTGCTCGTTTGTATGGTCCTTCGTAATACTCTTCGTAAGTATCGGTATATTTTCGATTGAAAAACCATTCTTCTTTCCCTTTCCAAGTAGTTATTTCTGTTGGAATTAGCTTGTTGTCAACTTTTTTAATTTCCATATTTTATTTTTTTAAATGAAAAAACCATCCTAATAAAACTTCAGGATGGTAACTAAATATAGAAATTATAGTGTCGCATCCCTACGTTGGCATTATCCAAATCAGGTTCTCGGGTATTTTCTCAGTCCTTGAATTTCTCAGAACACCCCGTGCATTTTTTACAGTTATTACAAGATTATTTTTGCTTAATCCGCACTTCTCTCTGTAAACTGACTGCAAATATAACAATTAAATTAGGATGAAGTTTCATTTTTTACTTTCATTTAACAGGTGAATATTTAAACTTAAATTAAAACACTACTGACCCACAAAAATATCAAAACGAAACATATGGTGTTGACATACAGCTAAATATAGTTTACAAGCAACATGTGGGACTGTTTTTTTTACTTCGTAGAAGTTTACTTTGTATAATCCGCCAATTTTAATTGGGTGGAGGGCGGTAGGTTGGTATTCAACACTGTAAGTGTTTGTTCGCACTGTTTTTAGGGGAAATTCCTACAGAGTTTTGCTATATCTTTGACTTTTTACTCCAGATAAATCCGGGGGTTATTTACAGACAATTTTTAGTCGGTCTGCAGTGATAGATTATATAAGTTACGTGAGTTCGATATAACCAAAAAACAAAATTTAGATTTATGAGATTGATTTACAATAAGGTAATAAGGTTGAGATTTATTCAGTGTCATTTTCTACTAAGGTTCCTTATTTTCTCAATACAAACCTCGTATGTTTGCAAAACCATTTTGGTCTTACAAAAATAAAATGATAACTTGCAACCCAAATCAGGAAAAGAGTATGGGAATAGCAAATAAACCTTGAAAACCCGTTAAGGTATTTCGTTAATAAATTTTTGTTAGTTAATAGGACTCTGACGCTTTCAGCGGCATTGACCGTTGTGAATTGAAAATGCAAAATAGTGCTACAAGCGTCAGCTCCGATAAATCGGAATTTTCAATTACGAGAAAAAGTCAAGATTTCCTCAATCTGTGGTGTTTTTGCAGACAAATTTACTATTAATAGGTAAGCTGAATTTTTGAGTGTCCGTTTCCGATTGGAATGACTTCCATGTGTGTGGCAATTCGTTCTTTTAGTTCGGTCAAGTGCGAGATTACACCAATTATTTTTCCTTCGCTTTGAAGATTTGACAGTGCATTCAGCGCTAAATCAAGGTAATCGGAGTCGAGGGTTCCGAATCCCTCATCGATAAACATGGTGTCGATACGCATGTTTTTACTTGCCATACTCGCCAATCCAAGTGCAAGAGATAGCGAAACAATGAATTTTTCGCCACCCGAAAGATTTTGAGCGGTTCGTAATTCGCTGTTTTGAAAATTATCAATTACAGACAAGTCAAAAGGATTCGCATTATCTTCAGTCCGCTTTAGCATATATCGGTTTGACATTTTTTGAAGCTGCTTGTTTGCCAAACCGATTAAATGCTCGAAAGTAAGTGCCTGAGCAAAATTTCTGTATGATTTTCCATCAGCAGAACCTATTAAACTGTTCAATCTTCCCCATTTGTTGTAAACTTCTTGCTGTTTTTCCTTTTCTTTAAGTTTGCTTCCGCTTCTTTTTAAATTTTCAGCGTTCAAGATTAACGTCTGTTTATTTGCGCCAATTTTCTGAGATAAACTCTCCGAAGTTGATTTTAGCCTATCTATTTCAGGTTCCAATTCTTCAATTGTCTTTTCTGTAATTTTCTGTTCCTGTTTTTTCAACAAATCAGTTTCTCTGTCTTTAATGATTGCTTTTATCTTTTCTAATTCTGTTTTGGATTCATTTCTCGATTTTTCAGCATTTTCTTTTGACTTTTCAGTTTCGCTGATTAGAATTTTTAAGTTACTTTCTTCAACTTCAACTGATTTTTCACCAAAAATTTCATTTCGTAAAGTAGATAATTCTTTTAATTCAAGTTCCCTATCTTCTTTTTCTTTAAGTGATTTTGTTCGATTATCTCTTAGATTTTCAAGTTGTTGTGCGTCTAATTTAATTGCGTTTTTCAAGTCGGAAATAGCAGCTATGAGGTTTTCGGTTTCTTTAACATTTTCATTCCAATCTGCAAGACATTTTCTTAGAGACTGAATATCTGCTACCGCGTATCTTTTTAATTTTGATAGAAAAGAATCTTTTTCTGTGTTGAATTTTTCAATTAACTCATCAAGTGATTTTTGCTGATCACGGAGTTTTTGTTGAGCCAGAATTTGTGCTTTTTCTGCTTCGTTTTTTTGTGTTTCCGCAGTCGATTTCTCTTTTTGAATACCAGGAATAATCTTGTCGCGAAGATTTTGAATTTCTTTTTCGATAATTCCTGCTTTCTCGATTTGGGCGTTGATACGCTTAAGATCTCTACGTTTTTCAGTTAATATTTTCTCTAAATTTTCAATTCTGTTTTCTTTGTCCGGAATGATAAAATCGGGGTAGGTCTGCCTAATTGTTGCTAATAAGTCAGCTTGTTTCGCTGCCTTTTCGTTCAGCAAGTTTTGTTCTTTATCTTTGTTTCTTAAGAGTCCGTTTTTCTCTGTTTCTAAACTTACGAGTTCTTTTTCAGTCTTTTGTATGTTCTTGGTTATATCATCATTTTGCTTTTGTAGATTAGTCAATTCTACTTCTTTATTCCCCATTTGAGGAACATTACCTATGGCAAACGGATGTTCCAAAGAGCCACAAAGTGGACACTTCTCGCCATCTTTCAAATGTCGGCGATGCTCATCAAGATCCCGGATGGTTTGAGCTAATTTAATGTTTTCTTCAAGGAGTGAAATTTTACTTTTTACTTCAGATTGAGTTGATGAGCCTTTTTCGACAACTTCTGAAAGTTGAATTTTAGCGTCTTCAATTTGAAGTAAACGCTCATTATGATTTTTTAATTCGGACTGGTGTACAGAAATCTCTGTTTCATTTTTAATAAAATCCCTTAGCCTTATCCCAAATTCCCTGATGCTATCTCTTTCATCGTGTAAATGAGTGAGTTCTGTTCCGTTCAATATCTGATTTTGATCAGCACGCTTTGTTTCTAAAATAATCGTATTGTGATTCAGTTCATTTTCTTTTTCCAGAAAAAGTTTGTTTGAAGCAGCTAAAGCGGAGTTTTTTGACTCTAAATCTTCAGTTAATCCTTCAATGACCTGAGAAATTGACTGTATTTCATTTGCTGATTTTTCCAAATGTAGGTTTTCGGTTTCAATGGCAGAAAAACCTGTAATGAGTTCTTCGTAAATGCTATTTTCGGCTGACCAGGCTTGTCGTTCTTTCAGTAAAATCACCGCATTTCCTAACTCATTATTCTTATTCTCAATTTTAGTCGAAATGTCAGATACTAAACCATTTAATTCTGATATTTTTAGTAAAACGGGTTGTAAATCCTTTTTTCTGTCGGCTATTTGTGAGTCCAATCCTCTTACTTTTGTAAAAATTGGTTGGTACTTTTCCTGCTCGGCATTTGCAGTTTTTAGTTTCTCAGCTATTGCTTCAAATTTCTCGATATCTTCTTTGAGTTTTTCCTCTAATTCCGGAGTTTTTTGTTTGTTTTCCTGAATTTGCTTTTGTAAACTTCCTATATCATCAAGCCATTTTTTAGCTGTTTCAACTTGCAATAATTCACCGTCTATCTGCTCCTTTTGTAATTTTGTCTCGGTTATTTCCGCAGTTAATTGTTCGATTTCCGTGTCCGACAGTATTTTTATGGCCTCAAGTTCTAAAGAAATAGCCTCAAGTTTTGCCTTTTCCGCGCTGTTTCGTTTAAAAACCTCCTTTGAAATATCCCCATAAATCTCAGTCCCGGTGATTTGCTCCAACAGCTCACCTTTCAAATTTTTATCAGCTTGTAAAAATGCCGCGAAACTCCCTTGTGCAAGCAAAATCACTTTAGTAAATTGCTCAAAGGTGAGTCCCAGTATTTTTACTATTTCTTCATTGCATTTCGATATTTGATCAGCAATAATTTTATCATCAAAATCTGCAATTTGCCTGTTTACGGGTTTCAAATTTCCATTACGGTTGAGCTCTTGTTTCCAAGAAGATTTCCACTTTTTCCCCGCCACTTCAAATACAATCTCAGCATAGCAATCTTTTTCTCCCCTTGTCAAAACAGCATTTTCTTTAGTGAAAGAATCTACTCGCGGAGTTTTTCCAAACAACGCAAGTGAGATCGCATCAAGTATCGAGCTCTTACCCGAGCCGGTTTTTCCGGTAATAGCAAAAAGACCATCATCTTTGAAAACAGGGTCTGAAAAGTCAATCTCATTTTCACCGACGAGGGAATTAATATTTTTGAATTTGAGTTTTAATATCTTCATAATGCCTTAGTCTTCAATGTTTAACCCAATCACAATTTCATTGTAACATTCTTTTAATTCAATTTTTTGTTCTTCGGAGATCTCTTTTTTTTTCAGCAATTTTTCAAAGACATCGTATTCATTGAGTTCATCTAACAGGTCAACGGTGTCATTCAACGTAAGCACCTGGTCTAAATACTGCTTGTTTTGCATTTTTAAGATTTCAATTTTTGACTGTTCGATTTGCTCGTTCAGCCAAGCTGTGAAATCAGGGAAAATCTCTTGTCCGGTATAGATTATTTCCACCCAAAAAGATTTATCAAGTTTTTTAATTTCGGATAAACGATTTTCAATGAAATCTTTATTGCCAACAATCGATTCTATATTTTGAAAAACCGGAATTTCTATTCTTTCAATCTTTTTTTCAGCATTAAAATCAATTACAAAGACACATTTTTGTTGTTTTGCTTCTCCAAATCCCATTGGTATAGGCGAGCCGCAATATCGAATGTGCTCTTTCATAACAGAAGGAATGTGGTAATGTCCAAGTGCCACATATTCAAATGTTTCGGGGAAAATATCACTTGAAATAGCCTCAATGTTTCCGATGTAAGTTTCGCGTACACCATCATCCTCGCTCCTTTTCCCGCCGAAAACAGATAAATGTCCGGTAGCAATGATGGGAATGTCTTTACCCAACTCATCTCTTTTGTTTTCAGCGAGTCGCGCAATTTCTTCATAGTGCTTTTTTATATTTTCATTAATCCGTTTTGAGCGGTCGGAGTAGGTCTCGCCCTCGGCAAATCGACTTATGTCTCTTTCTCGTAAAAACGGTACGGCACAAACTATCAAAGCCGGTTCGTCATTGCTGTTTCTGATAATAACTATTTCATCTTCTGTGTTTTCACTCGCGTTCCCGACTACGACTACATTTAGAGCTGCCAAAATCTCTTTTGGCGCATTCAAAAAACTTGGTGAATCGTGATTCCCGCCAACAACGATCACATTTTCACAACCCGCGGCTCTCACTTTGACTAAAAACTCGTAATAAATCTTCTGATATGTGCTGCTGGGTGAAGCAGTATCAAACACATCTCCGGCAATGAGTAAAATGTCAATAGATTGCTTATTGATTGTTTCCAAAAGCCAGTTCAGAAAGGCTGTATGCTCATCTTGCCGATCTTTTTTTGTGTAAAGTGTTCTGCCTAAATGCCAGTCAGAAGTGTGGAGAATTTTCATTGAATGTATGTAAGCATCCCAAATCCGCCGTCTTTCAAAGCACAAAAAATAGCGGTCTATAAATTTCATTGAGATTTATAGACCGTTTGCTTTGCTATTGGCAGGCAGGAGTTGCTGCCAATCAATTATGAGCT
>JAAYIT010000404.1 GCA_012523295.1 Porphyromonadaceae bacterium | reverse complement strand
TACTCAAGGAATCCTTCTACATCTTCTTTAGAATCATTGTGTCCGGGAATATAGGGATATCTTACGGATAGCTTTCCTTTGTAATTCTTATCCAGCCAATTCAAATTCTCCAGAATTAGCTTGTTATCAAATCCCGTGAACTCTTTATGTTTTTCGGGATCAATCTCTTTGAAGTCATAATATATATAGTCGACAACCTCATGTACTATTTTTATGTTATCCAGAGGTACGTGACCACAGGTTTCTATTAAAGTTGTAATATTTCTATCCTTTAATTTTAGAGCACATTCCTTAATAAAAACACTGTAAAATAAAGGTTCTCCGCCGCTAAATGTAACACCGCCACCGGACATTTCAAAATATTGCTCATCCTTAAGCAGTTCTTTTATCAGCTCATCAACCGTATAATCCGTACCCATTAAAGTACGCGCATCTTCGAAACAGTTGTCTATGCATATGCTGCAATGGCTGCATAAATCCTGTTGTGTAATATAGCCCATAAGGGGGGTATGTTTTATGGCTTTGTTGGGGCATATCAATTCACATTTTCCGCAGCCTATGCACGCATTTGCTTTAACCAATACTTCTTTTTCAAAGGACTGAGATTCAGGATTGGCACACCACTTACATCGCAGCTTACATCCTTTGAGAAAAACCACAGTTCGAATTCCAGGTCCATCTTCAATTGCATAACGCTCAATATTAAATATACGTGCTTTCTCCATCTCGTCTCCTTTAAAAATTAGTCTAAATATCTAGTTCAATTCGATTTATAACATCCATCTGGCAGTCAGGTGCTAACGCGGTAAATAATGCGCTGTAACCCGATACCCTTACCATAAGATCTTTATATTTTTCAGGATTCTTCATGGCATCCTTATAAACCTTATCATCTACCACATTAAATTGAATCTGTTGTCCGTAATTACGGAAAAGAACCTTCATCATATCAATAATTCTTTGTCTGTTTTCCTTAGTGGCAACCGCTCCCTTAGCGAGTCTCATATTGAAGATAGCGCCCTTTTGGAACCATATACTCGGTAATTTGGCAACAGAGTTACAAGCGGCTGTGGCACCGTGCTTCTCGGAGCCATTAGCAGGGGAAATACCGTTGTTTACCGGTTCGCCTTTCTTTCTACCGTCCGGAGTAGCACCTATAACACGGCCAAAGGATATATTACCTGTTACAGGACTTTGACTATATGAGAAGCAACAAGGAACCGGACCCTTACCGTATTTACTGCTCTTATATTCATAACGATATCTTGATCCAATGTAATCCTCTAGCTCAACAACCCATTTATCCTCATCGTTGTCATTACCGAATTTCGGAGCCTAATTTAGAAGAATCGCTCTGATTTCAGGGCCTGTAGGAGTAGTCTCCATGTCCTCGTAATTAGTCTTTAATGCATGTAATAATTGCTCTAATGTAATGAGCTTTTTATCGAATACCGCATACTCTATTCCGGCCAGAGCATCTCCCGCACTTATGGTACCGGCTGTAGGTCCGCCATCTGCGGAATATTTTGCTCCACCTTCAACCAAATCAAGGCCTCTTTCAATACAGTCCTCAACAAGTGAAGAACGGAAAGGATTAATATCATAAAGGCAATGAACATAGTCATTCGTGTGCTCTGTTATTACCTGCAAGTCCATAAAGTAAGCAAGCATATCTTTGTATTCCTGCAAAATCTCTTCTGTTGAAGTGCACTCGAGTATCGGCTTGCTGGTCTTCTTATAAAGAATTCCCGTATTAGGATCTACACCGTCATTCAGTGTTATCTCTAATACCTTTTCTACGTTAAGCCAAGGTCCTTTAGCTGCAAAATCCCACTTTCCGGGGATTGAAGCTTCTATACACCCATCCGGCGCCCAGTCAACCAAGTCCTCTTCGTCTATACCCATGTTTCTTAATGTTCTGATAAACGCAAGGTCATTGTAGAACGCAGGCATACCGCCCTGATGAACCATAACCGCTTCCAGTGCTTTCATCATAAATTCGTCATCTGTTTTTTCACACCATTTAACGGATACAGATGGAGTAACAAGCTTAAGTTCTGCACATGCTTCAACGCAAAGATGTGATATTTCATTTGTAGCATCCTCGCCATCCTTTGTCTGTCCACAGATCGCAAGATTTATGAACATCTGATAACCTAAGAAGAATTCTGTATCAGGCCAGGAGCGTAATTTATTCAGCTCATTACACTTTATAAAGAAGCACTCAATAATTTCTAATGCTTTTTCTCTTGTTATTCTTCCTTCTTCAATATCCTTTTTATAGAAAGGATAAACATACTGGTCAAAGCGGCCTAAGGAGATTGCATGACCATTTGACTCTAAGTGAACAGCCAATAATATAATGTAGATAGACTGAACCGCTTCATGGAATGTTCTTGCCGGGTTAAGGGGAACGTGTCTGCAAATACCCGCAAGTTCTAGTAGTTCGGCTTTTCTGTCGGGATCCTTAGTAAACTCGGCCTGCTTCTCACATTCTGCCGCGATTCTATTGGAGAAGTTGATTACAGCCTCATTACTCTTTAACACACCGTCAAGGAAAAACCTTTTTTGTACATTGCCCGGGAGCTTAAGATCCAATCTCTCGATTCTATCTTTGGTTCTGGCGATAACATCTTTAAGACCTTTATTTATAACCAGATTATAATCCGGTATCTCATTACCAAGACCGGCACCTACTACCCAGGTCTCATCAATAATACCTGAATCCCAAGCATTTAATATCTCTTCAGATAAAGAACTTCTCAAATAATTAACAAGAGCCTTATCCTTCCAATATTCGATGCATTCCTTTAACTCTTCTTTGACATCATCATCAACGTAGAATTTATCGCCGGGACGCTCATGCCAATGATATGGGTTTCCGTTCATTTCCTCTATCAGCCAGTCATTTGAGTATTCAGGATAGATCGGAGCCGCCTGGGGCCACTTCGCCTGATTAGCCACAATCAATTCATCATCTTTCAGCCATACTGTCATTTCAGT
>JAAYIT010000388.1 GCA_012523295.1 Porphyromonadaceae bacterium | reverse complement strand
GACTAAAGCCCAGCCGTACGTCGAAGCTCCCCGAAGTGCTACGCAGGGGAGTGGGGGCTTGTCTCCCTCCGCTAACAAGTGAGATAATCAACGCCGCAGCTGAAGGCAGCACCTTTCGAGATCGCTTCGAAAAAGAAGCTCGCGATGACGCCCCCCTCCCCGACCTTGCGACCTGGATCTGTCTTTGCGAGCGAAGCGCGGCAATCTGCCTTTAATCTGTCATTCTGAGCAAAGCGAAGAATCTTGCCCTCAACAGGTTAAGATCCTTCTTCTCTCAGGATGACAAATCTTTTGACCGTCGTTGCGAGGCTGTCTCCAATGGTGGAACTACTTGAAACCAAGACCCATTTGCCCTTCTGCTACGTATTTATCATCAGGAAGTACAAATGCAACACTGTATCGAGCTCGTGTGACTGCCACAAAAAATTTTGCTCGAGTTTCTTCAGCTAAAATCTCGCAGTCCTTTGATTTGATCCAGTCGACAATATCCTTTGTTGGGTAAATTAAGACATGATCGAATGTCATTCCTTTTGCTTCGCCAAAATTGTATACACTAAAATTCGGATTAGTTGGTGTTTTTATGGAGTTTCTTAATTGGACTCCATTATGGTCTTCCAAATAGGTCGACACTTCATTTTGATGAATATAAAAAATACCGTTATGATGATTTGATAAAGTATTAAATTGTGATTTAATGATTGGATATTCCGGATAAATTTGACTGGCAAGTTTACAGATATCATCGTTACATCGCCGAGAATCCTTTAAACTCTTAGTATCTACTTGTACCTCACCATTTTTAAAATAATCATTAATGAAATCCTTGATTTTCCCTTGTTGATACTTTTTATATTTACCGCTATGGTGAGTTTGAAAGGTCACTTGCCTTGGATCAGCAGCGAGGATGATATCACTTTCACTCAACAATAAGAGCCTAATAATTTCTAAATCATAACCTACCAAATCTTGTGCTTCATCAATCATTACGAAATCAAACAATAAGGAGAGCCTCTCCATTACTAAGCCGTTTGTCTTCTCATTACATCGCACGACCGCAAAAGCTAACTTGTCGGAGTAAATTTTATAATTATTGTCAAAGAAATACTCTCTAGTATTTGCTTCTGCTATATTTCCGACAACTTTACCATTTTTCATTATTGTGCTAGACGTGGAATTTACGAGATGAGTTCCTTGAATTTCGTTGTCAGTCATAACTCCTTGGAAAGGTTTCACACCGTGTTTCAGCAATATTGCCCACCAACTATCAATAGTAACATTTGGAGGAATACAATTATTCTGCTCATAAAATAAGTTCTTTAATACTTCCGTATTTGAATTTGTGAACGTAGTTAACAGAATTTTCTTATCAGGAAATTTCAGTGCAGTTTCTACTAATTTGTAGCTTTTACCTGACCCTGGGCCTGCAATCCATAATTCATTCTTGATTAACGGCACGTTTCACATACTCCGGAAACTTAAAGGATTGATTGGTGGTGAATAGTTTTAGAGCATATTCAGTTTTGTTGTTAAGCATATACTTGCGCAATTCATCTTTTGTAGTAAAAGTTTTGCCGAATATATTGCATAGAGATTTAAAATCATTTACTTTTATAATTTCTGGTTCCAAGGTATTCCAGTTATAATCTTTAATTGACGTTTCCTCCTTTTCAACAAGTTCCGGGTCATATATTATTTTTATTGATGGGGCATCAGGCTGACTCAAGTATTGCTTGTACTTTTTTTCCAACGCTTTAATATCACCATCCGTATCTTTCACAACTACTGTAGGTTTATTTAACAATTTGGATATTTCTAAAAATCGTAAATCAGCGGTTCCAACCGAAATTACTTCGATACCATGATGGATGGGTAGCGAGCCACCATTGTCGCACATGTATGCTTTTTGAATAATTAATTCGTCTGACGGTCCTTCGACAAGAATAGCCTTCTTACATAATAGTAGCCGAAGAGAATCATAACCCGCCAAACGCATGAAATAATCCTGAGTTTCTTGAGTCAAATCGGTTAGTCTAATCGTTCTTTTGTTTTCAAGCAGAACAAGACTTTGTAAACCCAATTTATTTGCAACGAAGCTGTTATGCGTGGTTACAAGTACTTGTTTATCCTTTAGTTTTTTTGTAAGGTGATCAAGAAGTACATTTAAGTTACTATGCGATTGATGGTTTTCTGGTTCTTCAATGAGGATCACTTCAAGCTTATCCGAAGCCTTAGCCAAAACAACATCTAGACTTATTTGCGATTGATTTCCTCTTCCGAGGAATTGAAAGGGAAAAGTTCCTATTTCTATTGTGACGCTTTCTTCCCATTCATTTTTTGTGCCCAATTCTACGGCTAACTCTATCTGAGAATCGACTCCTTTGCCCTTTAATAGATCATTCGCCTTTTTTATCGAATAATCATTTTTAAAACTATCTTTGAGTTTCCTATGAGCTTGTGACACACCAACTATCGTATCGGCGTCTAATTTATCCTTGATTATCCGAGAAATATATCGAGACGATGTTTGTTGCGACAACGGACCAGATGAGTCTACTAGGAGAGATTTAATGGGGATACTCTTTGGTGTAATATGATTATCTCTGGAAAAAGTCCTCCAATAGTAATGATAGTACTCAATAGGCAGACTTAACAATTCATTTCCAGAAATGCATGCCAAGTAATCATCGTGGTGTTTCGGGTCCAGCTCGACTATAAAGCTTAAACCTTTTTCGCCACTATTTTGATTATTTTCATTTACGTTTCCATCACCCCAGAAAAGGGCAGTTTCCTTCTTGTCCCCGGCCAAAAACAAGCTGATAGTGATTTTTGGAGGAGGAACATGGTTTCGTAAATTTATGTTCAACAGATAATCATCGACAGTTTCTTTATTGAAGATATACTGACTGAGGATCATTGACAATGGTTTGCCGTGAAGGTAACCTGTCAGTGCTAAGTTAATTGCTTCTAGTATTGTTGATTTGCCTGAGCTATTATCTCCTACCAAAATTGTCAGCCCTTGGTTTAATGTAAATGTAAAAGTGTCCTTGTAACATTTGTAATTTGTTATCTCAATCTTGTCGATGTACATTGTTAGCCTTCCAACTATGGACAGTTATCACTTCACAACTAAACTTTCAACAACAAGTCCGAATTACTTTAAATCATCTTGAGTTTTGTTCCTATCTATTGTAATTTCAACGTATTGAATCAAAATCCTTATTGATTATCGTTAATAATTGTTGGTGTAAGTCCATCAAATAAGCGACGCAGGCGGGTTCGTTGTCGAGGGGGTGCCAGGGTTTGGCGTAGGATTCCCAAACGGCTTTGTCGTTTGCCTGGTGGGCTTTGCGGAGGTCGGGGGGCATGGTGAGCTCGTCGTAGAGGTCGGCGAGGCTTGCTTCGGGGTAGCGCTCACGGGCAGCGAGGATCGCCCGGGCGGTTTGTTCGATTTTCTCTTTTTGTTCGGGGGTGGGGTTGG
>JAAYIT010000387.1 GCA_012523295.1 Porphyromonadaceae bacterium | reverse complement strand
GCTCGTTGACGCACTGGTTAAATAAATCATTTTGGGTACAAGTTCATCAACGTTGATTATCGTGTGTACCTTGATTCCACCTTTGCGTTTACCGTTGGCCGGCATTCTGCCCACGCATTTCAAAATATCTTGAAACAGGCTGATAGTGGTGCTGTCAAAGATTTCTATTTGTTTTTTTATCACTTGCTTTATTCGGCTGTCCGAGAAAACGTAGTGATATTGTTTAAGCAGATCGTTGTATATGCCTGCAAACACATCAGACATCCGCCGTTTGTTTGCATCGGATAAAGTACTTCGATACGGCAAACTGTCTAACTGAAAATGTTTTGTTTTACCTGCTAAACCGAGCATCGCGCCTGATACTTCGCGCAGTGAAGTACATTTGGCAAAAACACAAAACAACATGCTTATCAAGTGGTCTTTAAGCTTAAATGCTTTTACATAGTGATCTGCCTTGTGTTTAAGGCTGTTACTGGAAATAATTTTATTATCAATTAAAGAAATCAGCTGTCCGAAAACGGATTGTCCAAAAAAATGTGTATTTTTGTTCATTGTAGTATTTATGTTTGTGGTGAACACAAATCTACAACAAAAAGTGCATTGGATAAAATTCATTTTTGACAGTGCACTTTTACTTTTTCAAAATATTTTTATCGGACAATAGTGATTTCATAACCACAATTTTTAAAACCTTATTTTGACCATTTATTAAACTTATTTGAATGGAATTAATTGTGATAAAAACTATCGAAGAAACCAAAACTCAACAATATTCCTCACAAATTCTCCCAATACCACTTCACCGCTTCTTTCAATCCTTCTTTTAGGCTGAACTTCGGGTTGTAGTCGAGCAACCTTTTTGCCTTATCAATACTTGCCAACGAGTGTGGAATATCTCCTTTCCGCTCCGGTCCGTGGATAGCTTTCACGTTTTTAATTTCCGGATCATATTCCGAAAGAATTTCTCGCAGGTTGCTAATCAAATCGTTTAGCGTGGTTCGATCGCCGAAAGCCGTGTTGTAAACGGTATTGAGCGCTTCGGGGTTTTCGGTTTCCATCGCCAGTTTATTCATCAATATCACGTTATCGATATAGGTAAAATCACGGCTGTTTTCTCCATCGCCGTTGATTACCGGACTTTCGTGGTTCATAAATTTTTTCACAAACAGTGGAATAGCAGCTGCATACGCCCCGTTGGGGTCCTGACGCCGTCCAAACACATTGAAATAGCGCAATCCTATATATTCTATCCCGTATGTTTTTGCAAAAACATCGGCGTAAAGTTCGTTTACATACTTGGTCACAGCATAGGGTGAGAGCGGTTTGCCGATAACATCTTCCACTTTGGGCAGCGATTTGCTGTCGCCGTAGGTAGATGAACTGGCAGCGTAGATAAACCGTTTTACTCCGGCGTCGCGCGAAGCGACAAGCATATTGAGAAAACCTGAGATATTGACCGCGTTGGTAGTGGCAGGGTCATGTATGGAGCGTGGCACAGAGCCTAAGGCGGCTTGATGCAAGATGTAATCCACTCCTTCAGCAGCTTGATGGCACGTTTCAATATCGCGAATATCTCCGGTGATCAGTTGAAATTGATTAGGATAATTGTCAATTAAAGGCCGGATATTTTCCATTTTGCCTGTTGCGAAATTATCCAAACAACGAACTTCGTTCCCTTCACTCAGAAAAGCTTCACAAAGATTGGAACCAATAAATCCGGCACCGCCGGTGATTAATATTCTGCTCATATATTTTTAATAAACTTCTTTAACACTTCGAGTTATGTTCTGTTATCAGTGAAATTTATCTTATTTATTTTCGTTTTATTAGTAGTTATCTTGACTTTTGATTTTTAAGGAAAATTCCGGCGGAATTTAATATTTGCAGCTTATTTCAGCATCAATTATTCGACTCCAATTGGGGTCCGTACCTAAAAACTTACATTTTGCTACAAATATCAGGCTTCTCTGAAGCCAAAAACAACCAATATAACAGGATATTCAAAAGTGCAAACTCTTCATACTAAAAACTACAAACCAAACCCATACCCCACACTCAGTCCTACAGTTATAAAATTATTCTTTTGAGTAGCGAATGGTTTATTTTTGAAACCCAAATCGCAATATGCTCCGAAATCGAAATTCCTGTAGGCAAACCCAACTAATGGTGACACTACAAATGCCGGTTTTTTGTCTGCGAAAATCCCGACTCCTAATCGTGGCTCAACGAAAAACCCGTTACTAATATTCTGAAAATTAACACGATATCCTGCCAATAACGCAACATAGTTAAATCCATCATCTTCATTATTGAACATACTTTTAAGAAATTTTCCTTCTTGATACGGATTGTTGAAAATCTTCATAGTCAAGGAGGTGTAGTTCTTTCCACTTTTTGACATAAAATCGTCTTGCATCAACCAGGCTACTGATCCGCCAATGCCTAATTTTTTATCCCTTTGGGAGTTAACAACCACTCCGGTTTGTCCGGACACATTCAAGTAATTTTTCTCAGCTTCCAATCCGACTGTCAGAGAAACAGCAAGAACAAGAAAAGTGATTTTTTTTAGCATGATTATTTTGTTTTTTGTTATTTTTTTGGCGTGAACCTATTCTTTGGATAATAGGTGATTATTCTTTACTACCTCCACCCAGCCTGCATTCAATTCCACAGTGGCAAAGCCAAGCTGCTCAATTTGAACCGCGATTCTGTGTTTTCCCTCAGTTTGTATCAATTTACCTTCGAGCCCAACTAACGAACCTTTGATCACACGCACCCAATCTCCTTCGTCAAAGTTTTCATTTGAAATAAGTACATCATTTTCGGCATTTTCAACTAAAAATCGGAAATCCTCCATTTGTTTATCGGGTATTACTGCCGGTTTTCTTTCACTTCGCATAGTTAGGAAATGGCTTACTTGCGGTTGCTTAAGCACGGTAATATGCTCATTATCCGCTACCCTCACGAAGACAATCATCGGAATCAACAGCCTTTCAATCTTTTTTCTCCTGTCACTCCACTGTCTGATTTCTTCTCGTATCGGTAAAAAATTCTCTATCCCCAATGCACTTAATCTATCTCTCACTTTTCGCTCATGATGCATTTTTACATATACAGCAAACCAGTGTTTTTTAGCGGTATTTTTTTTCATATCAGCCATTTAAGTAACAGAAAGCTTTAATTGTAATATTTTAAAATTGTTATACTACTCATAATTGAGGC